>DASVEF010000022.1:0-24469 GCA_036380715.1 Thermoanaerobaculia bacterium | reverse complement strand
CGAACCGGCTGTCGATCTCCTCGAGTCGGTTCGGGTCCTCAATCGCTGCGATGGAATCCGCAAAATCGATGCCGTGCCTGCGGCGATTCTCGGCAGCCTTCGCGGCATCCCACTCGTACTCCATCCTCAACAAAACTCCTGGTTACCCGTAGTTCTGTCAATCCCCGGGCTCACGGATCCTGGTGAGGGGGGCCTGTCTGGCACTCGGCCTTGATCGGCCCGGCCCAAACTGCCTTACGGGATTGGCCAGCAACTAGTTGGCTGGCACCCCTCGCCGCCGGAGCTCACGTCGAGCAGGTGCTCTGGCGCGACGACTCCGAAGTCGAGGTGGAGCTCCTTGCCATTCACGGTGGCGGGCATGGCATGCCTCAGCCATACTTGCGCTATCCGCGACTTTTAGGTCCGACGCCCAAGGAACCGAACGGACCGGCAGTGATCTGGGCCTTCTTCGAGCGACAGCGGGGGTGGTGAGGGCCCGCTTACCGCCTTTTAAGTCGTGACCAGGGGGCGACACCTCTCGTCGCAACTCCTGCCGGATTCTCGCGAGAGCCCGACCTTCAAGCCGCCTGAGACAACAGACGTCGCATCGTCTCGGGCTCGCGGTCGATCGCTTGCAGCAACGCGCGGGCTGGTGCATCAGGAGTGCTGCGGTGCTGTTCCCAGTCTCGCAGAGTGCTGATGGGCAGTCGGAAGGCTTCCGCAAACTCGGCCTGGGTCATGCCGAGCCGCTGCCGCAACGCCTTCACGGGGGAGATCCGGCGCATCTTCGCCAGTGCCTCCGGGTCGAGCGGCTGGGCATCGGGATCGGAGCGGGCCGCCGCCAGCACCTCTTCGTCCGTCATCGCGTTCACTCGCGCCCAATCGGTCTCGCCGCGGGGCGGCGCCTCACCAGGTTTCACGGTCACCCGCGGAATACCGGCCTTGCTCATATCGCGTAGCTCTCCGGGCAGAGATGATGCGGCACGTCCTGTCACCGTGCATGGTCGTGACGACGAACAGGACATTGCCGACCGCCAAACCGATGATCCGTATCCGTTCTTCTCCGTACTCGAACCGGCTGTCGATCTCCTCGAGTCGGTTCGGGTCCTCAATCGCTGCGATGGAATCCGCAAAATCGATGCCGTGCCTGCGGCGATTCTCGGCAGCCTTCGCGGCATCCCACTCGTACTCCATCCTCAACAAAACTACTGGTTACCCGTAGTTCTGTCAATCCCCGGGCTCACGGACCCTGGTGAGGGGGGCCTGTCTGGCACTCAGCCTTGATCGGCCCGGCCAACTGTCTTACGAGATTGGCCAGAAACTAAATTGGCTGGCACACCCTCGCCGCCGGCTCCCAGCGCTGCCGGGAGAAGCGCCAAGAGCAGCTCCAGCTCGACGCCCGTTGGATAACTCACGGATTCTCTTGGTCGTTTCCCTGCTCCGACCACCTCCGTTTTACCCTCTCTTGCGCTGCGAGACAGGACGGAGGTGTGCCTTTCCGTCGCTTCCCCGCCGGTCTCAAGAGGCTTCCTCCTGCCCAAAGGCCCGTTCACCCTTTCCTCCCCTTTCCACCAAGCCAAGCTTTGCGATTCGAGCAGGGCTGCCGCCCTCATTACACGTACTCCTTCAACAGGAGGCTGGCATTCTACTCTCCAGCTAAGTTCTTTCAGAGCGCTAGGATCTACATACCGATAATCTCAATTTCGTTCGACACCTCGATAGCATTAACGACCTCAGTATAGAAATCCACCGGGACCGTTACCCCTTCGATCTCAACCTCAGCCGCGTCGCTTTCGATGGAGACGACCAAGGCATAGCGGACCGACCGCTCGCAACGATCTACACGCTTCGGATCTCGCCACCAGCCGATCACAGGGTATACGGCGACGGCATCCTTGGACGCCAAATCGGCGGCGCTTCCAACCCATACATCTGAATGGATGGAGCCGCGATTGCGGGACTGCGGACCGATCGTCCACTCACGCGAGTCGGAGCGGGAGAAAGATGGCTCTTCGTCCTCCTCCCGAAGGGCCAGGTTGATTCGCACCAAGAACTCCTCCTCGGACTCGGCGGCTGTTTTGACGTCGAATCGCAGCCCATGGGAGGCGTAGCGGTAGCGCTGGCTCTTGCCGCGCTGACCCGGTTTCGGCTCGATGAAATAGGAGAGCGTCACTCGCATCCTGACTCTAACCTCTCCGAGGCTCGCGAGGACATCTGCCGGCCATGGGATGCGGTGGAGGTGCATCTCGTTGCTCCTCGCCTCGGTCCTCCCCCTGCTCCGGTCGAGCCGAAAGGGTTGAATCGTCTCCTGCACCACGAGTGTCAACTGATGTCGGAGGCTGCGGAGCGCACGGTTGAGGTCAGGTATACCGAAGCCGTAGCACCGAAGGGCTCGGTCAATCCGCTCCCGTGGAGGGAGATTGGCAAACCGGGCTTCCATTGCGGAAGTCCAGCGCCCTGAGTGCACGAGGAGCGCACGGATGGTCTCAGGCCAGAGCTCCGGATACTCTGCCAAAATCAGTATCCCAAGTCGGGCCGCAGCCGCTGTCGCGGCGCTGGTATCTCCGGTCCAAGCGAGCAGTCCTGAGCCATCCTGTCGCCGCCGGGTGGTGAGCAAGGAAAGGCTCTCCAGCGGGTCTGCCGCACCGGAGGCAGGTTCCCAGGCCATATTCCCGCCTTCGAGCACCAGATCCGGCTTGTTGGTCCATGGCTCGCGCCAAAGTAGAGAAGTGGTGTTGCTGGGACTCATGTCACCAGCCGGAGCGACAACCTCCCAGTCGCGGCAGTCCTCCTCCTGGATGAGAATCCTTTCGGTGTAGGCTCCCACAGTTACAGGGTTCCAGGCCTGAGCAGGATCTTGGAGGCAATCCGTGTGATTGGAGTCGGGATAGGAGTAGCCTGCAGCGGTATTGGCATTCCCTGAGGATACAAAAACCAAGCGAGGTGGGTGCCCTTCCTCCTCGGCTCCCGCGCAGAGCTGATCCATAGCGCCCGACCATGAAGTCGGTCGTCCTTCCGGGCACCGACTAGAGGTGACCGATAGGCAGAAGTCCCGTAGGCGAGTACCGTTATAAGTCTCGGCCAGTGCCGCTGCCGAGAGGGTGATCTCTCCATAAAGCTCCGGCGGATTACTCCCTATGCGAGGAAGGATCTTCACCGACTCAAGCCCGTGCCGAAGCTCTACGGGTCGGCCTGCCAGAATAAGGCTGTCAAGAGTCTCGCCATAAAGCGCGATGCCGGCCATCTGGGTGCCGTGCCCATGGTGGTCGTCGGTCCCCCAGTTGTTCTCATCGTAGGCATGAGCATCTTCAGCCTTCAGGCCGGGCTCAAGGAGAGGATGTCCTACGTCCACTCCAGTGTCGAGCAGGCAGACAACCGGATAATTGCTAAGAGGTGACTCGACATTGCTCCTGAAACGGTCGATTTGCTCGCGTTCCTCCCGATGCTCCATTTGAAGGAACTCAACCGCCAAGCTTCTTGCTTCTCGCAACTCGGCAATCGAGTCGAGAAGCTCGACAGAGAGAGTCATTTGCTCGACCGACGCATGAGCCAATAATACGGACCGGTCCGGGAAGCGCAGGGTCCGCTCCCCGGTTACGATCTCAAGCCTCCGTGCATGTTCCCGGAAACGATCCACGCCGGCTTGATTTCGCACCCATATTTCCCACCAAAGCATACCGCCCTCAGCCGGAAATTCTCGCAGTGGATCCGTCCATAGATCCCCGAGAACGGTTCTCCTGATCCGCTCAATACTATTGATGAGACTCTCGTGTTTACGATTTCCTTTGATCGTGAGATTCTCGGCGTCAAGGTACGCCGCCAGCTTCTTTTCAAAGACCTGGAGCTTCCCCTCTGGCACAAACACGCTCGCAGTGCCGATCTCGTCACCAGTCTTCCGGAAAGCGAGCAGCTCGATGCCGGCCCTCTGGTCCTCCAGACTTTCGAGTTTTAGGTGAGGGTTGAGCACAAGCTCGAACGTCACCTCGCTGCCCGTGACATCCAAGAATTCCTGGCTCCGCCGGCGATCCAGTAGCTCCGCTTGGGTCGCCCTAATAGCTGCGAGTTCGGCACTCAGCTCTCTGCCATGCTCGTCCGGATTCCGATGAGGGTATCCACCACGTGGCCTGCCTCCGCCCCTTTGAGTATAGGGAAGCGATCTGGCGGTTCCGGCCAGGAGTAGGTGTCTGAACCTTTCGTAGCCGTTTGGCATTCTGCTGTATAGAACTAACTGCGTTCTGCTGAATTACGTGAAGGAAGGGAATCCTTTCTAGATCGGAGGGCTCTTCTTAGGCTGTCTCTAGTAACCGACTTGCGACCTTCCAGAACCATATCCTTTACCGCGTCTTCACAAGCTCGAACCAGGTCTCCATAACTGAGGCCTACCGCCTCTCCGGCAAGCTCATTCCAATCCAACTCCTCTCGCCCATAGGGCGCAAGCTTGTCTTGGAGCAGCCGAACGATCAACTCCTTCAAGGGTACATCAAAACGGATCACATCATCAAATCGGCGAAACAGAGCCCTGTCAAGAATCTCCATATGGTTGGTAGCCGCGATGATGATGCTCAGCGAGTTGTCCTCCTCTATGAACTGGAGAAAACTGTTCAAGACGCGCCGGATTTCACCGGTCTCGTTGGGCATAGCTCTCTGTGCTCCGATCGCGTCAAACTCATCAAAGAGGTACACTCCACGAGTCTGATGCATGGCATCGAAGATCAGCCGCAGCTTCGCCGCGGTCTCACCCATGAATTTTGTGATCAGAGCCTCGAACCGCACGATGAATAGGGGGAGGTGTAGCTCCCCTGCAAGAACCTTGGCCGCCATCGACTTTCCCGTGCCCGGGGGACCAAGGAGGAGGAACTTCCGCCTCGGGCTGAGTCCATGTTCGAGCAGTCGGTGTTGGTGTAGGTGCTCCTTCAGGATCCGCTGGAAGATATCCTTGAGCTCTGAAGGCAACACCATGTCCTTGAGGTGGAGGTCAGGATACGAGACGCTCAGCAGTCCTTCCAACTCTCCCCGAGGCTTGGTAATGGGGATTGGCCTGCGGCCACCCTGGACAGAGCTGGTTTCCGCTCGGGCCCAGTCGATAAGCTCACGTAACTCACCAGCCAGCTTGCCATGGCCAAGACGAGCCTCGTGCGCAGCAAGTTGGAGAGCAACCCGGTAGAACCGGGTGGAATCCTGCTCACGAAAGCTCTTGATTAGTGCCTTGAGTTGGTCTGCGGTGGCCATCCTTCGTCCCTACCTAGGAGGTGAGTCAGACGAGGACTTCCGCTTCCCTTGGAGGGGACGGTTGTGCTTCCTCCGGTTGCTCCGCATGTAGAGATCATACCGTCCTGCGCCTCTTTTATCCACCAACCCAGGATATGTCAGGCGGGAAGCTTTCAAGCGGTAAGACAGCGGACAGGTCACCCGCTGGAGATTCTGGTGGGTGACGTACTCCTTGGCCCGGCCAGACCAGTAGCCGACCAGAAGCGTCAAGCGGCAGGTTGACGAGCCCCCCTGCTGAGGTACACAGACGGGACGCGGCGGCGGAACCATACCGCCGCCGGAGACTTACTCGCGAAGGAGCCCACCTGTGGAGACCAGCCCCCTGACGCAGTCATCACCCAGTCTGAAGCCCCGAACGCAGCCCGCATCTACAACTGCACCTTGGCGGCTCGCACTACACGCCCGTGGACAAGGCGGCGGCCGAGTGCGTGTTATCTCTCGTGCCTTCGACGCCCAAGTGGGTGAGGATGCTGCGGGACTTCCTGCAGCAGGCCGCGCGGCAGCTCTGGGCCGAGGGCCTCACCCATTTTCGTCGATTTTGCCTCGGGGCTGTTTTAGGTACCACGCGCTTCGAGAAGCTGCCTTCCTGCGGCCCGCCGACTGCCTTAGCTAAGCGGTAGATGGGCGTAAGTTGGCTGGCGTGTCGATCGACAAGTGCTCCTCGCACCAGAAACTAAGTGGCACCAGTTTGGGGGCCGCGCATTATCGGCAGTCGCCGCACTCCCTTCCGCACTCGAACTCCACGACGGCTCCACGACGATCGAGCTCGATGCGGCAGCAGTCGAGGAGGGTTTCGCCGAGCAGCTTGCGGCCCCGCTGGACCCGCGATTTGGCACCCGAGAGCGAAAGCCCCAATCGCGATGCGACTTCCCGCTGCGTCAGACCTTCGAGCTCGGAGAGCGCCACCGCGTGGCGGTAGAGGGGTGGAAGGCCTTCCAGCAGCGGCAACAGACAGCGCGCCAGACCCTGCTCGGGGCTCTCGTCGCCGGCGGCTTCCGCCGCCGGAAGCTCCTCGGGCAGCGGCTCCGCCGGCTTCGCGGAGCGGTAGGCGTCGATGATCGCGTTGCGGGCGATCCGGTAGAGCCATGGCCGCAGCTTGCGGGAATCCCTGAGCGTCTCCTGGCGTGCGTAGGCCCTGCAGAGCACCTCGTGCACGATGTCCTCGGCGAGGGCCTCGTCACGCACCCGCTTGAGGACGAAACGCAACAGCTCCGCCCGGTAGGCCCGCCACAGCTCGTCTCCCAGGTCTTGCCGGAGCGCTTGCATGGTTCTAATGGCAGCCGCACGAGTCGTTCTGGACGCCGCAGCAGGAGGCCTTCTCGCCCGCTTCACAGCACTCCGCCTGCTCCGCCGGCGAACAGCATGCCGCAGCCGCCACGTCGTGTCGAGCCCGGCCTGCGAAGAATCGGCGCAGGTTCGCGGGAACTCCGGGGTACGCCGGCGCGGCGACCTCGCGGGCCTCGGGGCCGGAGACCTGCTGGAGCAACGCTTCGACGATCAGCTCCACGGGCGCTTCGGTGTGCTCCTGACCGCGGTAGGGCCATACCCGGCAGCTCGTGCCCTCCTCGCAACCGCAGAGGTCCGTGCAGGCGGCGCACTCGCTCTCCCGCGTCTCGAGGACGATGTCCCGGCCGTCGATCCGGATCGTCGGTGAGCTGGCGAACCGGTGGCGGCGGGCCTGCTCCTCGGACGTGATGAGGATCTTTCGCACGCGCACCTCCGTTCCGATGGCCTCCAGCGCGGGCCTCAGCAGCTCGATGGCGGTTTCGATATTGGTCAGGCTGCCCACACACCGCCCGCAGGTATCCAGATCGAGGGCCAGCAGGTCGATCGAGATCTGGCGGCCCGGGCCGCGCACTTCCCGCGATTGCGACGGATGACTCTTCATGGCTCGTCTCCTTTGACCGACTCGCGGTGTATCCCGCTCGTCGACCAGGAAGACGGATCAGGCGGCGAAAGGACGCAAGATGGTTTCCGAAGCTGCCTGGGCGCGGGACGGGCCTGTCTTCTGGAGAGTACGAATCCAGGGTCCTTCCTCTGGGGAGATCTCTGGTTTCCTTCTTGCAGCCTCGGGATTTCAACCCCGGCCGGAGTCGATTGCGCCGGCCGGGTCGAGAGCGCGGGGCCTCCGGGCGTCGCGTTCCACCGAGGAGGCTGTATGAGACATCGAAACTTCCTGCCGATCGTTCTGCTCGCCTTCGCCCTGGCCGCGCCGGCCGCGATGGCCGATCCGAGCCCCGGAGCCGTGGCATTCGCCGAGAAGGGCGATAAAGACGACAAAGACAAGGACAAAAACAAGGGCAAGTCGAAGGACCACAAGTGGAAGGACGACGACCGGGACCGCGACTGGGAAGACGACGACTGGAACCGCCGCAGCTCTCGGGGCGTGCCCCACGGTCACCTGCCGCCCCCTGGCGAGTGCCGCGTCTGGTACGACGACAGGCCTCCGGGCCACCAGCCGCCCCCCACGAGCTGCGCCGCCGCTCGCCGTGAGGCCGCGCGCACTGGAGGCCGTGTGATCTATGGCGGCGGCCGCAATGACCGGCGGGATGATGACCGCTGGGATGACCGCCGCGACCGCGACCGCTGGGGCGACCGCGACCGTTGGGACGACCGCGACCGTTGGGATGATCGCGACCGCTGGGACGACGAGCAGTTGCTCCGCCACTTCGACAGGCTCGACCGCAATGACGACGGCCATCTGTCGCGCTCTGAGTGGAGGGAGGACGGTCGGATCTTCAATCTCCTCGATGTGAACGAGGACAACCGGGTGAGCCGCCGCGAGATCCGCCAGGCCCGGAGCCGCTATCTGGACCGGAGCGACGGCCGTCTGGAAGACCAGTTCCGCAGCAGCGACGACAACCGGGACGGCCGCCTGAGCCGGAACGAATGGGTGGGCCGCGACGACACCTTCGATCGTCTGGACCGCAACAACGATGGTTACCTGAGCTGGGCGGAGGTCGTGGGCAGGGACCGAAGAAGCTATCGCTAGCTAGCCCGGCTATCCCTGAGGTGGTCGTGGTTCGAGGCCGCCACCGTGGCGCAGTTTGCCATCCACCCCTATAAAGAACGGAAAACGGGGGCAGCCTGCTGGGGCGCCGGGGCCGCTAGAGGTTCTTCGCTCCGCCGCCGTTGTCGTCGTCGCGCACCCGCGGCTGGATCCCGTACCGCTCCATGATGCGAAGCACGCGCTTGTCGAGCTCGTCGTCCTCGGCGTCGCGTTGCGGTTCGATCCCGTAGAAGCTGGCGAAGAAATCCGTGGGCTTGACGCCCACGGCCATGAGCACGGTGAAGACGTGCTCGACCGTCAGGGTGATGCGGCCCTTGAACAGGTGGGAAAAATAGCCGTCGGCCCTGCCGGTCCGGGCGGAAAGCTCCTTCAAATCCACATCGCTCCGCTCCACCGCCTGCCGCAGAGCCTCGCGCAACCCGTTGGACATCTCCTTGGCCTCTCGCTTGAGTCGGGCTGGGCTGAACATGAGCTGAGGATACCTCTATATAGGGCGGCCGTCAACTGAAAAAACTTCCGCCGGAGAGAACAGCACGCCGCCATCCCGCCCCGCGTCCGTCAAGAGGGTGAGGTCCGCCAGATGAACGCGAGGTTCCTCCCCGCCCCCTTCCCCTCCCGCCGGTAGCTCCAGAGCGTCTCCTCGTCGCAGCGCGTGCAGCGCCTCACGATCTCGACCTCGCCGACGCCGGCCGCGGCGAGCTGGCGCCGGACCGTTTCCTGGAGGTCCAGGTGGGGTTTGCCGGACGGCCCGGCCGTTGCCACCTCCGGCCCGCTGGCCGCAACGATCCGTTCGGCCACCTCCTCGCCGACTTCATAGCAGCAGGGGCCGATCGCCGGCCCGATCCAGGCGGTCCACTCTTGGAGCGGACCCTCCAGCTCCGCGAGCGTCGCGGCCACGACCCCGTCCGCGATCCCCCGCCAGCCCGCGTGCACGGCGGCCAAGCCGCCCGGGCCGGCGAGCAGGATCGGGACGCAGTCGGCCGTGACCACGGAGAGCGCGAGGCCGGTCCGCGATGTGAAGAGGGCGTCTCCCTCGCCGCAGAATCCGGATCGCGACGGCAGAGCGCGCGCGGAGTGGACCTGCTTGGCCCAGGCGACCTCAGGCGCGTCGGGCTCGATCCGCCGCAGGACTTCGTCGCGCTCGCCGGCCGGACCGCGGCCCACGAAGGCCACTTCGACCGGCCCCCGGCGGTCGCGCCAGACCCAATGACCGCCGGTGAACGACGGCTCTTCGATCACCGGTCCCTCCGGGCTTCGAGCAGGGGCTCGACCTCCTCGGCGATCGCCTCGGCCAGCTCCTCGTGCCCCCGGGCGTTGGGATGGATCGAGTCGCTCTTGAGAGAAGCGTCGCGGAGGATGTCGCCGAGCACGTCCTCGACCACCGGGACGTCGTAGTCGTCGGCCAGCCGCTCGTAGATGTCGGCGTAGCGGCCGGCGAACGGCGCGTCGACCTCGACCAGCATCGGCGCCACGCGCGCGGCGAGCAGGCGGTCGAGGATCTGGCGGAGCGCCGCCTCGGTGCGTTCCGGCGGCACCCGCCGCAGGATGTCGTTGCCCCCCAGCTCGACGATGACCAGCCAGGGATCGGCGTCGAGCGCCTCGTCGACCCGCGCCAGGCCGTCCTCGGCGGTGTCGCCCGGCACGCCGGCGTTGATCACCTCCACGCCGAGCCGCGAGGCGAGGAGGTCCGGATAGGGCGGCCCGGGCGCGGCGCCCACTCCGGAGGTGATCGAGTCGCCGAGGCAGACGATCGTCCGTCCGGGAGAGTCCAGGTTGGGGACGTCGGGACCGCAGGCGGTGATCCCCAGCGCGAGAAAAAGCAGCGGGAGGAAGGGCTGTGTCCGTTTCACGCCGGGCATTCTAGCTGCGGTACACTAGCTCCCGCATGTCGCACGAGGTCTACGAAGCCGTCATCGGGCTGGAGGTCCACGTCCAGCTCCTGACCGAGACCAAGATGTTCTGCCGGTGCCCGAACCGGTTCGGCGCGCCGCCCAACACCCTGGTCTGCCCGGTCTGCCTCGGCTATCCGGGGACCCTGCCCGTGCCGAACCGCCACGCGGTGGACCTGGCGGTCAAGCTGGCGCTGGCGCTCGGCTGCACGGTGCGCGAGACGTCGGTCTTCGCGCGCAAGAACTACTTCTATCCCGACCTGCCGAAGGGCTACCAGATCAGCCAGTTCGACCGCCCGCTGGCCGAGGACGGCCTGCTGCCCCTGCTGCAGATGCCGCTCGGCGATAGCGGGGAGAGAGGCGTGCGCATCGAGCGGCTGCATCTGGAGGAGGACGCGGGCAAGCTCCTGCACGAGGCGCCGGGCGGCGGCAAGCTGCCGGGCCAGAGCCTGGTGGACTACAACCGCTGCGGCGTGCCGCTGGTGGAGATCGTCTCGCGGCCGGACATGTCGAGCGCGGCCGAGGCGCAGGACTACCTGCAGACCCTCCACCAGGTGCTCCTCTACACCGGGACCAGCACCGGCAACATGGAGGAGGGGAGCCTGCGCTGCGACGCCAACGTCTCGGTCCGCCGCCGCGGCGAGACGCGCCTGGGGACCAAGACCGAGGTCAAGAACGTCAACTCTTTCCGCAACGTGGCGCGCGCCATCGAGCACGAGATCGGCCGGCAGATCGCCCTGATCGATTCCGGCGGCCGGGTGGTCCAGGAGACCCGCAGCTTCGACGCCGACAGCGGCGTGACGCGGCTGATGCGGACCAAGGAGGAGGCCCACGACTACCGCTATTTCCCCGAGCCGGACCTGCCGCCGCTGGTGGTGACGGAAGAGCGGATCGGGCGCCTGCGCGAGGAGCTGCCCGAGCTGCCGTGGCAGCGCCGCTCGCGCTTCGTGGAGACGTACGGCCTGCCGGCCGCCGACGCCCAGGTGCTCACCCAGTCGCGCGAGCTCGCCGACTACTACGAGGCGGTCGTTGCGGCCCTCCCAGGTAATCCCAAGGGGCCGAAGGGGGCCGCCAACTGGGTGATGGGCGAGGTGCTGCGCGAGCTCAAGGAGCGCAGGGCGGAGGTCGGCCAGGCCCTGCCCGCCGCGCGGCTGGCCGCCCTGGTGTCCCTGGTCGACGCGGGCAAGCTGTCGAGCAGCGCCGCCAAGGAGGTGTTCGCCGCCATCTGGAACTCGGGCGAGGAGCCCGCCGCGGCCATGGACCGCCTCGGTCTCGGCCAGGTGAGCGACACCGCGCAGATCGAGGCGTGGATCGACGAGGTCGTCCAGGAGCACGCCGGACCGGTCGCGCAGTACCGGTCGGGCAAGACCCAGACCCTCGGCTTCCTGGTCGGCCAGGTCATGAAGCGCTCGGGCGGGCGCGCCGACCCGAAGTCGGTGCAGCAGCTCTTGCGGCAGGCGCTGGAGCGCGAGCCGGCCCCGCGCGCGTAGATCATCACCATGGTGCAGGATGCGCGGAGCCGCCCGTGGCACAGACGGCGCGGGCAGCCTGGGGTTGAAACCCCAGGCTGGGTTGTACCGCCCGTCCGGGCGGAGAAATTCCTGACGCGGCGCCCTGCATGGGCGCAACAGCTCAGCCTGGGGTTTCAACCCCAGGCCGGGCGGCGTTCCGTTCCGGTCTTCCGGCCTTGATCCAGTTCTTCCAGGTCAGCAAGCGCTTCCCCGGCGGGCAGACGGCGCTCGACCGCGTCAGCTTCGAGATCGCCCGCGGGCAGTTCGTCTTCCTCACCGGCCCGAGCGGCGCCGGCAAGACCTCGCTGCTGCGGCTGATCTTCCGCGAAGACGTGCCGAGCGAGGGGAAGATCCTGGTCAACGGCCGCAACGTCTCTTCGATCCCGCCGAGCAAGATCCCGTACCTGCGGCGGACGATCGGCGTGGTCTTCCAGGACTTCCGGCTGATCGCCCGCAAGACGGTGTTCGAGAACGTCGCCTACCTGCCGCGCATCCTCGGGGTCGACCTCAAGAGCCAGAAGAAGCTGGCCTACCAGGCGCTGCGCCGCGTGGGCCTGGCGCACCGGCTCAACGCCTTTCCGCCCGAGCTCTCCGGCGGCGAGCAGCAGCGCGTCGCCATCGCCCGGGCGCTGATCAACGAGCCGGACATCCTGATCGCCGATGAGCCCACCGGCAACCTGGACCCGGACCTCTCCTGGGAGATCCTCCGCCTCTTCCTGGAGGTCAACCTGCGCGGCACCACGGTCCTGCTCGCCACTCACGACCGCGACATGATCCAGCGGGTCGGCCGCCGGGTGATCACGCTGGAGGCGGGACGCCTCGCCTCCGACCAGGAGCTCGAGGGGACCGATCCTCCCAGCATCGATCCGGTCCCCGCGGAGCTGGAGAGAGAAGCGGAATCCGAGAGGACAGCGGCGCCGGCGGAAGAAGAGAAGCCGGCGGACGAGGAGCCCGGATGAGCTTCCTCCAGGCCCTCCGCTACTTCTTCCGCGAAGCCCTGGTCAACCTGGTCCGCGGCTGGAAGGTCAGCCTGCTCGCGGTCCTGACCATCGCCGTCAGCCTCGCGGTGGGCGGCGCGTTCCTCCTGGTGAGCCGCAACCTCCTGGCCTCGGTCGAGCGCTGGCGCGGCGAGATGCGGGTGGTGATCTATCTCCAGCCGGAGACCCCGGCGGCCGACGTGGAGCGCCTGGCCGGCGAGGCAGCGGGCGCTCCCTGGATCGCCTCCGTGGAGGCCGTCTCGCCGGAAGCGGCCCGCGAGCGCTTCCAGGCGTCCTTTCCCAGCCTCTCCGACCTGGTGGAAGGGCTCGGGGATGAGCCGCTGCCCGCCTCTCTGGAGGTCTCTTTGAAAGATCCGGGCCGGCGGCCGGCGGAGCTGGAAGCCTGGATCGACGGCTGGCGGAAGCGCCCCGAGGTCTCGATGGTGGACGACGACCGCGAGTGGCTCGGCCAGCTCGAGACCGTGGTGGCGATCGTGCGCGGCGTCGGGCTGGCTCTGGCGGGAGGCCTGCTCGGAGCGGCGATCTTCACCATCGCCAGCGTGATCCGGCTGACCGCCTACCTCCATCACGAGGAGATCTCGGTGCTGCGGCTGGTCGGCGCCACGGAGTTCTACATCCGCGGCCCGTTCTACGCCGAAGGGCTGCTCCAGGGGCTGATCGGCGGCGGGGTGGCGGGCGGCCTCCTGTTCGCCGCCTACACCCTGCTGCGGCTCCGGGCTCCGGGGTCGCTCCTCACCTCCATCCTCGCCTCGCGCTTCCTCGGCGGCGCGGAGCTCGCCCTGATCGTCCTGCTGGGCGCGGCGGCCGGCCTGATCGGCGCCGTGGTCTCGCTGCGGCGCGAGAGCCTGTAGAAAAGAAAAGGCCCCGCCGGGTGGCGGGGCCCCAAACCGGCGCGGGCGCCGGTTATTGGATGGTGAGGATGACCTTGGCCGTCGCGCTATCGGCGACCTGGCCCTCGGTCGTGATCCGGCTCGGGTCGATCCCGTGCCGCGTCACCAGGTAGTTCTTCACCGCGTCGGCGCGCTGCTCCGCGAGCCGCTGGTTACCCGCCTGCGTGCCGGTCGAGCTGTCGGCGTAGCCGATGACCTGCGCCGTCGAGTCGGGCTCCTGCTTCATCCGCAGCGCCACCTCGTCGAGCTTGGCCTTGCAGATGTTGGACAACCGCGCGCTGCCCGGCGAGAACTCGCACACTTCCTGCTCCATCCGCGGCGGTGGCGGCGGCGGCGGAGGCGGCGGCGGTTCCGGCGTCGGTTCCGGCGTCGGCTCCGGAGTGGGCGGCGGCGGTTCGGGCGCCGGCGGCGGCGGGGGAGGCGGCTCCTCGCGCACCAGCCGCGGGAAGAAGGTCAGGCCGAGCAGGCCGCCGAGCGGGCAGTGCTCGTCGAAGTCGCTGAGCTGCATCAGGTCGGTGCGCAGGGCGAAGTTGAGGGCCCAGTTCTCGGCCTCGCCCAGCCAGAGCCGGCCGCCGGTGGTCAGGTCGACCGCGTCGTCGAAGCTGCCGACTTCGCCGTCGCCGCTGTAAAAGGTGCCAACCACTTCGGTGATCCAGTCGAGGCGGTCGGAGACGGAGCCGGCATAGCCGAGCCCCGCGATGAGCTCCTCGCCGCGTTCGATGCCGCCGTCGAAGTCGCCCGGATCGTGGTAGCCGAGGTTGAAGACCCAGTTCGAGCGGCTCCAGTCGAGTCCGGCGCCGAATCCGGCGTCGTCCGAGGCCACGTCGTCGTCGCCCGTTGGAAGATCTACAAAGAAGTTGAGGGCGAGCCGGGAAGAATCCGTGAAGGGTTCCCCGGTGAGGCGGAACTTGGTGCCGAGCCGGGCGTTGCCGATGCCGCTCGCGTCCGGATCGACGTCGTCGTCGAAGAACAGGTCGTCATTGTCGAACTCAAAATCTTCATAGGGCACCATCACGCTGATTTCCCAGCGGTCCGTGATGCCGTAACCCAGGCTGGCGCTCAACCGGTTCCAGTCGACGCTGAGGTCCTCCTCGTCGTCGAAACCGAACCCGTCCTCGAGCTCGATCAACCGGTCCCAGTTGTTGTAGTAAAGACCAAACGACCAGCGACCCTGGGGTAAAGTATCGCCGGTCAACAACGAAAACAGCCCCGTCTCACCCGTTACCGATGGTCCATTGGCCTCTTCTCCTGCAGAGGCCATGGCGGGTACGAGGCTCAACAGCGTAAGAAAGAGCAAACATCTGAGGTGTTTCATCTTCCTCCTCCTCCGGCCCGTGAGCCCTAACGACAGGAGCTCGTACAGCTCCTGCGAGTTTCGCCTCACCTGCAATGACACTTCCCTCAGAAGCACTCGGTGAAAGGACGTGACCGCGACAGCCTGGGTTTTAGCGGTACGATTTCACCGAGATACGCGCCTCTACTCCCCCATCCCCTTTCAAAGCCTGTGCCACGATCCCGGAAAGGAAGAACCTGTACTTGCGAAGCTTGAAAGACGACTCGAAACCGACGCCTGCATCGGGGACAAAGGAGCTGAAGTCCGTATAGATCTCTCGGTCGAAGCCCACGTTACCGGCTCCAACGTACAAAATCCAATACCAATTTTGCCATTTTAGCCTAAGGAAGTCATGCTCGGCGTTCAGGAACCAGGGAAAGAAGTACTCCCAGGTCGTGTGCACCTGCTCGATCCCCCTCCGCCTCTCCTTGACGCCCTTCAGGTAGTCGCGCCCGTCGAGCCGGAAATACTCGGAACGCGGTATGTCGTACTCGTCTTCCTCTTGGGGTTCGGGCGGCAGGTCCTCGAGGTCCAGCTTGGTCTCGTGCAGAAACGTGCCGGCGTGCAGGCGCCCTACCACGAAGGTCCGCTCGCTGATGTCGAACCGCTTCAGGGTCTCGGCCTCGACTTTGACGTACTCGAAGTCGCCGATCCCCGGGAAGCCGGCGGTGACCGCGCCGGTGAAGCCGAAGCCGCCGGGACCGATGTCGCGGAAGGCGGTGAACAGCCGCTCGCTCCGCGCCCGGGTCTCGCCGACGATCGCGTTGGAGCGCTCGTCCTCCGGAGTGCCGATCTGGTAGCCCAGCCGGACGAACGTGTTGGTGTCTCCCCGGCGGATGATGTCCTCCGCCACCACCTCTTTGTTGGTGCTGATCCGGTCCAGCTCCAGCAGAACGAAGGTGCGGCGGACGTAGCTGTGCGGCCACTGCATCAGCAGCAGGGTCCCCCGCACCCGGTCGAAGTCGCTCGAGAAGTCCTGGATGTCGTCGAACTCGATGGCGTCGAAGACCGTGAACTGGGTGGTCCTCTGGTAGCCGTAGTAGCGGTAGCGCAAGAAGGCCGAGATGTCGCCGTCGATGAAGTTGTACTTGACCTGGCCTTCGAAGAAGACCTTGTTGATCAGGCGGCTGACCCGCAGGTCGAGGTCGCCTTCGGGGAAGTAGACGTCCAGCCGGGGGAGGAATCTGTCCTCGGGAGGCTTCAGCGGCTCCTCGTCTCCTCCCTCCTCACCTTCGGCCGGCGGCTGCGCGGCCTGCGGAGCGGTCTCGGGAACAGGCGCCGGCGGCGTCTCCTCCTCCGCTGGCGACGGCGGCTGGGCCGGCTCCTGCGCGGCGAGCGGCCCGGTGAGCCCGGAGAGAAAGACGAGGAGGATGGCCGTGGCGAGGGCCGGCTTCGGAAGATGAGACAACGGCATATCGGGGGATTGTACCCGGAAAGGGCCCTCACCCCCGGCCCCTCTCCCGGAAGGAGAGGGGAGAACCTTGGCAAACAGCGAAATCAAGGAAGATGGTCTTCTCTTGCTGAGGCATTTCACCCCTCTCCCCCTGGGAGAGGGGCCGGGGGTGAGGGCCTCAGCGGTTCAGGAGCTGGGCGACGCGGTCGAGGAAGGCCTTGCTCTGGTGGGGGCCGAGGGCGGCGGAGACCACCTTCTCCTCGGAGCGGACCAGATCGAGGACCGCTTCCACGCCGCGCCCGGCGTCCATCTCGGCCTTGTTCAGGCGGAAGGGGATGTCGAGCTCCGTCTGGCGCGGGTGGCCGGACAGCAGCGAGCGCGCCTGCTGGTGGATGCCCTCGCTCAGCTTGTGCAGCTCCTCCGAGGTCATCTTGTGCAGGCGGTCGGTGCGCAGGCGGCTCAGGTCCTCGTGCAGGGTGACCAGGCCCGAGGTGATCAGGCCGTAGAGGAGCTTGCAGACCTCGAAGGGGCTCATGTCGAGGCCGATCGCGATCTCCTCGATGGAGCGGCGCTCGTCGATCTTGCAGATCAGGCTCCACTCCTGGGGCGTCAGCGACACCGAGGTGGTGGCCGCCTGGTTGGTGAACACGGGCACCAGCCGCGTGGACGCGATCTTCTTGGAGAGGATCTGCCACTCGTCGATGCGCCGGGCCGCCTCCATGAGGAGGTTGGTGTTCGACTTCTGGATGGTGGTGCGGTCGGTCTCCTGGCCGGGCGTGAAGACGAAGTCCCCTTCCGGCCAGATCGCCAGCTCGTAGACCGCCTCCTCGCCCTGCAGATCGCCGACGTGGGCGTGCACGATCTGCCCGCCGCGCAGGTAGATCTCGCCCTGGGTGTCGCCGTTGCGCCGCAGGGAGAACACGCCCGTCTTCCCCGAGACGGAGACGAGCTGGATGATGTCGGGAAGAGGCAGCTCCTTGAGGGACCCTTGGAAAGCCATGGTCGATCAGGTCACCGGATTCTGGCGTTCACGGTCGCATTGTAATGCACGGCCACCCCATCGCTTCAGCGGAGGAAGGGGATGGTAGCACACTACGTCGCCGCCCGGGCCTGGTCGCGGAGGCGGTCGAGCCGGAGCCTCTGGCCGCAGCAGATCGCGATCGCCAGAGCGTCCGTGGCGTCGCTCCGCCAGTCCTCTCCCTGAGCGTTCAGCAGGAGGCGGACCATGCGCGCCACCTGCTCCTTGTCGGCGCGGCCGTTGCCGGTGACCGCCGACTTGACCTCGGCCGGCGTGTACTCGCGGATGTCGAAGCCGCGGCGCGCGAGCACCGCGAGGAGGGCGCCGCGTGCCTGGGCCAGCACGATCAGCGAACGGGCGTTCATGCCGTGGAAGGGGGACTCCAGGGCCGCCAGGTCCGGCGGGAAGCGACCCAGCAGCTCTTCCAGCTTGTCCACGAGATGAGCCAGGCGCGAGGGGAGCGCGAGGTCGCGCGGGCAGGCGATGCGTCCGGCCTCGACGACCTGGAGCGCGGAGCCGTTCCTCTCGACGAGCCCGTAGCCGGTGTACAGGCTGCCGGGATCGAGACCCAGGATGAGCATGGCGCGCCCCCCGCGGCTAGTGCGACGCCGCGAGCACCTTTTCGTCGACGTTCATGTTGGCCCAGACGTGCTGGACGTCGTCGTGGTCTTCCAGCCCCTCGATCAGGCGCAGGAGTTGCGAGACGCGGTCGGCCGGGACGTCCACGTAGGTCTGCGGGATCATCGCCAGCTCCTTGGCGGCGATCGGCACGCCGCGGCGCTCCAGCTCCTCCTGGGTCGCGGCGAAGTCCTCCACCGGGGCGTAGATCTCGTAATGGCCCTCCTCGATGGCGATGTCGTCGGCGCCGATCTCCACGGCCAGCTCCATGAACTTCTCCTCGTCCATGGCGCCGCGGTCGATCGCGAAGTAGCCGCGCCGGTGGAACATCCAGCTCACGCAGCCGCTCTCCCCCAGGTTGCCGCCGTGGCGGGCGAAGAGGTGGCGGATCTCCTGGGCGGTGCGGTTGCGGTTGTCGGTCATCCCCTCGACGAGCAGGGCCACGCCGCCGGGGCCGTACCCCTCGTACGCGACCTCTTCATACATGGCCTCGCCCGCGAGCTCGCCGGTACCCTTCTTGATGGCCCGCTCGATGGTGTCGCCGGGGACGCTGTTCGACCGCGCCTCGACAACGGCGGTGCGCAGGCGCGGGTTGGTCTTGGGATCGCCGCCGCCCAGGCGGGCGGACACGGTGATCTCGCGCAGCAGCTTGGTGAACAGCTTGCCGCGACGGGCGTCGGTCGCGGCCTTCTTGTGCTTGATGGTGCTCCACTTGCTGTGACCCGACATGCGAAAGGCTCCTCGGTCTTCGGAAGCACCATTCTACACCGGGTAAATCCCTCATAAATCAGCCAGTTTCGAGGCTTCCATCATTGACTGCCGGGAGAGGGAATGCTACAAAGGCAGCCGGACCTCCTGGTTTTCACGGCTGTAGAACGGAGAGCGTATGTCTTCGATCCTCGTCCTCGAGCAAGAGCCGCGCTATATCGAGCGCATCCATACCGCTCTGGGCGCCGAGGGCTGGAGGGTCCGGATGGTGCACGAGCCCGCCCAGGCGCTCCAGGCCGCGGCCGCCGAAACACCCGACCTGGTGATCGTCAGCGCCGCGGTGTCGGGCGTCGAGGCCGTCGCCAGCTCGCTGTCGCGCAGCGCCGGAGGGCCGGGCGTCCTGGGTCTCCTGCCGGAACAGTCGGAAGCCGGCAGCGCGCTGGAAGCCGACGAGATCCTGGCCAAGCCGTTCACCGATCAGGACCTGCAGACCGTGGTGCGGCGGGCCGTGCTGGCGCGGCGCGCCCAGGGACCGCCGCCGCAGGCCGCCGTGGCTCCCGAGGCGAGGCTGACCTCGCAGGACATCTTCGGCGACGTCCTGGCCGAGGTGGAGGGCCTGCCGGAAGCGCCGGCCGCCGCGCCTCCCCCGCGCCCCGCTCCCGCTCCCGCTGCCGCTCCCATTCCCGCTTCCATTCCGACACCCGCGAGGACCGCGCCTCACCCGCCGCCGGACGCGGACCTCAACCGCCGGCTCGAGCAGACCCTCTCCGGCGTCTTCGGTCCGGACCTAAAGCGCGCGCCGAGCGCGCCGGCTCCCGCCAAGCCAGCCGCTCCGGCCGCGCCGGCTCCGGCCGCGCCGCCCAGGAAGCCGGAGAGGACCGACGCCGGGCTGGACATCGACGCCATGCTCAACAAGACGCTCTCCAACCTGGAGATCGGGTCCCGGCCGAAGCCGGCCGCTCCGGCACCACCGCCGCAGGCGCCGGCCGCGCCGGTCCAGGAGAGCACCGCGGTCCGCAGGCCCGGGAAGACGCTGGAGATGGACATCTCGGCGCTGGAGGAGCTGGCGCGACCCCGCCGGCCGGCCCCGCCGAGAGAAGCCCCGCGGGAAGGGACGGCGAGCGGCGCTCCCGCGCCCACGCCGCCTCGGCCGGAGCCCGTCCCGGCGCAGGCGGCGCCCGCACCCGCGGCGCCGCCCGCCGCCATCGCGCCTCTGGTCTTCCCCGATCTCCCCGATCTCCCTGAGCCGCCCGCGCTCCTGGAGGAGCCGGAGGAGCCGCCGGTCCTCTTCGCCGGCGAGCCGCCGGCCGAGCCCCCGGCCGAGCCCGTAGCCGCCGCGCCGGTGGAGCCTCCCGCGCCTCCTGTGCCGGCGCGGCCGGAGCCCGAGCCGGTCCCGCCCGCCGAGCCGGTGCGCGCGCTTCAGGACTTCGCCGCCACGCAGCGCATCCCGATCGTGACCGCCGAGGACGAGGGGGGAGACCGCTTCGGCCAGTACACGCTGCTCGAAAAGATCGCGGTCGGCGGCATGGCCGAGGTCTGGAAGGCGCGGATGCGCGGCGTCGAGGGGTTCCAGAAGACGGTCGCCATCAAGCGCATCCTGCCTCACATGACGGACAACTCCGAGTTCATCGGGATGTTCATCGACGAGGCCAAGCTCGCGGCCCAGCTCAGCCATCCCAACATCGTTCACATCTACGACCTGGGCAAGATCGGCCGCGACTATTACATCGCCATGGAGTACGTCGAGGGGAGGGACCTGCGCTCGCTCCTCAACGCCAGCCGGCGGAAAGGGCACCCGTTGCCGCTCGGCCTGGCCCTGCTGATCGCCGCCCGCCTGGCCAGCGCCCTCGACTACGCCCACCGCAAGCGGGATTTCGAAGGGCGCGAGCTGGGCCTGGTGCACCGCGACGTGTCGCCGCAGAACGTCCTCATCAGCCACGAGGGCGACGTCAAGCTCTGCGACTTCGGCATCGCCAAGGCGGTCTCCACGGTCGGCCAGACCCAGATGGGCGCCCTCAAGGGCAAGCTCCAGTACATGTCGCCCGAGCAGGCCTGGGGCCGGCCGGTCGACGCCCGCTCGGACATCTTCTCTCTCGGCGCGGTGCTGTTCGAGATGGTCACCGGAGACCGGCTCTTCTCCGGCGACAGCGAGATGTCCGTCCTCGAGTCCGTGCGCCAGGGCCGCATCCGCTCGGTGCGCGACATCGCCCCGTCGGTGCCCCCTTCCGTCGAGGAGATCGTCGCCCGGGCGCTCGCCCACGAGCCCCAGAACCGCTTCCAGAGCGCCGGCGAGATGGCGCAGCGGATCGGCGCGGTGCTCCGCGAGCTGACCCCCGCCCCCGGCCCCCCGGACCTGGCGTCGTACCTCCAGGCCGTCATGGCGCCGGAGCCCGAGGTCGAGGCGGAGGAAGAGATCTCCCATTTCCTGCCCGAGCCGTCCTCGTACACGCCGCCGCCGGTCGAGGCTCCGCCGGAGATCCCCCTGGCCGAAGAGGCGCCGCCGGTCCAGGCGGTGGCGCCGGTCGGGGAGGTCCGCGTCGAGGAGAGCGCGCCGCGCAGCCGCCGCCTGCTCTATGCGGCCATCGCGGCCCTGGTGGTCGCGGTCATCCTGACCCTCTTCCTGCTCAACCGCCCGCGCGGCGGGCAGCCCGTTCCACCCGCTCAGCAGGCCCCCTCCGCCGGCCCGGGCGCCACGCCCGCGCCGCAGGCGCCGGCCACGGCCGCGCCGCCCGTCGCGCCGGGCGCGCCGGTGGACCTCGCGGGCCTCGTGGACCAGGAGCTGGCCAAGAAGAGGCAGGAGCAGCAGAAATTGCTGGACGAGCAGGTGAAGCAGCTCGAGCAGCAGCTCGCGGACGCCCGGAAGAGCAAGGAGACGCCTGTCCCGGCGCCTGCCGCGGAGTCCCCCCGCGACGCCGCTCCGCCGGAGCCCGCGCCCGCCGCGGCCTCCGTTCCCGAGCCGGCGCCTGCCGTGGCCGAGACGACTCCGGCGGTCCAGATCCAGGAGCCGTCTCCGCAACCGGAGCCGCAGCAGCCCCAGGAGCGCGAGGAGCAGCGCGCCGCGGCTCCCGAGCCCGCGCCGGAGCCCGAGGCGCCCCGCGTCCGCCCCGGAGACCTCGTCTCCATGGGGCCGGGGGTCACGCCGCCGGAGCTTGTCAGCGTTCCCAAAGCGCAGTATCCTCCGCTCGCCAGGCGCCTGCAGGTCGAGGGAGTCGTCGTGGTCTCCGTTCTCGTCGACGAGAACGGACAGGTCCAGGACGCCCGCGTGATCGAGTCGGTCAATCAGAAGGTGGGCTTCAACGAAGCGGCCCTCGCCGCCGCCCGCGGCGCCCGGTACCGGCCGGCAACCAAGAGTGGGGTCCGGGTCAAGATGTGGACCCGCCTGAGAATTCCGTTCAAGCGGTAGAGCGCTGGAGGAGTCCATGAGCCTTACTGATCAACAGAGGAAGTTCTACGAGAACACTCTCTCCGTCACCCGGCAGGAGATGGAAGAGCTCGACCGCATGATCGAGGAGGAGCTCGCCAAGGTGAAGGACCGCCTGGCCGAGCTCCAGAACGCCAAGAAGGCCTCGCGCCAGATGTACGACGCGGCCTGCTTGCGCCTCGGGATCCCCAACGACCTCGAAGCCGAGGAGCAGGGCTCCGCGGACGTCTGATGCCCGGAAAGGCCGCGCCCGGTGCGGCCCTTCCCAGAGGGGCGCGCCGCAGCGGCTCCGCCCCGGACGAGCGTCTCCCGATCTCCATTGATCCAATGGCCTGGTTCCGCAAGACCAAAAAGCCCAAGGCGGTGCGGCAGGACCGCCCGCGCAGCAACGTACCCGAAGGGCTCTGGGTCAAGTGCGAAGGGTGCAAGGAGGTCGTCTACTCGCGCGACCTCGACCGCAACCTGCGCGTCTGCCCGCGGTGCGGCTACCACCTGCGGATCGACGCCCGCACCCGCATCGGCCTGCTCCTCGACGAGGAGGAGCCGCGCGAGCTGTTCACCGGCATCAGCCCGACGGACCCGCTGGGCTTCAAGGACACCAAGCGCTACCGCGACCGCCTCAAGACCTACCAGCAGGCGGTCGGCGAGCGCGACGCCGTGGTCGTCGTCCAGGGGCACCTCGACGAGGTCCCGGTGGTCATGGCCTCCATGGAGTACCGCTTCATGGGCGGCTCCATGGGATCGGTCGTGGGCGAGAAGATCGCCCGCGCCGCCGAGCGCGCCCTGGAGCGCCGGCTGCCGCTGATCGTGGTCTCCGCCTCGGGAGGCGCCCGCATGCAGGAAGGGGTTCTCTCCCTGATGCAGATGGCCAAGATCTCGGCCGCGCTCGCCCGGCTGCGCGACGCGCGCCTCCCTTACGTTTCGATCCTCACCGATCCGACGACCGGCGGCGTCACCGCCTCCTTCGCCATGCTGGGCGACCTCAACATCGCCGAGCCGGGAGCCCTGATCGGCTTCGCCGGCCCACGCGTCATCGAGCAGACGGTCCGGCAGAGCCTCCCCGAAGGGTTCCAGCGCAGCGAGTTCCTGCTGGAGCACGGCTTCCTCGACCTGGTGGTCCAGCGGGCCGAGATGAAGGAGACGCTGGCCCGTTGCCTCCGTCACCTGTATCGGCCCTGAGCCCTCACCCCCGTCCCCTCTCCCGTCGCCGGGAGAGGGGCGCCACCACCCTGCCCAAGCAGTTTTCCCCCTCTCCCGGTGACGGGAGAGGGGGCCAGGGGGTGAGGGTCCCATGACGCGGCCTCCCTCACCGCAGCCCATCCTGGACCGCCTCGAGACGCTGGGCATCCGCCTCGGCCTGGAGAGCACCCGCGCCCTGCTCGGCCATCTCGGCGATCCGCAGCACCGCTTTCCGGCCGTGCTGATCGCCGGCAGCAACGGCAAGGGCTCGACCTCGGCCCTGCTCGCCGCCATGACCGCCGCCGCCGGCTACCGCACCGGCCTCTACACCTCGCCGCACCTCGAAACGGTGGAGGAGCGGCTGCGCCTGGACGGCCGGCCCATCGCGCCGGAGCGCCTCGGCGGGCTGCTCGCCCGGATCGTGGACCTCGCCGAGCGCGAAACCGGCGCGCCGCCCACCTACTTCGAAGCGCTCACGGCCGCGGCGTTCCAGTGGCTCGCCGAGGAGCGGGTCGACCTCGCGGTGATCGAGGTCGGGCTGGGCGGCCGGCTGGACGCCACGAACCTCTGTGATCCGATCCTCTCGCTGATCACCTCGATCAGCCTGGAGCACCGCGAGTACCTGGGAGACACGCTGACCGCGATCGCCCGCGAAAAGGCGGGCATCCTGCGCCGCGGCCGGCCCGCCCTCGCCTGGGTCGAAGAGCCGGAAGCCATGGAGGCCCTGCGCCAGGCCGCCGCCGAGACCGCAGCCGATCTACGCTTCGCCCAGGAGGAGGCTGTGATCGAAGGGATCGAAATCGAGGGCTGGGCCGGCCAGAAAGTCCGACTCGCCACGCCCGTCCAGCGCTACGACCTCCGGATCGCGCTGCTCGGCGAGCACCAGCGGAAGAATCTCGGCCTCGCCGTCCTCGCCGCCGAGACGCTGGCGCGGAATGGCTTCCCGCGGCTCGACGCCCGGGCGATCGCGGAGGGGGCCGCCGCCTGCCGCTGGCCCGGTCGGCTGGAAGTCGTGGAGCTGCCGGACGGCCGGCGCGCCCTGCTCGACGCCGCCCACAATGTCGAAGGCGCTGAAGCCCTCGCCCGCTTCCTCGCCGGCCTCGGCCACCCGGTGGACCTCCTCTTCGGAGCCCTCGCGGACAAGGACGCCGGCGCCATGCTCGCCGCCCTCTCGCCGCACGCGAGGAGCCTCGTCCTCACCACGCCGCCGAGCCCGCGCGCCGTCCCTCCAGCCGGCTTGGTCCCTCACCTCGG
>DASVEF010000021.1:0-34278 GCA_036380715.1 Thermoanaerobaculia bacterium | reverse complement strand
AAGCAGATCGCTGTCGGTCGACAACACGAGCACCGTCTCCGCGTCGAAGCTCTCCTCGAGCGTTCCCATCGACTTGAGGAAGCGGTAGAAGTCGGGATCGCGGTTGTAGGCGGCGGCATAGATGTCGGCCGCCTCGGCGTCGGCCTTGCCGCGGATCTCCTGCGCGGCGCGGTAGGCTTCCGACTCGATGACCCGGAGCTGGCGGTCCTTCTCGCCCGCGATGCGCGCCGCCTCGCCCGCGCCTTCGGAGCGATAGCGCTCCGCGATCCGCTTGCGCTCCGAGATCATGCGCGCATAGACCTCCTGCCGCACCTGGTCGACGTAGTTGATCTGCTTGATGCGGAAGTCGAGGATCTCGATGCCGAGGTCTCCGGTGCGGCGGCGGGCGTTCTGGAGCACTTCCGCGGTCAGCTTGTCGCGGCCGAACTCGACCCTCTCGGCGGCCTCAGGCTGGCTCAGCTCGGCGACGTCTTCGGCGACGACGAACGGCCGGTTCGTCGAGCGGACGAGGTCGATCAGCTCGTGCTTGGCGATGGTGTTCCGTGTCTCGCCGTCGAGAATATCATCGAGCCGCGACTGCGCGCCGCTCTCGTCGTGGAGGCGTTGGAAGAACAGCAGCGGGTCGGTGATGCGCCAGCGCGCGTACGAGTTGACCCAGATGAAGCGCTTGTCCTTGGTCGGGATCTCATTCGGATCGCCGTCCCATTCGAGAAAGCGCTTCTCGAACGCGTGCACTCTCTGAACGAACGGCATCTTCAGCTTCAGGCCCGGCGTCGTGATCGGTTGCCCGACCGGCTTGCCGAACTGCGTGATGACGACCTGCTCCGCCTCGTTGACGGTGTAGAGCGCGCCCGAGAGCACGGCGAAGACGATGAGCGCGAGGAGGACTACAACGGCAAGCTTGAGCCCTCTCATGGCTTCACCCCCGTCTGGTTCTCGAGCGGAAGCAGCGGCAGGACGCCTTTGAGGCTGTCGTCGAGCACGATCTTTCTCTTCACCTTGGGATAGATCGCGCTCATCGTCTCGAGGTACATGCGGCGCCGCGTCACTTCCGGCGCGCGCTGATACGCGGCGTGGACCTGAATGAATAGCTCCGCGTCACCGCGGGCGCGGTTGACGCGGTCGGTGGCGAACCCCTGGGCCTGTTCGAGAGTCTGTTCCGCCCGTCCCTTGGCGCGCGGGATGATCTGGTTGTAGTCGGCGCGCGCCTGATTGATCAGTTTTTCCCGCTCCTGCTGCGCCTGATTGACTTCGTTGAACGACGGCTTGACGGCGTCCGGAGGATTGACGTCCTGCAGCACGATCTGCTCGACCTTGATCCCGTTCTCGTATTGATCGCAGAGAGCCTGCAGCCGCTGCTCCACCTCGGCGGCGATCTCCTGGCGGCCGACGGTCAGCACTTCGTTGACGCTGCGGTCGCCGATCACCTCGCGCATGACCGTCTCGTTCATGTCGCGGAACGCCTTGCGGACATTCCTCACCTTGAAGAGGTACTTGTACGGATCGCGGACGCGGAACTGAGCGGTCCACTCGACGACGGCGACGTTCAGGTCGCCGGTCAGCATCAGCGACTCCGTGGAGAAGTCTTCGGCGGAGTAGGTCGTGCGGACGCCCGGCTCCTCGGTGCGGAACCCGAACTCCTCCTTCAACTGCCGCTCGACCGGAACCTTCACGACGGTCTCGATCGGATAGGGAAACTTCATGTGCAAGCCGGAGGGGACCTGGCGCGCGAAACGGCCGAAGCGGAGGACGACGCCCGCCTCTTCGGGATCGATGGTGAACCAGGTGGTGAAAAGGAAGGCCAGGGCGATGACGATAAGGATCACCCGCACGGCAGTCCGCCTCGGAAAACGGGGTGGGCGGAACTGACGCACGTTTGGAATCTGAAACTCCATGCAAGCTCCTTTCTTGGAGAGGACCGATCCTAACAGACGCGTCGCATCCGGCCGTCCCGGCCTCTTTTCCCCCCTCTCCCGGTTGGGGGGAGGGCGATGGGAGAGGGGGGTAGGGGGGTGAGGTCACGGCGACGGCGCCAGGACGGCCAGCACGAGCAGGCGCTCGTCGCCGGTGTTGCGGATGCCGTGCGGCACCCCTTCGGGCGCGATCAGCATCATGCCGGCCTGCATCGCCTCTTCGCGGCCGTCGAGGAGGAAGACGCCCCTCCCGGACAGCACGTAGTAGACCTTGTCCATGCCGGCATGGGCGTGCAGCTTGTGCTCCTGGCCGGGCTCGAAGGCGTTGAGCCCCACCAGCAGGTGGTCCGACTGGTAGAGGGTCGCCTTGCCCATCTTCAGCGGATCGTAGACGGCGTGCTCCTCGGGACGGAACGCGCGCGGATGCTCCATCTGGCCTCTCCTCCTGGGTACGTAGTGGAGAGGATTGTATCCCAACCGGTAGAATGCCCCCGAGCTTTGGAGGCAAGGAGGCCGACATGCGCAAAATGCGCCCTATGCGAAGAAGAACAACCCGGATTCTCGGCACGCTGGCGCTCCTGCTGGCGCTGGCCGGACCCGCGGCGGCGCAGCCGAAGAGCGCCGCGCCGGCCGATCCCGCCCTCGTGGAACGAGCCCGCAAGCTCCTGCGGGAGGTGCCGCTCATCGACGGCCACAACGACCTCCCCTGGGAGTACCGGCAGCGCGTCCAGAACCACCTCGACAAGCTCGACCTGACCGCGGACACCAGCCGGCTCGAGAAGCCGCTGCACACGGACATCCCGCGCTTGCGCCAGGGCGGCATGGGCGCGCAGTTCTGGTCGGTCTACATCCCCGCCGACCTCGCCGGCCCGCAGGCGGTGCGCACGGTGATGGAGCAGATCGACGTGGTGCACCGCCTGGCCGCGCGCTATCCGGACGTCTTCGAGGTGGCGACCACGGCCGACGACGTCGTGCGCATCCACAAGGCGGGGAAGATCGCCTCGTTGGTCGGCATGGAGGGCGGCCACTCGATCGACAACTCGCTGGGCACCCTGCGCCAGCTCTACAACGCGGGCGCCCGCTACATGACGATCACCCACTCGAAGAACGTCGACTGGGCCGACTCCGCGACCGACGCTCCCAAGCACGGCGGCCTCACGCGCTTCGGCGAGGAGGTGATCCGCGAGATGAACCGGCTCGGCATGCTGATCGACCTCTCGCACGTCTCGCCGGACACGATGAAGGACGCCCTGCGCGTCTCCGCGGCGCCGGTGATTTTTTCCCACTCTTCGGCCCGGGCGCTGGACGCCCATCCGCGCAACGTCCCTGACGAGGTTTTGAAAATGCTGCCCGAGGACGGCGGCGTGGTCATGGTCACTTTCGTGCCGTCGTTCGTCTCCGAGGAGGTGCGAGCCTGGGGCGCGCTGGAGGACGCCGAGGAGGCGCGGCTCAAGGCGCTCAACCCCGACGATCCGAAAAAGGTGGAGAGCGGGCTCGAAGCCTGGCGCAAGGCGAACCCGTCGCCGCGCGCCACTCTGGCCCAGGTGGCCGATCACATCGATCACGTGCGCAAGGTGGCGGGGATCGATCACGTCGGGATCGGCTCGGACTTCGACGGCATCACCAGCACGCCCGAGGGATTGGACGGGGTTGAAGATTTTCCCGCCCTGCTCGCCGAGCTGATGCGCCGCGGCTGGAAGGACGAGGAGATCAAGAAGCTCGCCGGCCTCAATCTGCTGCGCGTCCTGCGCGAGAGCGAGAAGGTCGCGCAACGCCTGCAGAAGGAGCGGCCGGCTTCGGACGCGCTGATCGGGGAGCTGGACAAGAGCCCCCTCCCCTGACCCCTCACCCCCCGGCCCCTCTCCCACCCGCACTCCCTTCCCCCGGGAGAGGGGGAGAAAGGCATTGCCGCTCTTCTTTCCCCCTCTCCCGGGTGGGCGTGAGTGCGGGTGGGAGAGGGGGTTAGGGGGTGAGGGTCCGGCACGCCTCTTGCTGCGCGCCCCGAAGTGAGGGCGAGGGTCGGGGAACGCGTTCTGCTATCGCTCGGCTCCCGCCGAGGGAGTGAGCGATGAGCAAGCGTGATACCTGTCCGTGTCTGCTTCTGGTCAGCCTCTTCATCTCCCTCCTTCCTGCGCAGATCTTCGCCGACGGTGAAGGACCCGCCATGCGGCGTTCCGCGAGCTGGCTGGAGGAGGTCGATCCTCTCGTCACCCATCGCGAGCGCGAGATGTTCCTGGGCCTCCACGCCGAGTCCGAGCGCGAGGCGTTCATCCAGGGCTTCTGGCAGGCTCGCGATCCCTACCCGCAGACGTCCCGCAACGAGCTGAAGGAGCAGTGGGAAAACCGGATGCTGGAGGTCCAGCGCCGCTGGGGAACATCGAAGGACGACCGCGCGCGCGTCTTCCTGCTGCAAGGGGAGCCGAGCTCGTCGTTCGAGGCGAGCTGCCCGCAAGCGGGTACGTTCGAAGTCTGGACCTATGAGCCCCAGTTCCGCGAGAAGCACCGCTCGGTGCTCGTCTTCTGGAAGAACCGCGAGAAAGGGCCGGTCCGCCTCTGGCGCCCGGGGCCGGAATCCCCCGAGCTCTGGTCCCTGCCCGCCGAGTCGTGCTCGAACGGCCAGCGGCTGGGCAAGGAGGCGCAGTGGCTCCGCTGGATGGGGAAGGACAACTATCAGGCCACGGTGGAGCGCGTGCTCTCGCGACCGCGTCCCAAGGAGTGGGTCTCCACCTTCAATCCCTTCTCGGTCGAGGCGCCGGAGGGGAGCCGGACGTTCAGCGCCGGCATGGATACGGAGATCGCGGGTCGGCTGCAGGAGAAAGTGGTGGTCCGGGTGCTGATGAGCGTGTCTCCCACCTCTCTGCCTCCGGCGCGGAGCTCCGGCCCGGAAGCCGTCGGCAACCGGGACGAGCACGAGTTCGAGCTGGCCGGCCAGGTGCTGAGAGAAGGAGCGCCGCACGAGCGCTTCCTCTACCGCTTCCGCGCCCGGCCGCGGATCGCCGCAGCGGGGCAGCCCATCCCTCTGGTCTTCGAGCGCTACCTGAGCCCCGGCCGCTACACGCTGGAAGTCAAGCTGGAGCACCTGCCGTCGCAGAGCTTCTTCCTGGAGCACCGCGATCTGGAGGTGCCCGAGCTTCAGATGGCCTCCGCGCCTCCCGCGGAGGCGGTCCCGACCGTGATGCACGCGGTCTCCCGGCCCGCGCCCCCGCGGCCTGAGGCGCCGGACCAGCCGGAGGTCGCGCTGGCGTTCGCGGAGGCGGACTCCGCGCTGTCGGCGAGCCGGCCGGGCCTGCGGCTCCTGGTTCCCAGGGAGGCTGTCCTCAGCGGCCTGACGCGTTTCGCGGTGCGCCTCGATGAGGGCGCCGAGGGCGCCGTCCCGCCGGAGCAGCGGATCGAGCGGGTCGCCTTCTCGCTCGACGGCAAGCGGCTCCTCACGCGCAACAAGCCGCCGTACGAGGTGACGATCGACCTCGGGCCGGTGCCGCGCCCGCAGAAGCTCGCGGTCGAAGGGCTCGGACCCGGCGGCGAGGTGGTGGCGCGCGACGAGCTGGCCATCAACGCCGGCGCCCAGCGCTTCCGCGTCCGGCTGGCCGAGCCCCGTCCGGGAAAGAAATACCGGCGGAGCCTGCGCGCCCTGGCCGAGATCGAGGCGCCGCAGGGCTCCCGGGTCGAGCGCGTCGAGATGTATCTCGGCGAGGACCGGGTCGCCACCCTCTACCAGCCGCCCTACTCGCAGCCGATCCTGCTGCCGGAGGAAGGAGAGGTCAGCTATGTGCGCGCCGTCGCCTATCTGGCCGGCGGCGGCTCTTCCGAGGACCTCGTGCTGCTCAATGCGCCGGAGCAGCCGGACGCCATGGAGGTCAACCTGGTGGAGCTGTACGCCACGCTTACCGACGGCCAGGGACGGCCGGTGATGGGGGACCTGGGTCCTCAGCTCTTCCAGGTGGATGAGGATGGGGTGCGGCAGCAGATCCGCCGCGTGGACAGGGCCGACTCGGCTCCCCTTCGTCTGGTGAGCCTGCTCGACCATTCCGCTTCCATGCGCTCCAACCTGGCGGTCAACCGTCAGGCGGCGCTCGAATTCTTCCGCCACACGCTGAGGCCGCAGGACCAGGCCGCGGTGATCGCGTTCAACCGGTCTCCTCAGGTGACGGCGCCGCTGACCAACGATCTCGCGACGCTGGAAGAGGGGCTCGGCGGCCTCCTCGCCGAAGACGACACCTCGCTGTACGACAGTATTGTCTATTCGCTGTATTACCTGACCGGAGCCCGCGGCCAGCGCGCGGTCCTGGTGCTCTCGGACGGCGTCGACCGTTCGAGCCGTTTCAGCTTCGAGCAGACCGTGGAGCTCGCGCGCCGCGCCGGGATCACCGTCTACACGATCGGCCTCGCCCTGTCGGACGGAGAGCGGGGGGAGGCGGCGCGCAAGCTCAGGCAGATCGCCGAGGTGACCGGAGGGCGGAGCTTTTTCGCCGAAGATCCCGCGACCCTCTCCGCCGTCTACACGGAGATCGAGCGCGAGCTGCGCTCCCAGTACCGCATCTCCTACCAGTCGTCGAACACCGAGCCGGACGGCGAGTTCCGCACCGTCGCGGTCAAGGTGGCGAAGAACGGGCTCGAGGCGCGGACGATCAGCGGGTATTACCCGTAGGAGCCCCTCACCCCCGGCCCCTCTCCCATCCCCTCCCCCCGACCAGGAGAGGGGAGAAAGGCAGAGACCTGGAACGTCGATGTAATCCCCCCTCTCCCGGCAGGGTGGGAGGGAGTGGGAGAGGGGGGGTAGGGGGGTGAGGGGCCGCTGGCGCGGCTATCCCCCAACATGCACCAGCAGATTCCGCTGACTGCGGAACCGCCGGTGCTCCCACAGGTAGATCCCCTGCCAGGTGCCCAGGCCGAGCTTGCCGTCGAGGATGGGGATGGACAGCGAGCTGGCGGTGAGCGCCGCTTTGATGTGCGACGGCATGTCGTCCGGCCCTTCCTCGGTGTGAGTGTAGAGAGGGTCGTTCTCGGGGACCAGGCGGTTGAGCCAGCTCTCCAGGTCGCGCCGCGCCGAGGGATCGGCGTTCTCCTGGATCACCAGGCTGGCGGAGGTGTGCTGGAGGAAGACGGTGCAGAGCCCTTCGCGCACTTCGCTCTGATGGACCACCGCGGCCACCTCCTGGGTGATCTCGTGCAGGCCCTGCCCGCGGATCGACAGAGAGATCTTCTTGACCACGGTGGAGAAGGGGTCCCTTACTCGGTCTCGGTGTCGTCTTCGCCGGCTTCGCCCAGCTCGATCTCGGTCTGGAGGTGCTGACGCAGCTCCTGCGGCGAGACGAGGATCCCATCGCCGTCCGGGGTGGGGAAGGCGGCCACGGAGATGCGGTCCTCCTCCAGGATGGGCAGCAGGTCCTCCAGCAGCTCGTCGAGCCCGATGGGCGCCGGCGTCGCTCCCTCCCATTCCCCTTGCGCGCAGGCCTTGGCGAATTCGGTGTGGGGCCAGAGAGGGAACGAGTCCCCCTCGTCGGTGCCGGCGAGGACCCAGCCGTCGGCGGTTTGCAGGGCCCAGGCTTCGTCCCAGTCGACGATCACCTGGAGGAAATAGGTGTAGCGCTCCCTGGCGGGCAGGGCGAGGATGGCCTCCCTCTCCTGCTCCTCCAGCTTCCAGAGAATCTCTTCGCTCATGCTCCAGATCCCCCTGCAGAGCCGCCCGTGCGGGAGGCCCCGCGTACGATCCACGGGCGCTGCGTATCGCTCGCGTCCGGCCCCGGTCCGACGAACAGCACCTCCTCGAAAGAGGAGCCCTCGCCGCCGGTCATCTTTTCATAGATCCGCACCGTGGCCTCGTAAGAATTGGCGTCGGCGGCGTTGAGGGAGACGAGCTCCCAGCGCGAGCCGGAGGCTCCGATCGCGAGCCCTCCTTCGCCCTTCTCGTACTGCTCCAGGGCGGTGGGGGAGAGAAAGTCGCGCGCCCGCGGCTCGTCCCCCTTGACGCGGGCGTCCAGGAACGCCGCGACGAATTCGCGGGCCCCGGCCTCGCCCGGCGCGGAAGGGAGCGAGACCGGAGCCGGCAGCGCCGGAGCGTGCTCCGGCTCGGCCGGCTCCACCTGGGCTGGAGCCGCGGGCTCGGAGGACGGCGGAGGCGCGGGCGCGCAGGCCAGGAAGGCGAGGAGGAGAGCCCTCACGCCCCAGCCCCCTCTCCCGGAAGCCGGGAGAGGAGGAGGGGTTGGTTGCATCCCTGTTCTCCCCCTCTCCCGCTCAGGGGGAGAGGGGGCCGGGGGGTGAGGGTCAGCCACGGCCGTCCTCCACCCCCACGACCTCCGGTTCGACCACCTCAGCCACCTCAGTCTCCTCAGCAGGCGCATCCGTCTCCCTCTCGCTCAAGGAAGGGGAAGGAGTGTCGGGAGAGGAGGCCGGGGGAGGAGGGCCCAGCCCGCCCACGATCCAGTCGAAGATCTTCTGCCGCTCCTGCTCGTCGAGCTGCAGGCCGGCGCTGTCGCACAGGCCGATGACATTGCGGTGGAAGCACTTCGCCAGGGTCATGGGCTCGTCCCCGCCGTTCTGGCCGAAGCGATGGCCGCCGAAGGTGATGCCGCGCAGGATGAAGTTGACGCTGGCGCGCGCGATGGCCGCGCCCTCCTCGATGCACCGGTCGCGCACCGCCTTCGAGGTCCGGGTGAGGAAATAGCCGTGCTCCCGGACCTCCGCGGAAATGTGCCGGAAGACCTGGGCGTACTCGGCCGGGGTCAGATACGGGGTGTCGGTGAGCTGGTGGACGCGGTAGGCCAGAGAGCGGATCTCCGGGGCCATGGCGGACAGCTCGTCGGGGCGCCCGTCCGCGGGCACCTGGTGCTGGTCGGGGTCGTAGAGATAGCCGGGCTTGAGCGACGAGATGGCGAAGCCCGGGTTCTGCCGGCCTTCCAGCAGGTCGCGGAACGTGCCCGCCCCGGCCCAGCGGGTGTTGAGCACGTCCTCGCCGAAACGGGTGATGACGAGCTGCGCCGCCCGCGCCATGGGCACCGCCGCTTCGGAGTCGGCGACCACGGTGCTCACGTACTCCAGGATCTCTTCCGTCAGGCGGTCGTAGTCGACCGGGGACGGCCGGAACAGCGGGGCCGGGGTCCGCTCGCGCCCGGGCGCCTCGGCCTCGGTGTCCTCGTCGTCGGACCCGGAGCCGACCCGCACCTTCCAGGGGTCGCCGTCCACCATCTCCAGGTCGCGCCGCGCCTGGGTCACCGCGCTGGTCATCATGCGCAGGCTGTTGAAGCCCAGCCAGTTGGTGCTGGCGGTGAACTCCGGGAACTCGCGGAAGATCCCCGGCAGGTCGGTCGCCACGAGCTCGCCGATCGTGCTCGCCCGCTCGTAGACCTTGTCGGCGATCCTGCCCAGCAGGTCCTGCATGGCCGTGGTGGCCGGCCCCTCGGCGCGGGTCGACTGCGTGGCCGTGACCCCGATCGCCTCCTCCAGGAAGGTGTCCTGGTCGATCAGCAGGTCGCAGGCCGCTTTGTAGGCCACCGAGGCCGGGCCGACGGCGAGCACGGCGCTGCGCCGGTCGTGCTTGGACAGGCGCAGCAGCACCGGCGTGAAGTCGGCGTCGCCGGAGAGGATGATGAACTCCTCCAGGCGGGTGACGTGGCCCAGCGCGTCCAGGATGTCCATGACCATCTGGATGTCGGCGCTGGTCTTGCCGCCGCTGGTCAGCGGCGGGCAGTCCACCACCTCGAAGGCGGCGCGGGTGAAGTAGGGCCGGAAGCGGCCGAACTGGGACGGGTTGAGATAGCAGCGGCGGAACAGGATCTTCCGCTTCTTTCGCCCCGCGGCCTCGTCGGGGTCGAGGGGGAGATTGTCCTGCAGCCAGTGGAGCCACTGGCTCGGATTCGTCGCGAACTGCTCCGCCGCGTTCGGGTCCTCCCGTTGCAGCCCCAGGTAGATGTTGTCGAAGTCGACGAACAGGGCCGAGCGGATGTGCGGCGGATGGGAATGATCAGCCATGAAGCCTCCAGAAAGACCGCCCACCCGTTCTCTTCATCCGGAAGAGAACGTCCGCGGTCCGGACGATTGTATGTGACCGGAGGCGAAACATCCCAGGTTCCTGCGACCGAAGGTCCGTTGAAGCGCCTCGGACAGAGCCGGAGGGGCGGCGCTCGAGGAGGGCCCTCTCGCGGGACGAACCATGGTGGCGGGGTGGATGAAGGGGGTGGGTGGGCCAGAACGTGCGCAAGCGCGGAAGGCTGAATTCGCGTCCGTCTAGTCAGGACGCGAGACCTTACCTCAGGAGGTTGGAACCATGGCCGGGAAGAACATCATCATCTGCTCGGACGGAACAGGGAACTCCGCGATCAAAGGTCGCGGCACCAATGTCTTCAAGCTGTTCGAGGCGATCGACCTGAACGGTCACCGCTATGATCCGAACCGGGATCCGCAGGTCGCCTTCTACGACGACGGCGTCGGGACGGAGAGATTCAAGCTGCTCAAGATCTTCGCCGGGGCCACCGGGTGGGGCCTCAGCCGCAACGTGCAGCAGCTCTACAAAGAGATCGTCCGCATCTACGATCCCGGGGACCGCCTCTTCCTCTTCGGCTTCAGCCGCGGCGCCTTCACGGTGCGGACGCTGGTCGGCCTGATCCACACCTGCGGGATCCTGGACGCCAAGCGCTTCGCGACCGCGGACGCGCTCGAGGCGGCGGTGGGCAGAGCCTACCGTCTCTACCGTGAGAGCTACCGCACAGCCCTGGCGAAGCTTTTCCTGGGGGAGCCTGACGGCTCACAGATCACCCAGCTCAGGAAGGAGAGCTGCTGCGAGGGGGACGTGGATATCGCCTTCCTCGGAGTGTGGGACACGGTCGATGGGGTGGGACTGCCGTTTCACCTCAGCGATTTCATCAATATGACGGTTTACCGGTTCAAGTTCCCGGACCGCAAGCTCAGCGGATGCGTCGGGCGGGCCTGCCACGCCCTCGCCGTCGACGACGAGCGCCACTCGTTCCATCCCCTGCTGTGGGAGGCGGATCCGCGCATCGAGCAGGTCTGGTTCGCGGGCGCGCACTCCAATGTCGGCGGCGGCTATCCCAAGCAGGGGATGTCGCTGGTGACGCTCGACTGGATGATGTCCGAGGCCGAGCAGGCGGGCCTGCGCCTGGTGGGTTCCGACCGCGAGCTCTACCGCGAGCACGCGAGCGTGGACGACAAGCTCTACAACTCCCGCGCCGGGCTCGGGATGTTCTACCGCTGGAAGCCGCGCAACATCGCGGCGATGTGCGCGGAGCAGGGGATCGCCCCCAAGCTGCACTTGAGCGTGATCGAGCGCATCGCCCACGGCACCAACGACTACACGCCCGGCAACCTGCCGCCGAACCCCAAAGTGGTCTTCACTCGCACCGGCGATCCGAGCTGGGACGAAACCCTTTGGCAGCGGACGGACGAGGTGGAGAAGGTCTTCCTGGAGGCGCACCGGGGCGGAAAGCCTCTCCTGGAGCGCGCCCGCGGGGCGGTCGTCGCGGGAATGGTCTCCTACTACCTGTTCCTGCTCACCACACTGGGAGCCATCTTTGCCGCCTCGGCGCCGGCCGGCGGAGGAACCGTCGCGGAGCACCTCGAGAGCGCCGGGACCCTGCTCGGACGCCTGGCCACGTTGCGGGGGGGCGAGGTGGCTGCCAGCCTGGGACGGCTGCCCGAATCTCCCTGGCTGATTACGCTCGCCGGCGGCTTCCTTGCCTCCTGGATGTTGGCGGCCGCCGTGGACCGGAGAATGAGCGACGTCTTCTCCGAATTCTGGCACCGCCAGCAGGGCTCTCTACGGGACGCGCTGAAGCGCGCGCGCAGGGAGGCCAAAGCGCTCCAGGCCGGCCCGCAGAGGACGGGAACAGGACCGCGCTGAAAGCTCAACTCCCTCTAGCCGGCAGGCTCGGTTCCGCCGCTGTTCTACACCTTGTTGTCAGAACATTGTCCGTGAATGGCCATTCGGCTCGGAGGGATCTCATGACAACAGAGCGTCGTAGCAGGTTTGTGACGATGCGCAGGATCTGGGCGGTGGGCGCCCTGATCGCGGTGGCCGGGGCGGCGTCCTCGGCCGCCATCTCCATGTCGGGTACGGGAGACGGCGGGGTCGTCGGTGATCCCCCGGAGCTCTCGCCGCCGTCGGCCGAGCTCGGCCTCACGCTCGTCGATGTCCCGGCGGTGGCGCTCGCGCCCATGGATCACGGGGCGCTGCTCGCGGAGGACGAGGTCAGCTCCTCGGAGGAGTCTTACAAGGTTCTCCGGGTCGGTGTGGGGCGCGCCATGAGCGTCTCGCAGGACGACGGGCAGTGGCATGACTTCGAGCCCGCCGGAGAGGGCGAGGAGGGTGGGGAAGGAGAAGAGGAGGAGAAAGGGGCCAGCCTCTGGGTGGCCGACGTCGTGTCGACCGGCGCGGTCGGATTGCGGCTCCACTTCCCGGGCCTTCCGCCCGGCGGGCGGCTCGCGGTCTACGCGCCCGCCGGCGAGAGGCCGCTCGACGTGCAGATCTTCGAGGCGTCGGACTCCGGCGACGGCGGCTTCTGGAGCGGTTCCGTTTCCGGCGAGCGGGCGAGGATCGAGATCTACTATCCCGGCGGCCGGCCCGGGCCGGAGGAGCAGGGCGCGGCGGTGGTCGACGAGATCCAGCATCTCTACCGGGATCCGCTCGCTGCGGAGGACGGCTTCTCGGCGCTGGCGGCCGCGAGTTGCCACAACGACGTCACCTGCCATCCCACCTGGGCGAACGTCGCCAAGGGGGTGGGGCGCATCACCTACATGAGGGACGGCAGCACCTTCCTGTGCAGCGGCCAGCTCATCAATCCCCAGAACAACGACGGAACGCCGTATTTCCTGACCGCCCACCACTGCATCTCGACCCAGTCCGTGGCGCAGACGGCGGAGGTCTACTGGCGGTACCAGACGTCGACCTGCAACGGCTCTCCGCCGCCTCTCCCCGATGTTGCGAAATCCCGCGCGGCGACGCTGCTGTCGACCGGCGCGAGCGCCGATTACACGCTGCTGATGATCGAAGGGGCGCTCCCCAGCGGTCTTTTCTGGGTCGGCTGGACGACGGGTTTCATCCCTGACGGAACCGCCTCCACCGGCATCCACCATCCCCGCGGGGACCACAAGCGGATCACCTTCGGCAGCCGCAGCGGCCCGCCCACCTGCGGGCCGTCGGAGGGCCACAAGATGGGCTGGTCGGACGGCATCACGGAGAAAGGCTCCTCCGGCTCCGGCATCTTCCGCGACAGCGACCAGCGGCTCTACGGGCAACTGTCCTGCGGAGCCTCGGCCTGCGACAACACCGCGGGCGACACCTACGGCTCCTTCGCCGCGGCGTATCCGAACTTTTCGAGCCTCCTCGCCGGCGGCTCCGACGATTTCTCCGAGGAGAACGACACCTGCGCCGCCGCGAAGACCGTCGTGGAAGGTACCTACAACGACCGGATCGTGAAGGGCGTCGACACCGACTGGTACAAGATCGCCGTCCCTTTCGGCAGCACGCTGACGGTCACTCTCACTTTCACGCACGCCAACGGCAACATCAACGCCCGGCTGTACGGAACCTGCGGTGGCTCCCAACTCGCTTCCGCCACCGGGAGCTCGAACACCGAGACGCTGACCTATACCAACCTGGACGTCAATTCCATCCTGAGCCCCCCTACACTCAAGTGGCAGGTCTTTCTCGCCTCCGACACCAGGAACGGCTACAAGATGAACATTGCGGTCACGCAGCCCACCGAATAGCCGCTTGAGACGGAGAGCCGCGGGTGTCGCCGCACCCGCGGCTCTCTCCTGATGGGGGGGCTGATCTCGTCGTCTTCCTGACCCTGCTCGTGCTGCCGTACATCAACCTAGGGGTGGAGGGGGTGGCGGGGTCGGCGCCGGTCGTGCGCGCGGCGCGGGTCGCGGAGAGCGTCGACTGACAAGGATCGCCGCAGAAACCGGGAATTCTCCGGTGGCGCCGGAAGGTTCTCTAACGCCGGTATCTCGGGGGCGCCAGCGACCTGCCGCTCGGGAAAAAAGGTCCTGAGCCCGCACCCCTGCGCAGCCCCGGCGCTCCGATGCACAGCGGCTGCGCTCGGATACTCAGCGCTTGCGCTCCGATGCACAGCGCCTGCGCTGGGACACTCAGCACCTGTGCTCGCATGCACAGAACCTGCGCTCCGATACTCAGCGCCTGCGCTCCCATGCACAGCCTCTGCGCTCGGATGCACAGCGCTTGCGCTGCGAGCACGGCCGCTGTGCAGGCACTTTTTGCGCCTGGAAGCCGAAAAACCGGCCGCGAAGCCGTAAAAACCCGTCCCGGCTCCTCAAAACCGGCCGCAAGCCGTCCAAATCGCTCCGGAAGCCTCAAATCGCCGCGTCCTGAGGATTTCGCGGGATTCCTGCCTTTCCAAGAGATCCAGGACGATTGGAAGCCCGCCCACCGTGTCATCCTGAGCGAAGCGAAGGATCTGGGGGAATGGAAGCCTCGAATCTCCCGCATGGGGCGTTCGGGGTGCCAGGTACTTCTGCCTGCTCCGAGTGGGGTGCTCTACCGGAAACCTAGCCTCAGACAAACGGCAGGGCGGGTGGGAGGCACCGGATAGGGAAAGGCGCCGAGCAGTCGTTGCAGCCGAGGACCCAGCGATGGCGGTAACAAAATGCGCCGCAGCACGCCTACTTGAAGGTGGAGTGCTCCCGATCTCCAGGGCTCGAGGTTGGAAGTGAGGAGGATGGAATATGAACCGACAATTCGCACAGGCGCTTGTCGCCCTTACCGGGCTTTTCATCGCAGCGGCTTCCGCATCCGCGCAGCTATCCGATCTTCCCTTCAAGGGGGAGGACCTCCGCGACGACGAGAGGGTCTATTGGCACCGCAAGCTCCACTCCGAGGCGGGCGTGCAGAAATACGGTTACGATCTCGACGTGCGCCGTTATAGCGCATCGGACAAGAAATGGCTCTCGGCAACCGGCACCGGCGACAAAAACAGTGACTGGTACATTCACGGACGGCCTATCTATTCAATGCGCAGCGGTACGGTCATCGCCTGCTGGCGCAACGCGCCGGAAAATCCAAAGATGGGAACAGGCGCCGGCAAATGGCACGAAGAGCTGACGAAATATCCTGACGGCGGCTCCCGCATTTATGGCGGCGGCAACGGATTCTGGATTGAGCACGCCGACGGCAGCCGCGCCGAATACGCCCACTTCAAGCCGGGCACCGTTCCGGCCGCCCTCTGCCCGCACAACGACAAGTTGATGCCGGCCGTCATCAAGTCGCCGAACGTAGCCGCCGCCTGGCAATACATCCGCGTGCCGGCGAACCAACGGGCGACCGTGTCGGCGGGCCAGTTCCTCGGCAATGCCGGCAATGTCGGCACCAGCTCGAACCCGCATCTCCACATCCACATGGAGACGGGCGGCGTCGCCGACACGACGAAATCGGGCGGCAGCCCCGTGCTCATCAACTTCAGGAGCGGCCTTTATATCGACTTCAGCGACAGCAGCGGACCCTATGTGGAATGGAAGAGCTTCGCGGGCAAACCGATCCCGCCGGGACCGATTCTCTTCTGGCCGTCCCGCTCGAAGGGAGCGGAGTATGCCCGCCACGGCTATGACGCGAATAACTTCGGAGCGCTGTTCCAGCATCTTGCGGATTCCGGCTATTGGCCCGAGTGGATCGACGCCTACAACGTCGGCGGCAAGAATTTCCTCAACCATGTCTGGCGGCCCGCGGAAGGCGCTTGGCGCGCCTATTACCTCGTCAATTCAGCGAAGTATCAGGAAGTGTCCGACCAAGCCAAAGCAGACAAGTACGCCCCGGTCTTCGTCGAAAGCTCCGTATCGGGAGGACAGGCCCGCTACACCGTGATCTTCGTCAAGAACAAACCGGGCGGCGCCCTCGCCCGCCACGGCCTCACCTATGACGAGCACATGGCCGAAATGGCCAAGGCGAAGGACCAGAATCTCGTTCCGGTCAACGTCTCAGTGATCTCGCTCGGCGGCAAGCTCTACTATACCGTCCTCTATCGCAGCGGGAATATCGGCTCGTGGCTCGTGAGATCGCAAATCCCCGAGGCCGATTATCAGAAGCAATACAACGACAATACTGCCGCGGGCCGGAAGCCCCTCTATCTCAACGCCTACATGCATCAGGGCAAGCCCCACATCTCCGCGGTCTTCGGCCAGATTTCGACCAGCGCCCGCAAGGACCGCCACCTCATGTCGGCAGCGGATTATCAGGACGAGTTTGTCAGCGCTCTCAACGCCGGCATGCTGACGCGGGCCGTCACGAGCTTCGACGGCGCGCAATCGCAGCATCGCTTCGCGGCGGCGTGGTGGAAATAGGTAAGCCGGATCGCCGACGACCCAAAGAGGGTGACGCTCGCCGAACCGGGTGCCAGGCGATTCTCCGGCATGGGACGATGACCACTACCAAAATGTGGAGATACTCCAGCGCTTGGAGCCGGAATAGGTGCCCGGCCAGCCAGCCACAGAAGCGCCACCCTCCTTATTCCACTACCGCCCGCGCAGCCATCAACCGATCATAGAGCACCATCAGCGCGGTCGTGGCGAAACCGACGCCGGCGACGATCCACCACATAGCGCTCGGATTGGCGGAGCCGCGGACGAAGCGCTCTACCAGCCAGCCGCCGAAGGCGCCGCCCACGAATGAGCCTACCGCCACCGGCAGGAAGGCGAAGCCTATGAAGGTGCCCACCTGCTCGGGCGGCGCCAGCGCGGCGACGTACTCGTAAAAGCGCGGCGCCTGCAGGGCCTCGCCGAAGGCGAACACGACCATCGCCGCCACCACGGCCTGCCACGAAGGAGCCAGCGCGATGAGCAGCCAGGACGCCGAGGCCACGGCGAACCCCGCCGTCATGGCGAGGATCGGCCGCCAGCGCCGCACCAGCGCGCTCACCGGCACGGTCAGCAGGATGAGCACCCAGGCGTCGACCATCTCGATCAGCTCGAAGCGCTCGAAATGGAGTATCTCCGTGAGGTAGAACGGCAGCGAGTAGAAGATCTGCCAGAACATGATCCAGAAGCCCGAGAAGATCAGCAGGAAGGAGAGGAAGCGCAGGTTGCGGAAGACCAGCGCCATGTCGCGCAGCACCTTGGCGAACGATGTGGGCGCCTCTTCGCCCGCCGCGCGCTCGGGCTCGCGGAAGAACAGCACGGTGCCGAGCAGGCAGAAGAACGAGGTGATGGACGAGGTCACGAGGACGAATTCGATCCCCAGAGTCTCGCGCACCTGGAGGGCCAGGATCGGCCCCATCGCGCCGCCGACGTTGACCAGGGTGTAGTAGATCGAGAAGCCGAGCCCCCGCACCTCCGGCGCCGAGGTGCGCGCCACCGTGCCGACAATGCAGGGTTTGATGAGCGAGCCGCCGATCGCCGTCAGCAGCAGCACGCCGGCGATGTAGGGGCCGCGCCCGACGGCGGCGACGATCCCCTGGCCGAAGCTCATGCCCGCCAGACCGATCAGGAAGTAGCCGGCGCAGAAGATCGAGAAGCAGGCCGCGAGGCTGCGCTTGAAGCCGTAGCGGTCCACCACCGTTCCCGCCACGATCGGCAGGCAGTAGAGGACGCCGGAGAAGATCCCCGCGAGAGACCCGGCCGCCTGCGGGCCGAGGCCTACCCGCCGCGCCAGATAGATCGTCAGCACCGCCTTCGCGCCGTAGAAGGCGAAGCGCTCGAAGAGCTCCAGGGTGTTGGCCACCCAGAACGTGCGGGAGAAGCCCATCAGCAGATCCAAAGGCTTGCGCGCAAAGAGTGGGCTCGCCAAGGTTCACCTCCTTGGCGGGGAGGCTAGCGGGCGGCCGGAGGCGAGACTATTCCTGAACCTTCAGAACAGCGGCAGGAAAAAAGGAGGTCGCGGGAGGTGGCGGGTTTTTGAGGGATTTCGCGTATAGGCGTCGTTGAGGAGGACAGAAGCCGGCAACGGGCCGGTTCCTGTGCTCCGGGAACTTCAACCAATAGCGGCGCCGGCCGGTCCGGCGCCTGGAGGTACCGACGCCATGTTGTCCAGAAAGCTTCTCAACATCCTGATCGCGATTGTTTCCGTCTTCATCCTGGCCGGGCGGGCGGCGGCTGTCGCGCCGTCCACCCAGAGCGCTGACCTGGTGGCCTGGACCACCACGACCGTGGCGAATCTGCCCGGCGAGAATTCCAACGGCTTCGACGATCCCACCAGCCAGGAGATCACGGACTTCCAGGCCGCGGTCTCGGCCCTCCTCGACGAGGATTGGTCGGGAGCCAACGACCTGGCGGCCGTGGTGAGCTACGGGGTGGTCGAATTCACCGACACCGGCAACGGCAATGAGGTTCTTTATGCCCTCGTTCCCAACAGCACGAACGACGACGGCCGGGGTTATTTCGTCGTGCGTCCGCGCAGCCGGGTGGAGCGCCACCTGGTGCTCCAGGCGCCCCATCCGATCAACGACCAGCGCTCGGCCGTGCTGGGCAGCGAGATCTTCCGCGCCAGCGGCGCCCGCGCCTTCTTCTTCGCCGGTGCCCACCGCTGCGCCAACCTGGGCACGCCCAGCGGCTGCCCGGGGACAAGCGACGCCTGCGACGGCGTAACCACCTACCGCATCTCCGACATGGCCCACTCCGTGGTGACCTTCTTCGAGGCGTTCAACGAGCTGGTCAGCCAGGAGGACGACGACACCGTCTCCCTCCAGCTCCACGGCTTCAGCGCCGACGAGACGGGCGACCCGGAGTTCTCGATCAGCGACGGCACCACCACCGACACGTCCTCTCTGTTCTCCCTCTCGAACGCCTTCGCCGCCGAGCTCGAGGACCGCATGGAGGCTGAGGTGGGCGGCACTCCGGCCCGGCCCGGCAACTCCTGCAACCGCTCGGGGGACCAGAACTTCAAGTGCGGCACCAACAGCATCCAGGGCCGGTTCATCAACGGCTCGACCGACCTCTGCAACAACGACGCGTCCGCGGTGAGCACGGACCAGCGCTTCCTCCATCTGGAGATGAGCTCCGACCTGCGCCACCCGGGCGGCGTCTACCCCCAGACGCTGATCGTCGAGGCGGTCAACGCCGTCATCCCCACGCAGGCCGAGATCGGCGACCGGGTGTGGGCCGACCTCGACCAGGACGGCCTTCAGGACGCCGGAGAGCCCGGCATCGACGGGGTGACCGTGGAGCTCTATGACGGCAGCAGCAATCTCCTGGACACCCGCACCACCAGCGCCGGCAGCTACCTCTTCAGCAACCTGGAGGAGGGGGACTACCGGGTGAAGGTCGTGGCTCCGACAGGCTATAGCGTCACCACCCAGGACGCGGGCGCCGACGACGCCATCGACAGCGACGTCGCCACCTCGGACGGCCGCACGGCCGTCCTCTCACTCGGCCCAGGCGAGAGCCGCCTCCACGTGGATGCGGGCCTCGTCCCGCCGGGAGTGGGGGAGATCGGCGACCGGGTCTGGAAGGACGAGGACGGCGACGGCCTGCAGGATGCGGGCGAGCCGGGCATCGGCGGCATCACCGTCCGCCTGCTGACCGCCGGCGGCGCCGAGGTGGCATCCACCACCACGGCCGGCGACGGCTCCTATTCCTTCGGGAATATCCTGCCGGGCACCTACAAGCTGCGCCCGGAGGCTCCGGGCTGGGGCGCCACGCAGCAGGTCGCGGGCTTCGCGAGCCTCGACAGCGACGTCGACCCCCAGACCGGCGAGACGGCGACCTTCAACGTGGCCGCCAGCTCGACCGACCTCACGCGCGACGCCGGTTTCGTGGCCGAGTGCCTCGACGCGACCCTGGTGCCCTTCAATTCCGTCTGGCGGACGCCGGGCGCCGGAGATCCCTGGAGCAGCCAGTGGAACACCACGGGCTTCGACGACTCGGCCTGGGACACCGGCTTCGCCCCTCTGGGCTATGGCACCAGCACCGTCTACACCACGGTGGCCCAGCCCACCTCGCCGAGCGTCACGATGTACTTCCGCCTGGCCTTCCAGGTGGATGACCCGACCCTCTTCCAGGGGCTGGCCCTGGAGCTGCTCCGGGACGACGGCGCGGTGGTCTACCTGAACGGCACCGAAGTGTTCCGCAACAACATGCCCACCGGCGCCGTCGCCAACAGCACCAGGGCCAGCGGCAGCTCCAGCGCCACGGTGACGGCTACGATCTCGGCGGCGAATCTCGCGACCGGCATCAACGTGCTGGCGGTGGAGGTCCACGACCGCGGCAATGACTCGTCGCCGGACGGCAAGTTCGATCTGCGGCTCAAGGCCACGGTGTGCAACCCCTGCCGCGTGCGCCAGGTCGACCTCACCCAGGCGGCCGTCGCCGACATCCGTGAGGGGGACCCGGACGACGAGCACGGGGCGCGCAGCACGTTCTGGATCGACGGCGACTCGGGAGCGGTGCGCAACGCGCTCCTGTCCTGGCAGCTCGCGGGCGTCCCCGCCAACGCCGAGGTCCTGCACGCCGAGATCCTGGTGCAGGTGGCGGACGCGAGCTCGTCCTACGTGCCGCTCTATCCGCTGACCCGCAACTGGGTGGAGTACGAGGCCACCTGGAACCGTGCATCGGATGCTGAAGCCTGGGTCACGCCCGGCGCCGGCACGTCCGACCGCGGCAGCGAGGTGATGGGGCTCGTTGTCCTGCCGTCCACCGGCGCGGGCTCGATCGTCCTGAACCCCGCCGGCCGCGAGCTGATCGAAGACTGGCTCGCGGGGACCGTGGACAACCAAGGCCTGATCGCCACCCGGCCGGGCCCGACGAACGGCCTCGAGATGGAGTCCAACGAAGGGATCAACCCGCCGGTCCTGCGGGTGATCTACGCCACGCCCTCCTGCCAGCAGTAGGGTGATTCCAGCCTGCGAGGCGGCCCGGAGGGGAACTCCCCTGCGGGCCGCCTCCTGTCACGCATTGCCCTCTTATCCAAATCTCTTATAGCGCTCGCGTCATGCGCTCATAAGATTGACCCTTCGCTGAAACAGCGCACAATGCAGACAGGCATGGAACGGCGGACCCGCCGCTTTCCGGCGGCAGAGCTCTTCAGGATCACTCACCGAGGAGGACATCATGAGAGCGACCCCCCGACAGGTCTTTTGGATCGGCGCGCTGATGGGGCTGGGGTGGCTGGCAGGAGGAATCCCGGAGGCGAGGGCCTCGGCCGCTCCCGATCACCCCGGAGGAGCGGCGTCCCGGATCCGCCTCGCCGAAGCCTATGGCCGGCGGCCGCTCGCTTTCGAGGAGAATCGGGGGCAGACCGATGGCCGGGTCCGCTTCCTCGCCCGGGGAGACGGCTACGGCCTCTTCCTCACCTCCACGGAGGCGGTGCTGGTGCTCCGCGGCAGCGGTCCGGCGCGGGTCCTGCGCCTGCGGTGGCAAGGAGCTTCCCCGACGCCCGGCCTCTCCGGATCGGCCGAGCTGCCCGGCAGGAGCCACTACCTCCGCGGGAGCGATTCCTCGCGATGGCGTACGGAGATCCCCTCTTTTGAAAGGGTCTGGTACCGGGACGTCTATCCGGGCATCGATCTCGTTTTCTACGGCAGCCAGCGGCAGCTCGAACACGACTTCGTGCTCGCTCCGGGGGCGGACCCCCGGGCCATCCGGCTGGCCGTGGAGGGTGCGGACCGGGTGGAGATCGATCCCGCGGGCGACCTCGTCCTCGCTCTGGAAGATCGCGAAGTCCGCCTGAAGAAGCCGGTCGCCTACCAGGAGGTCGGGGCGGAGCGGAGAGAGGTCCGGAGCGGCTACCGGCTGCTGCCGGCGGCGGACGGCTCGTTGCGTGTCGGGTTCGAGGTCGGCCGCTACGATCCCGCCCAATCCCTGGTGATCGATCCCATCCTCGCCTACTCGACCTACCTGGGCGGCAGCAACAACGATCAAGGTGTCGCGATCGCCGCGGACGCGGCCGGCAACGCCTACGTGACCGGGTTGACGGAATCCCCTGATTTTCCCCTTGCGAACGCCCTGAGCACGACGCTCACGGGCGCCGAGGCTTTCGTCACCAAGCTGGATCCCTCGGGAGCTCTCGTCTTCTCGACCTATCTCGGCGGCTCGAGAAGCGAAACCGGGGCCGGCATTGCGGTGGATGCCGCGACGAACGTCTACGTGACCGGTATTACCAGCTCGCTCGATTTTCCCCTCGTGAACCCGCTCCCAGTACCGATCGATCAGCTCCAGGGCGACGTTTTCGTGGCGAAGCTCGCCCCCGGCGGCTCAGCGCTCGTCTACTCCACACGCCTCGGCGGCTCGGGCTCGGAGTTCGGGAGCGCCATCGCCGTGGATCCACAGGGCCACGCCTACGTGACGGGATGGACCAACTCCTCCGACTTTCCAACGGTCCATCCCTTGTCCCTGGCACGCGGCAGCGCCGATGCATTCGTGGCGAAGCTCCATCCTTCCGGCTCCTCCCTCGTCTACTCCACCTATCTCGGTGGGACCGGCGGAGATCTGGGCGACAGCGTCGCGGTCGACGGAGCCGGCCGCGCCTACATCACCGGCATCACCTATTCCACCGACTTTCCGACCGTTCATGCGATCCAGGGCCCTGCCCGGTATTCCAATGCTTTCGTGGCGAGCCTCCACCCCTCCGGTACGGCGCTCGTCTACTCGACCTACCTCGGCGGGAACGGCGACGACTGGGGAACGGACATCGCGGTGGACCCTGCCGGGAACGCCTACATCGCCGGAAACACGAATTCGGAGGATTTCCCCACCCTGCACGCAGCGAGGAGCTTCCTGAAGGGAGGACACGATCTATTTGCCGTCAAGCTGAGCCCGGCCGGATCGTTGGCGTACTCCACCTATCTCGGGGGAGACTGGCTCGACAGCGCAGGCGGCATCGCCGTCGATGCCGCGGGGAACGCCTACCTGACGGGAGTTTCCGAAACAACCCAAGACCCCCTGGATTCGTTCGACATCCTCTTCGTCAAGCTCCACTCCTCGGGCGCGATGATCGTCGACTCCCTGCTGATCGGCAGCGAAAATGGTTTCGAGGAGGGGCGCGACATCGCCCTGGACTCGTTCGGCAATGCCTATCTCACCGGCATCACCGATGCCGGAGATTTTCCGATCGTGAACGCGATGCAGCCGGCTTATGGCGGCTCCCTCGACGCCTTCGTGATCAAGCTCGCCTCCAACCGCCCTCCCGACTGCTCGGCCGCCTTCGCCAGCCCGGCCCGGCTCTGGCCGCCCAACGGCAACCTCGTGCCCGTCTCAATTCGGGGCGTGACCAATCCTGACGGCGATCCTGTCACCCTGGCCGTCACGGCGGTCCGTCAAGACGAGCCGCTCACCCGGCGGGGGTCGCCCGACGCGACCGGTCTCGGCTCCGCCACCGCCCGGCTCCGGGCCAGCCGGCAGGGCGGGCGCGACGGAAGGGTCTACCACCTCGCCTTCGAGGCGAACGACGGCCAGGGCGGGACCTGCACCGGCCGGGTGACCGTCTGCGTGCCGCACGACCAGCGCCCCGGGGCCGCCTGCGGCGACGGCGGACCGATCTTCGACTCTGCGAGGTGATCGGATTCGGGGAGAGGTTGCTCCCCACGGGCGATCTACTTCACCGCGCGGTTGCGCGGCGGAAGGCGGCCGCGAAGCGCGCGACGGATCGCCACCTCGAGCGCCGCGGGATCGCTCGGCGGGATGAGCCATCCGCTGACACCGTCGGCGATGACGCTCGGGATGTCCCCGACCGTGGTGGCCAGCACCGGAACTTCGAAGGCCATCCCGTTCGGGATCGCAGGAAGCGTCGCACGCTCGGCCCATTCTAGCCGAGATGGCGGCGCCTCGGCCTTGGACCCGTCGCCCCTTCAGGGGTTGGGGAGACGCGCCGCCGCCGGTCGCCGGGCACCGAGGAGCGAACGGCTCCGGAACTCGCCGTAGTGCAGTTGGGTGTCGGCGTTCCAGTTCCCTGTCGCCACCAGGCTCTCCGGTGTGTAGGCATGCTGGAGCAGGCGATCCTTCCCGGCCCGCTCGACCAGGAAGCGGTAGAGGATGGAGACCTCGCCCGAGCCGTTCGTGCAAACCAGCTCGCCCTCCAGGACGAACCAGCGGCGCTTGTTGGGGATCTCGACCAGCGCGATGCCCTCCGGGCCCGCGGGGACCTGCTTCAGGACCTCCTCCGTCTGCAAATCGTAGATCCACCATTCGGAGGCGAAGAAGCGTTGCCCCTCGCGTACGCCGCAACCGGCCCGGAGCCGTCCCTTCTCATCCGTCTTCGTGCAGCCGAACACGAGATCGTTCTCGCCGCAGATAGGAATCTCGGCGGCGCGGAGAGTCAAAGGAATGAGAAGCAGAGAAACACAGTACGAGATCCAGGTCCTGGCGCGCACGAATCCTCCTTTCGGACACCTCGGCACCGGGGCGAAGCCTGTGGCATACGCCCCTGACCGGATGCCGCCGGCCGGTGAGTCACCCTCTTGAACGTTTCAACTGGGGGAATTCTATCATGCGTCCGCCGGCCGCGTCTCTGCCGATGGCGTGATGTCCCTCTCCGGCCACGCTTTCCGTATCCACCTCTAGACAGCCTTCCGCCACCGCCTGGAGGGAAGGCCGATCGACTGTCCCGTAACGTCGGTTTTTCTAGGGGAAAACAAATGCACAGCCATCCCTTTGAGCCGTTCTGGCCGATCCAGAAGATTCGTGAGGAAGGCGTCTACTTCTACCGCCAGGCCATCGAGACCTACCACGACGACGAGCGCGTCCGGGTCGCCGATCATGGGCGGATGATCCTGTTCGGCAGCTACTCCTATCTCGCGCTCAACGGCCATCCGCGGATCAATCGAGCCGCTCAGGACGCGATCTCCCGCTACGGCACGGGCACGCACGGCACGCGGCTCCTCGCCGGCACGTTGGACGTCCACCGGGAGCTCGAGGCGGAGCTGGCGCGCTTCAAAGGCGCCGAGTCCGCGGTCACCTTCACCAGCGGCTACGCCGCCAACGTCTCCACCATCACCAGCGTTGTCGGACGCCATGACACCGTGATCTGCGACAAGCTCGATCACGCCTCCATCGTGGATGGCTGCGGCCTTTCACGCGCCAAGCTCGTCAGGTTCCGGCACAACGACATGGAGCACCTCGCCGCTTGCCTGGCCGACCCTGCCCATCCAGGGCACAAGCTGGTGATCGTGGACGCCGTCTTCAGCATGGACGGCGACATCGTCGACCTGCCGGAGGTCAGCCGGCTCTGCCGGCGGCACGGCGCCATCCTCATGGTGGACGAGGCGCACTCGCTCGGGATGCTCGGCTCGAGCGGCCGTGGCATCGAGGAGCATTTCGGCCTCCCAGCGGACACCATTGACATCAAGATGGGCACCCTGAGCAAAGCGGTTCCCAGCGTCGGCGGGTACATCGCGGGCAGTCAGCGCCTCTGCAACTTTCTCGCGCATCAGGCTCGCGGCTTCATCTATTCCGGCGCGCTCCCTCCGTCCGCCGCCGCCGCCGCGCTCGAAGCGCTCCACGTGATTCAGGACGAGCCTGAGCGCGTCGCGCGCCTGCACGAAAATGTCCGTCATGCCGCGAGCGCTCTTCAGGCGATCGGTCTTTCCTACACCGACAGCGCGACCGCGATCTTTCCAGTCGTCTGCGGCGACGACTGGGCGGCGTTCCGGCTCGCGCGCTACTGTCAGGAGCGGGGCTTCTACGTGCAGGCGATCCCGCATCCGGTCGTCCCCAAAGGTTTGGCGCGCTTGCGTGTATCCATCACCGCGGGCCATTGCAAAGAGCACCTGGACCAGTTTGCGGCCGTGTTGGACCAGGGGCTCGACGAGCTGGCGATTCCGAAACCAGAGGCGCCTGGATCAACGCCGCTTCAGGATGACCTGCACGCTCTGCTTCGGGCGGAGGGTGATGCGCGGCGCGGGCTCGACCGAGTGGCCCGGGACTGAGTCGAGCCGCGATCGGAGCCGTCCTGGAGGAGAAGGACCGCCCGCTGCACGCGACGACAAAGGCGTTGTACACGTGCAACGTGCCGCTGCACACATGCAACGCCACGCTGACTGCGCCCAGAGGCATCCGGTTCATGCTCGACGAGGCGCTGACCGCCTCCAGCCTGCCGCGGCTCGCATCTGGGAAGATCGTGGATGCGCGGAGGATGTCCTGGCCGCAGGCAACGCCACACCGGCCGCGTCCAGCGATGTCCGGATCGCGTTCCACGAGACTCCGGCCGCGTCCAGCGTTCCCAGGGTCGCATTGGGGAAGATCGTGAGTGCGTGCTGCGTGTCCCGGCCCGCGTACGATGCGACGCGGATCGCATGCGGCGGCGTTCGGATCTCGTGGAACGAGGCGCCGGCCGCGAACGGCGATCTTCCACCCACGTTCCGCGAGGCGCAAACCGCAGGCAGCGAGACGCCCACCGCGTCCATCCTGCCGCGGTTCGCATTCGTAAAGATCGTGCAGGCGTGCAGTGTGACCCGGCCCGCATGCAATGCGACGCGGATCGCGTGCAGCGGCGTTCGGACCTCGTGGAACGAGGCGCCGGCCGCGAACGGCGATCTTCCCCCCACGTTCCGCGAGGCGCAGCCCGCAGGCAGCGAGGTGCGCACGGCGTTCAACCTGCCGTGGCTCGCATCCGGGAAGACCGTGGATGCGTGCAGCGTAACGCTCAGCGCGTGCAATGAGATCTCGATCGCGTACCCTGCGACTCCTGATGCGGCTGCGCGCCTTCGTGCCGGGAGCAGGGGCGGTAGACAGAAGCGGGAGTTGACGAGCCCCCTCCATGCGCGTACGCTTTTGCGTACGACAGAAGGGGCCACCTATGACTACGATCACTGCCACCGAAGCGCGAAAGCTCCTCTACAAGCTGCTGGATGAGGTGGCCGACTCGCATGAACCGATCCAGATCACCGGCAAGCGCGGCAACGCGGTCCTTCTCGCTGAGGAGGACTGGCGGGCCGTGCAAGAGACCCTCTACCTTCTATCCGTCCCCGGGATGAGAGAGTCCGTTCTCGCGGGGATGAAGACGCCGGTTGAGGAGTGCGACACGGAGCTCGACTGGTGAGCTGGAAGCTCGTCTATACGAAGCAGGCACGGAAAGATGCAAAAAACCTCTCGGCGGCCGGCCTGAGGTCGAAAGCCCAGGACCTGCTCGATCTCCTCGCGGAGGATCCATACCGCAGGCCGCCTCCCTACGAAAAGCTCGTGGGCGATCTGGCTGGCGCGTTTTCCCGACGCATCAACATCAAGCACCGGCTCGTCTATCAAATCCTCGAGGAGGAAAAGACCGTCAAGGTGCTGCGCATGTGGACGCACTACGAATAGAGTGTGAAGCCTCCGCCGCCGTAGCTATCCATGCTTCATGGAACGGATGGACGCGGCCCCGAGAACTTTTCCCGGGTTTCCCCGTACCAAGCCCCATCGCGATGAAGAGGAGGTCTATCCGATGAAGAAGTTGTGGCGTGCTCCGGGTGTCCTGGCGGCCATCCTGCTCTTCGGCGCCGGCCTGGCGCCGGCCGCGGGGGCCGATCCGTCGGCGGGGACGGACTGGCCGCAGTTCCGCGGTCCGCAGCAGAACGGGGTCTCTGCGGAGAAGGGATTGCTCCGGAGCTGGCCGGAGAGCGGTCCGAAGGTCCTCTGGAAGAAGCCGGTCGGCAGCGGGTTCTCCACCGTGACCGTGGTGGGCGACGCCCTCTATACCATGGCTGTGGAGGGGGAGAGTGAGACGGCTTACCGTCTGCGCACGCCGGATGGCGAAGTGGTCTGGCGCGTCCCCCTCGGGCCGGTCTTCCCCGAAGCGTTCGGCAACGGTCCGCGCTCGACGCCCACGGTGGAAGGGGACGTGGTCTACGTGCTGTCCGCCACGGGCCGGCTGCACGCCCTCAAGACGAAGGACGGCTCGCGGCTCTGGGAGATGGACCTGGTGAAGGAGCTCGGCAGCCCCACGCCCAACCGGGGGTTCGCCTCCTCGCCGCTCGTGGACGGCGACCTCCTGATCCTGGAGGCGGGCGGCAAGGAGGGGAAGGCGGTGGTGGCCCTGGACAAGAAGACCGGGAAGGTCCGGTGGTCCGCCCTGGATGGCAAGGCGGGCTATGTGACACCTCTGGCCGTGACGATCGACGGAGTGCGGCAGTACGTGTTCGTCCGGACGATCGAGGGAGACATCGTTTCGCTCCTTCCCGACGGCAAGGTGCATTGGCGGCACCCCTGGAAGATGGGCGCCATCGCATCCCCTCTGTTTCTCCCGCCGAACCGGATCTTCGCGTCGGCCACGGACGACATAGGCTCGGTCCTCCTGGAGATCGGCAAGGCGGACGATAAGTCCGACGGCAAGGCCACGGTCCGGGAGATCTGGAACAGCCGGGTGATGAAGAACCACTTCAGCTCTTCGGTGCTCTATGAGGGGCACATCTACGGCTTCGACAATGCGAGCCTGAAGTGCATCGTGGCCGAGACCGGGGAGCAGAAGTGGGTGCAGCGCGGCTATGGCAAAGGCTCGCTGATCGCGGCGGATGGCCTGCTGTACATCCTCAGCGATCAGGGACAGCTCGTCCTCGCCGAGGCCATGCCCGCGGGTTTCCAGGAGAAGGGCAGAGTCAAGGTGATGGAGGGGAAGACGTGGACCGCTCCGGTGCTCTCCCGCGGCCGGCTCTATCTCCGGGATGAGGATGAGATGATCGTCCTCGACGTGCGAACCCCGGCCGCTCCAGGAAAGGAGGCGCCATGATCCGCAAGCTCGGCCTCTCGTTCTTCCTGGTCCTCACCCTGCTGGCTCCGGCAGCCGGCGCGCAGACGCTCGACGAGGTGCTCGCCAAGCACGCCGCGGCCCATGGCGGCGTGGAGAAGTGGCGCGCGGTGAATTCGCTGATCGTCACCGGCACCCAGATCGCCTTCAGCAACGCCGCGCCTTTCGTCTTCGAATGGCGGCGGCCCGACTCATCCCGTTTCGAGCAGTCAATGCTCGGGCAGAAGATCACGATCGTGCACAACGGTTCGGCCACTTTGTGGCTCCATCCCCTCCTTGGGATCGAGAAGCCGGAGGCGGTCCCCGAGGCCCACGCAGCGCTCGCCCGGAGGATTGCAGAATTCGAGAGCCCTCTCATCGACGCGGCCGCCAAGGGGAACAAGGTGGAGCTCCTCGGCAAGGAGGAGATCGACGGCCAGCCCGCCCTCAAGCTCAGGGTGACCCGCAAGGACGGGGCGGAGGAGACCTGGTATCTCGACACCTCCAGCTATCTCGAGCTGGCGCGCTTCGACCGCACCCTCGACCTGCCTGAGCCCAAGGACCGCTGGACCTACTATTCGGATTTCCGTACGGTCGACGGACTGGTGATCCCCCACCGCCAGGACCAGGAGTACTTCATCCGCCACGTGTCGCTGGCGGTGGAGAAGGTGCAGGTCAACCCGGAGATCGCTCCGGGGCGGTTCGAGTTGAAGTAGACGGGAAACTTCTCCGCGAATTCATGAGCGGTTCATACAGACTCCTTGTGTGAACGGCATCGTACTCCTTGGCAAGGCTCCTCTTGCCAAGGAGGAATCGATGAAACGGTCATGGAAGGTGGTCTCCCTACATTGGGGACTGATCCTCGGGCTGGCGCTCCTGGTCGCCAGACCGGGATCCGCCGACGGTACGAACCCGGACACAACGCTTTCGCCGTACTTCTTCGTGGAGAACGGCGATCCCGCGGTCGACCGGCTGCCGCTCAAGGAAACGAAGGTCGACGTCCACATCGCGGGTGTCATCGCCGACGTCGTCGTCACCCAGGTCTATCGCAACGAGGGCGCCCGTCCCATCAACGCGCGGTACGTCTTCCCGGCCTCCACCCGGGCCGCGGTGCACGGCATGACGATGCAGGTGGGCGAGCATCGCATCCGGGCCAAGATCCGCGAAAGGCAGAAGGCGCAGCAGGAATTCAACGAGGCCAAGAAGGCGGGGAAGAGCGCGGCGCTGCTCGAGCAGCAACGGCCCAACGTGTTCAGCATGAACGTGGCCAATGTCCTGCCGCAGGACGAGATCCGCGTCGAGCTTCATTACAGCGAGCTGCTCGTGCCGACCGACGGCACCTACGAGCTCGTCTATCCTACCGTGGTCGGGCCTCGCTACTCGAACGAGCCGGAGAAGACGGCCGCGGAGTCCGATCGCTGGGTGAAGAGCCCCTACCTGCACCAGGACGAGGCTCCAACGTACACGTTCGATATCGAGACACGCATCGCCGCCGGCATGCCGATCGCGGAGGTGCTCTGCCCGTCCCACCGGACGCACGTCGAGTGGCAGGGCGAGAGCGCGGCGCGGGTCGCGCTCGACCCCGAAGAAGCGGACGGCGGCAACCGCGACTACATCCTGCGCTACCGCTTGCAGGGCCAGCAGGTGGAGACCGGTCTTCTGCTCTACCCGGGCCAGGACGAGAGCTTCTTTCTGCTCATGGTGCAGCCGCCGCAGCGGGTGGCTCCCCGGCAGATCCCGCCGTGCGAGTACATCTTCGTCCTCGACGTGTCCGGCTCCATGCACGGTTTTCCGCTCGATACGGCGAAGGAGCTGATGCGGGAGCTCGTCGGCGGTCTGCGCCCGAGCGACCGCTTCAACGTGATCCTGTTCTCGGGCGGCTCGCGCCTGCTCGCGCCGTCGTCGCTGCCCGCCACGGCGGAGAACGTCCGCCAGGCGATCGAAGAGATCGAGCGCGAGCAGGGCGGCGGCGGAACGGAGCTCGGCGAGGCCCTGGAGCGCGCGCTGTCGCTGCCGGGAAACGAGGGAGTTTCGCGCACGACGATCGTGGTCACGGACGGCTACATCTCGGCGGAGGCTGACGTCTTCGAGCGGATCCGGACCCAGTTGAACCGCTCCAACCTGTTCGCCTTTGGTATCGGGGAATCCGTGAACCGTTATCTGATCGAAGGCATGGCACACGCGGGGCAGGGCGAGCCGTTCGTCGTGACCGGACCCGCCGAGGCGAAGAAGGTTGCGAAGAGCTTCCAGGAGTACGTGCAGTCTCCGGTGCTCACGGACGTAACGGTCGAAACGCAGGGCTTCGAGACGTATGACGTCGAGCCTCTGTCGATCCCGGACCTGTTCGCCGACCGTCCGCTGGTGGTTTTCGGCAAGTGGCGGGGCGATGCCTCGGGCACGATCCGTGTCGCCGGCCTGAGTGGCGAAGGGGCCTATGAAAAGGTTTTCGACGTGGCCACGGCGGAGTCCTCCGTTGACAACCGGGCGCTGCGCTATCTGTGGGCGCGGGCGCGGGTGGCGCGCCTTTCGGATTTCGGTGCCGAAGACAGCGAAGAGACCCGCCGCGCGATCACGACGCTCGGGCTGACCTACGAGCTGCTGACCGCGTACACGTCCTTCATCGCGGTACACGAAGTGGTGCGGAACCTGGACGGCCCGGCGCAGAACGTCGATCAGCCTCTGCCCCTGCCGCAAGGCGTCTCGGATTACGCCGTGGGCAATTCCGTCCCCGAGCCGGAGCTGCCGCTTCTGTTGATCCTCGTCCTCCTGCTCCTCGGCTTGACGCCGGGTGGGCGGGCGTGGCCCTCACCCCCTAACCCCCTCTCCCGTCGCCGGGAGAGGGGGAAAATACAGAAGGTTGAGTGAGAGGCGGTTGCGATGAGATCGATTTTCCCTGCGTTGTCCCCCTCTCCCGGTGACGGGAGAGGGGGCCAGGGGGTGAGGGTCCGGGGCCTCCCCTGGCTGTCCTGGGCGACGGCGGTGCTCGCGGCGTACGGTTTGAAGCTGCATTACAGCCGGGCCTCGGCCGAGGATCTTGCGTGGATCCTCGCGCCGACGGCCCGCGCCGTGGGGTGGCTGCGCGACGAAATGCTGACCCTGAGCCCCGGCGCCGGCTGGGTGGCGCCGGACGGCTCGTATTTCATCGCTCCGGCCTGCGCCGGGGTGAACTTCATGATCCTTGTGCTGACCGTCTCCGTGCTCGGTTTCGCTCACCGGCTGCGCTCTCCCGGGCGGCGGCTCTCCTGGTGGCTCGCCTCGCTTTTCTGGGCGTACGTTCTCACGATCGTTGTCAACACGCTGCGCATTCTGACCGCGGTGGAGCTGTACCGCCGCGACCCCTTCGCGTGGCTCACGCCGGAGCAGGGGCACAGGCTTCTGGGCACCGTGCTCTACCTGGGTGCGCTCTGGGGTATTTTCAGGGTGCTCGACGGGCTCACCGCGCGGGGGCGCGCAGCGGTCTATCCCACCCTCACCGCGGCGGTCCTGGTCGCGGGCGCCTATCTCGGCATGACCCTGGGGGTGCCGCTCTTGAACGGCGCCTTGCGGCGCTCGGGCGGGGAGTACGTGGAGCATGCCATGATGGTGTCGCTGGTCACCCTGGCTCCGGTCACCGCGTTTGCGCTGTTTTTCCTGGCTCGCCGGTTCGTCATGAGGAGGTGAAGAAGACCGATGGACAAGCCGACGATCCTGGTGGTCGAGGATGAGCCGGCCATCGCCGACACGATCCAGTACGCCCTCGAATCGGAAGGGTTCCGGTGCCTCCGCCTGGAGGTGGGCGCGGGCGTGATCGAGGTGCTCGACCGGCAGCCGGTGGCGCTGGTGGTCCTCGACATCGGCCTGCCGGACATGAGCGGCATCGAGGTGTGCCGAAGGCTCCGGCAGCGGCACGACGTGCCGGTCATCTTTCTCACGGCGCGCAGCGGCGAGGTGGACCGGGTCGTCGGACTGGAGCTCGGAGCCGACGACTACGTGACCAAACCCTTCAGCCCGCGGGAGCTTGCGGCCCGCGTGAAGGCGGTGCTGAGGCGGGCCGGCCGCGGCAGCAGCCCGCCGCCGAGCGCCGCCTTCGCGCTCGACGAGGAGCGGCGCCAGATCTCCTACTTCGGCAAGCCGCTCGATCTCTCGCGCTACGAGTACCGGCTGCTGTGCGTCCTCCTCAAACGGCCCGGCCGCGTCTACACCCGCGAGCAGCTCCTGGAGCTCGTCTGGGATGAGCCCGAGGCCAGCCTGGACCGCACGGTCGACGCTCACGTCAAGAACCTGCGGGCGAAGCTCCGGGACATCCGGCCCGATGTCGATCCGATCGCGACCCATCGCGGCACGGGCTATTCGCTGAAGGAAGGTTTATGAAGCTCGGCCTCCGGATTTTTCTTCTCTACCTCGCGATTTTCGCGGTATGTCTCTACTACGCCACCGACTGGATCTGGACGACGCTCCGCACGCGCTACCTGGAGAGCGTGGAGGAGCCGCTCGTCGACGCCGCCAACCTCTTCGCGAGCCTGGTCGAGCAGGACATGGCGCGGCCGGATTTCACCCTTGCCGACCTGGAAGCCCCTCTGGCCAGGGCTCATTCCCGCAAGCTGTCCGCCCGCATCTACGATTTCGAGAAGTCCGCCGTGGACCTGCACCTCTACATCACCGACGCTTCGGGAAAGGTCGTGCTCGACACGCGGCAGCCCCCGGAGGTGGGCAAGGATTACAGCCGGTTCCACGACGTGAAGCGTACTTTGGAGGGTCGCTACGGCGTCCGCGCCTCGCTCAGAGATCCGAACGATCCCTTCTCGACCGCGCTGTACATCGCCGCGCCGATCTATCGCGAAGGGCGCGTGAGCGGAGTGCTGACCCTCGCCGAGCCGACCGTCAGCATCGACGCTTTTCTCAAGCTCGCCCGGCCCGCGTTCGTCCGCGCCGCGCTCCTCACCGTCAGCGTCGCGGCCCTGCTCGGCCTCGCCGTCTCCTATCTTCTGACCCGCCCCATCGATCGCCTGGCGCGCTATGCGGACGGCATCCGCCTTGGAAAGCATCCGCCCTTCCCCAGGCTCGGGCGTACCGAGATCGCCGATCTCGGCCTGGCGCTGCGCCGCATGCAGGAGGCGCTGGAGGGCAGGCAATATGCGGAAGAGTACGTGCAGACCCTCACGCACGAGCTCAAGAGCCCGCTCTCCGCGATTCGCGGCGCGGCGGAGCTTCTGCACGAAGACATGCCTCGCCAGCAGCAGACCCGCTTCATTTCCAACATCCGCCACGAGGCCGAGCGGATCGCGCAGATCGTGGATCGCATGCTGGAGCTGGCCCGTCTTGAAAACCGCCGCGAAAGACCGGACATGGAGCCGGTGGACCTGAACGCACTGGTGCGCACCGTGGTCGAGAGCCACGAGCCGCTGCTGGCCAATAAGGACGTCAAGATGGAGATCACGATTCCGGACGGGTTGACCCTCACCGGCAACGCGTTCCTCCTGCACCAGGCGCTGGAAAACCTCATCCAGAACGCGATCGAGTTCAGCCCCAGGGGCGGAACGGTGAGAGTGACGGTGGCCGCGGAACGCGACCGGGTGACGCTGTCCGTCACGGACGAGGGCCCGGGCATCCCCGAGTACGCGCTCGACCGGATCTTCGAGCGCTTCTACTCGCTGGGCCGCCCCGACACCGGCAAAAAAGGCACAGGGCTGGGGCTGAACTTCGTGCGGGAGGTGGCGAAGTCGCACGGCGGAACGATCCGCGTCGCCAATCGTCCCGAGGGGGGAGCGCTCGCGGAGCTCACGCTGCCGCAGGGGTGAC
>DASVEF010000020.1:0-36676 GCA_036380715.1 Thermoanaerobaculia bacterium | reverse complement strand
GAGGCTCTCGATGACGGTCATGTCCCACTGGGTCATGATCTGCTCTTCATCGCCCTTGGTGACCTTGTAGAGCGGCACGAGGTCGTCCAGGGGGCGGGGCGTGATCACGACGCCCGCGGCGTGGACCGACGCGTGGCGGGTGAGCCCTTCGAGCCGCTTGCCCACCTCGATCACCTGCTTGACCTCGGGGTCCTTGAGCTCGACGGCGAGCGCGTCGTTGTCCTTGACCGCGTCGGCCAGCGACTTGGTCATGTCGGGGATGAGCTTCGCGACCTTGTCGACCTTGGCGTAGGGGAGCCCCATCACCCGGCCCACGTCGCGGATCACGGCCTTGGCCGCGAGCGTTCCGAAGGTGATGATCTGGGCCACCCGGTCGCGGCCGTACTTCTCCCCCACGTACTGGATGACCTCGCCCCGCCGGCGCATGCAGAAGTCGATGTCGATGTCCGGCATGCTGATGCGGTCGGGGTTGAGGAACCGCTCGAAGAGCAGGTCGTACTGCAACGGGTCGATGTCGGTGATGCGCAGCGAGTAGGCGACCACCGAGCCCGCCGCGGAGCCGCGGCCGGGTCCCACCGGGATGTCGTTCACCCGCGCATGGCGGATGAAGTCCCAGACCACCAGGAAGTAGCCCGGGAAGCCCATCTTCTCGATGACCTCGATCTCGTACTGGAGGCGCTGGCGGTAGACCTCTTCCGGGTGCCGCGCCAGACCCTGGGCGCGCCGCTTGCGCAGCTCGGCGAGCCGCTCCTCCAGCCCCTCGCGGGCCACTTTCTCGAAATAGGACTGGAGGGAGTACCCCTCGGGCACCGGGAACTCGGGCAGGTGGAAGGTCCCCGTGGGGATCACCAGGTCGCAGCGCTCGGCGATGGCGAGGGTGTTCTCGATCGCCTCGTGGTCGTCCGGGAAGACCTGGTGCATCTCGTCCGCGGACTTCAGGTAGAAGTTGTCCGAGGCGTAGCGCAGCCGGTCGGGGTCGGACAGCGTCTTCTGGGTGCCGATGCAGAGCAGCACGTCGTGGGCGAAGGCGTCGCCCTTGCGCAGGTAGTGGGCGTCGTTGGAGACGACGAGCGGGATGCCGGTGCGCTTGGAGATCCGGCGCACCACCTCGTTGGCGAGCCGCTGCTCGGGAATCCCGTGGTCCTGCATTTCCAGGAAGAAGTTGCCTTCCCCGAAGATTTCCAGAAACTCCCGCGCGGCGGCCTCGGCCTCGCGCTCCTGGCGCGCCACGATCTTCTCGTTGATCTCTCCCTTGAGGCAGGCGGAGAGGCCGATGAGCCCCTCGCTGTACCGGCGCAGCAGCTCCTTGTCGATGCGCGGCTTGTAGTAGAACCCCTCCAGATAGGCCCGGGAGGTCAGCTTCAGGAGGTTGCGGTATCCGGCCTCGTTGCGGGCGAGCAGGACCAGGTGGTTGCTGCTCCCCTTGCCCGGGGTCCTGTCGCGGTGATCTCCTTGCGCCACATAGGCTTCCACGCCGACGATCGGCTTGATGCCGGCGGCCTTCGCCTTGTTGTAGAACTCGATGGCACCGAACATGTTGCCGTGGTCGGTCAGCGCCAGCGCGGGCATCCCCGCCTCCTTGGCCGCGGCGATCACGTCGCCCAGACGGTTCGCTCCGTCGAGCAGGCTGAACTGGCTGTGCAGATGGAGGTGGACGAAGTCAGACATGCGAGGTTCTACCGGAGGGGTATGTTACCAGAAGAGGAGACCTGTTGACCCGGAGCGCTTCCGGGACATACGCTCCTCGCCTCTCGGTCGCTACGAGCCGCCCATGAGCCAACGCTTCCGCATCCTGGTCGCGGACGACCAGCCCGTCAACCGCTCCGTCCTCCTGCTCCAGTTGGGGCATCTCGGCCATGCCGCCGAGGCCGTGGAGGGCGGGCGAGAGGCTCTGGCCGCCTTGGAGGAGAAACCTTATGACGCGCTTCTCCTCGACTGCCAGATGCCCGGCTTCGACGGCTTCGAGACCTGCCGCGAGCTGCGCCGCCGCGAAGGCGAGGGCCGGCGGATGCCGGTGATCGCCGTCACCGGCCACGGCCTGGAGGAGGACCGGGAGAGGTGCCTCGCCGCCGGCATGGACGACGTCCTGATCAAGCCCTTCGGGAGCGTCGAGCTGGCCGCCATGCTCGGCCGCTGGCTGCGGGAAGAGGTCATCGCCGCCGAGCCGCCGCGCGCCGCGCCTCCTGCCGAGGGGGAGCTCGACGCGCGCCTCGCGGCCCTGCGGCGCCTCGGCGGCGAGACCGGGGCGAGCCTGCTCGCGGAGGCGACCGGCTCGTTCCTCGCGGAGAGCCGGCGGCTCCTCGCCACCTTCCGGAGCGCCCTCCGGCGCGGAGACGCCGAGACCTTCGTCGTGGCCGCCCACACCCTGGCCGGAACCTCCGGCGTTCTGGGAGCCGTGGCCCTGGCCCGGCAGGCGCAAGAGATCGAGACTCTGGCGCGGCAAGGGGACCTCGACGGTTGCGCGGTCCGGCTGCCGGCGCTGGAGCAGGCCTTTCGCGAGGTCGAAGCGAAGCTCTCTCTTTGATCCGCCGCGCGTACATCAAAGGATGTACACGAAAATCAACCTCGGGGTGGACGCCGGCCGCTTCCGCCTTGTCTATGCTTCTCTCAGCTTTGCACAGGAACGTCGCGGGGATCTGCGCCGCCGACCCCCTGAGCAGGGTGCCACGCCCGAGCAGGGCGAAATCCCTCCAAGCCGGGAGAGAACTTGGCTCTCCCGGCCTTTTTTATCCTTTTTCCAGGGTGGCGATCCCTTCCCGCATGGCGTAGAGCGCCGCCTCCAGCCGGTTGGAGACGCCCAGCTTGGCCAGGATGCGGTGGACGTGCGTGCGCACCGTGGGCTCGGCAATGAAGAGGCGCCCGCCGATGTCCGCGTTGGAGAGTCCCTGCGCGAGGAGCTTCAGGACCTCGATCTCCCGCGGCGTCAGCGGCTCGCCGGGAGGGGCGGGCGGAGTGGGCGGCGGACCGAGCTGGAAGAGGATCTGGCGCGTCAGGTCCGCGGGCATGAAGAGCTCGCCGCGCGCCACCTGGCGGACGGCCGCGGCGACCTCCTCGGCCGGAGCCAGCTTGGAGACGAAGCCCAGGGCTCCCATCTGGACCACCTTGAGGATCCGGTTCGAATCCGCCGAGCCGCTCATGGCGAGGACGCGCACCGACGGGCACCGCTCGAGGATGCTGCGGGCGGCCTCCACGCCGTCCATCTCCGGCATCGACAGGTCGAGCAGGATCACGTCCGGCGCCAGGCGCTCCGCGAGATCGATCGCCTCCCTGCCGTCGCGGGCCTCGGCGACGATCTCGATGTCCTCGGCGTCGAGCAGGGCGGCGCGCAGTCCCATGCGGACAATGGGATGGTCGTCGGTGATGAGCAGACGGATCGCGATCGCCATCAGAAGAGACTCCGGGCTCCGTTATATCTCAGAAATGGAAAGAGAGGGTCCGCGAGGTAAGTGCTGGAAGGGGGCCGGAGGAGGACAGCGAAGGCGGCCCGCTCCGCCTCACTCCGCCGGCTGGGCCGGCATCCGGGCGGTGCGGTAGATGTAGTCGAGCCCGGAAACCACCGTCAGCACCCCCACGATGTAAATGAGCGTGCTCGCCACCGGCTCCAGGGAGGACATGAGCGAGGAGAGCAGGACCGCGACCACGGCGACGACCTGGAAGAGGGTGGTGGCCTTGCTGAGGAGGGTAGGCCGAAACTTCCGTACCCCTCCGGCCAGGTAGAGGATCAGCACCATGACCACGATCAGCAGGTCGCGGGCGATCACCAGGACGGTCACCCAGGCCGGGATCTGCACCCCGTGGTTGAGGCTGGGGATCGCCAGGGCGATGTAGGCCGCGGTCATCATGATCTTGTCGGCGATCGGGTCGAGGTAGGCGCCGAGCAGCGACTGCTGGTTCCAGAAGCGGGCGATGAAGCCGTCCAGAGCGTCCGTGATCCCGGCGACCGTGAAGATGAGCAGGGCCTTCCGCGACTCGCCGTCGAGGACCGCGATGATGAACAGGGGCACGAGCCCCATGCGCAGCAGCGAGAGGAGATTGGGGATTGTGAATTTCACGACCCGCTCAGATGCTTCAGCGTACGGCGGATGAGCTCCACCGCCTCCCCGCCCGACAGAGCCGCTCCCGCCTGGCAGTCCTCCCCCTCCCCGATCAGGCCGCAGGCCGCCGCCGCCGCGCACGGAGAAGACTGCCCCTTTCCCTCGCCCAGGCAGGCGATCCCCCGGCCGGACGTCGCCATCACGCGTACCAGGGCACGCAGAGCGGCGCCCCGCCGCAGCGGGGATCCGGGCGAGAAACGGTGCAGCGTCGAGTCCACGTCCATCAGCCCGAGGTTGACCACCCGGACGATCTCTTCCTGGTGCGGATGGTCGAGCACGTCGGTCGCGATGCGTCCGGCCGTGGGCCGCGCGTAGCGTACGTTGGGCACCAGCCAGTAGAGCAGCACGGCGAAGTCGGCCTTGTTGATCTCGCCCTTGGCGGCCACCCCCTGCACCGACTGCGGCAGCATGGTGAGGCGCCAGAGGAACTTGGCGGCGGCGAGCTTCTCGGCCAGCGCCGGGTCGTTCGGGTCTTTCTCGGCGAGGGTCTGGATGATCTGCAGGCCCGCGCCCGGGTCTCCCACGGTGAGCTCCAACTCGGCCCGGCGCTCCAGCAGCTTGCGGTCCTTCGGCTGCTGCGCCGAGAGGGCTTTGACGGCGGCCAGCTCGGCCGCGCGGTCGCCGCGCGCCTCGGCCAAGGCGAGCGCCCCCTCCAGCGTGACCCTCTCGGACGGCGCCCAGCTCCGCAGCAGCGCGAGGCTCTTGTCGGCCTCGGCGAGCTGTCCGGCGCGCACGGCGTCCTGCAGGCGGTTGGCGAGGATCTCGACGGCGCGCGGGTGGAGCTCGCGCAGGCGCTGGAAAGCCAGCGGGTTGCGCGTCGCGACCGCCCGGTAGGCGGCGTAGGCGATGGGGACGTCCCCGGCCTGCTCCGCGGCGCGGCCGAGCAGGAGCTGGCTCGCCACGTAGCCCGGCATCTGGTCGCCGATCGGCAGCAGGCGCGCCACGACCTCCCGGTGGAGCCCCTCGGCGAAGTCCGTCTGGGCGGCCAACACCTGGGCCGGGTGCAGGCCGGGGTCCTCCTCCAGCAGCTCCCTGGCGGTCTCCCGCGCCCCCGCCAGGTCCGCTTCCTCCACAAGGGCGCGGTGGGCCTCCTCGATCCGCTCCCGGCGGGAGGAGTCGACCTCCTGGGCATAGCCCTCCAGAGGGTCGATCAGGTAGACCCGCTCCGCGCGGGCGAGCGCCAGCTCCGCCGGCGGCCTGCGCTCGGGCTCCCGCGCCGGCGCGGGCGGCTTGGCGGACGCACAGGCTCCCAAGGCAGCCGCCACGAGGAGCGCTGCCGCGGCCTTCGCGAGCTCGCGACCTCCAAGGACCCTAAGCCGCAGGGTGAGGCGCTGCTGCAATGGTCGCGATGGCATGCTTGTAGATGAGAATTTCCTTTCCCTCGCTCTCGATCACCACGGCGAAGCGATCGAAGCGCTTCAGACGCCCGAGCAGATGACGGCCGGTCACCAGCTCAAGGTACATCGTCTGCCCTTCCTTGAGGCTCTGGAAGAGATAACCGTCCTGAATGTTGATGTTGTGCTTAGCCATACGCCCTCCCGAGACCCCTGTGCTGGACATAATCAATCACTATAGGAATCAGACGGTTAATATCATCGGCCGCGAACCAGCCCACGCCGGGCTCTCTGCGGAACCAGGTCTCCTGTCGCTTGGCGAAGCGTCGAGTCGCTCTCACCGTCTCGTCGATCGCCTGCTCGAGAGACCACTCTCCTTCCAGGTGACGAACGAGCTGACGGTACCCGATGGCCTGGAACGCGGGCAAGTCGGGGGCCAGACCCTGCGCCAGCAGGCCGGCCACCTCCTCCACCCATCCCTCCTGGACCATTCGAGCCACGCGGCTCGCGATGCGATCGTATAGGATGGCGCGCGGGACCGTCAATCCGACGTGTAGAGCTGCAATGCGCTGAGCACCAAAGGGTTGCCGCGAAATCCAGGTAGATAAAGGCTCTCCGCTCACCTCCGCCACCTCCAGAGCGCGCAGGACCCGCTGGGTGTCGCCGGGCGCCAGACGCGCCGCCGTGGCCGGATCGGCCTGCTCCAGCTCGCGGGTCAGCGCCTCCAGACCCTCGCTCTCCAGCCGCTCGCGCAGGCGTCGCCGGACCTCCGGATCGCCCGGCGGGATCGGGCTGATCCCCTGGAACAGCGCGCGCAGGTAGAGGCCGCTCCCTCCCACCACGACCGGCAGCCTCCCCCGGCCGCGGATCTCCCCGATCGCCTCCCGGGCCCGCCGGGCGAACTCCCCCGCCGAGTACCGCTCGTGCGGGTCGAGGATGTCGACGAGGTGGTGTGGCGCCCGCGCCCGCTCCTCGGGGCTCGGCTTGGCGGTCCCGAGGTCGAGGCCGCGGTAGACCTGGAGGGCGTCGGCGTTGACGATCTCGCCGCCGAGCGCCTCGGCGACCGCCATCCCCAGGGCGCTCTTGCCCGTGGCCGTGGCGCCGACGATGGCGACGACGGGGGGAGAGTCCGGAGGATCCGCCATGGGGAGAAGCATAGCGGGGCCCGGAGGTGAGAGCTCAGGAGACGGCGAAATCCCCCTCCGGCCTGCGGCTTCGGTCCTGCGCCGGAGCCTTGCAAATTCTCAGTCCACCTCCGGAGGGTGCAGGGAGCTGTCAGGAAGCTCCTGCGCCGGTAGAACGGAAGGACGCGGCGTCCAATGAAGAGATCGATGGGGTTCGGCAGCGATTTTTCAGCCCTTTGCGCGTGCCGGGGAAGCTTTGAAAGACCCGGGGGCTGCCTCGAAACGGTTCGGACGCTTCTTCCGCCGGCGGGAGGCGGTCTCAAAACGCTTCCGGCGCTGTTTCTGGCTGCGCGAAACAGTTTCAAAACGGTTTCGAGACTGTCCCTGCCTGTCTGAAACAGTGTCAGAACGGTTTCAGCACTTCCCCTGCCGGCTTGAGGCAGCGTCAGAAGCGTTTTGGAAGCCGCCGCGCGGGAATTTTCGCGCTGGAAAAGCCGCCGAAGCCGGCCGGCCGGCTTCGGGCCGGGTGCCGACCCTTTCGGTGGCCGGAGGACGCCGAATCGAGCGAACCGAAAAGTTTGCGGCGTTGGAGAAACGCTTCAGAATCCCGGCACGGTGAGGCTCTTGCCGTTGTCTTTCGGCCCCAGCTCCAGGAGGAAGGGGGCGGCGCGCTCGGCCCAGCGTCCGGGGCCGGGATAGCTTTTGGCCGACTGGCCGTAGCAGCTTTCCAGGATCGCGGTGTGGATCACCCCGGGGTTGAGGGCCACGGCGGCCATCCCGGGTGGCAGCTCCTCGGCCAGCGCGCGGGTCATCCCCTCGATCCCCCATTTCGTGGCGCAGTAGGGGGCGACCTCGGACGAGGTCGAGCGCCCCCAGCCGGAGCTGAAGTTGACGATCACGCCCTGGCCGCGCTCCAGCATGGACGGCAGGAAGCTGCGGATGACGTGGTAGGTCCCCTTGAGGTTCACGTCGAGGACGTGGGCGAATTCCTCCTCCGGGATCTGCCAGAGCGGGGCGTTGGCGTTGATCACGCCGGCGTTGTTCACCAGCAGGTCGATCGGGGGGTGGCGGGCGAGGACGCGGCGGGTCCAGGCGTCCACCTCGGCGGCGGAGGCCACGTCCACGACCGAGAAGCCGTGCGGCTCGCCAAGCTCGGCCTGCAGCTCCTCCACCGCCTCGCGGGTGCGCCCGCAGCCGATCACGACATGCCCGAGGCCGGCGAGGCGGACCGCCAGCGCACGGCCGAGGCCGCGGGTGACGCCGGTGACGAGGACGGTGCGGCTCTGCGGGCTCACCGTCACACGGGCTCGGAGAGGGGCGCTACCAGGGGGAGCTCCTCCTCGGTGGGTTGGAAGAGCGCGGCACCGACCGTCCCCGGTCCGGCGTGGGTGCCGACCACCGGACCCATCTCGGCGACGATCAGCTCGGCGACGTCGAAGCTCTTCTGGATCAGGACGCGCAGCCGGTCGGCCCACACCGGCGCCTTGGCGTGGGCGATGCTCACCACCACCGGCCGCTTGGGATCGATCTTTTCGCGGAACAGCTCGATCAGGCGCGGCTGGGCGGCCCGCCCTCCCCTCACCTTGTCGACCGCCGTGACCTCGCCGTCGACCACGCCGAGGATCGGCTTGATCCCCAGCAGGTTGCCCAGGAACGCCCGCCCCTTGCCGATGCGCCCGCCCCGGGCCAGGTAGTCGAGCGTGTTGACCGCGAACAGGACCTGGATGCGGCCGCGCATGGACTCCAGCCGGTCGACGATGGCGTCCGGCTCCACTCCGCGCCGCGCCATGCGGGCGGCGAACAGGGCGAGCATCCCCAGGCCCAGGCTCGCGTTGTTGCTGTCCACCACGCACAGCGTCACCCGCTCGGCCTCGCCGCGCTCCTTCTGGAACGCCGGGAGCCCCTCCTCGGCGGCGGCGCGGGCGTGGACCACGGTCTGCGACAGCTTCTCCGAGATGTGGACCGAGACCAGGTCCTTGTGCGGCGCGAGCGCGCGGTAGGTTTCCAGGAAGTCGGCCTGGGGCGGCGGGTTCGTCCGCGGATGGACCGGACCGGATTCGAGCTGCTCGTAGAACTCCTTGGGCCGGAGGTCGACCCCGTCGTGGTAGACGCGGTCGCCGAAGAGCACCAGCAGAGGCACGATCTGGATGCCGTGGGCGCGCGCCAGGTCGGGCGGCAGGTCGGACGTCGAGTCGGTGACCACGCGCACCAGGTCCCGCGGCTCTTCCAGAGCGACGACGCCCAGCTCGCGCAGCCCCATCAGGTCGCGCAGGACCTCGCCGTCCGTGGCCGGCAGGGCGTCGAGGAGGCGGCCGACCGTGACGCTGCCCGGCGCCGCGGCCAGCAGCTCCTGCTGCCCCGGGGTGAAGCCAGCCTCGGAGAAGGAGGGACCGGCCTGCACGCGGACGCGCGACCGCGGATCGGGAGCGTCGTGGACCGCGTCCTCCAGCGCCAGGAAGATCAGCGATCTGAGGTCCATCCGGATCTCGTGCGTCGCCTCGGCCGGCCTGGTGAGATCGGGCGGCCGGAGCCGCACCCAGAATGGGCCGGCGTCGAGGTGGCTCAGGCGGCAGAAGGCCTTGATCCCGGTGACCCGCCCGGCCTCCGCGCCGACCACCTCGCCGTTCTCCAGGGTGATCTTGCCGCCGGCGCAGGCCACCTGCCCCGTGGCGTGCGCCCGGTTGAGCCCGCGCAGCAGCTCCAGGAGCGGGTGGAGCGAGAAGTCGCCGACCAGCGATTCGAGCTGCGCGTCCGGCTCCAGGCCGATCTCGCGGCCGAGCAGGGCGAGGTGGATCCGCCGCACCAGGCCGGCCGGATCGATGCCGTCGGTCGCCAGGAAGAGCACCTCCTCGGGCAGGTCTCTGCCTTCCTGCTCGTTCCCGCCAAGGAGGAGCAGCGTGTGGTGGATCGTGGGGTCCTTGGCCGCGAAGCGCTCCGTGATGGGAGGCCCGCCGTTGGCGGCCAGCGCCGCCGGGGCCACGACGATGCCGGGACCCAGCTCGCCGGCGAACAGCGTCCCCTGCTCCGCGTCGATGGCGGGGATCACCTCGTATCCGAACCCGGTGAGCCCGTGCGACAGCTCCCTGCGGCGCGAGCGGTCAGGATCGACGACGAGAACGGCGTGGCGAGGCACTTGACGGTTCCCTTCCTCGGAAGCGGACGGATGACGGATCTTTCCTGGTACCTGGAGATCGTAGCAGGGTTCGACTCGTCCGGGCAGGGGGCCCCTCACCCCCGTCCCCTCTCCCATCCCCTCCCCCCAACCGGGAGAGGGGCGCCACCACCCGCACAAAAATGCGAGGCACGGCGTACTGTCTCCCTGCGCGTTTTCTTCCCCCTCTCCCGGTCGGGGGGAGGGGATGGGAGAGGGGACCGGGGGGGTGAGGGCTCAGACCAGCTCGAAGTCGGCGATGACGGGGAGGTGGTCGCTGGCCACGCGGGAGACTTGCAGACGGCAGCGGCGCACCGATTCCAGCCGGAGAGGTCCGCGGTAGTAGAGGCGGTCCAGGCCGCCTTGCGGCGAAAAGGAGGGGTAGGTTGCCATGCAGCGCCCATGGCCGGCCTTCAGCTCGGTGGCGCACTGGAAGCCCTGGCCGTTGGTGAAGACCGGCCACAGGAGCGAGCGCCAGTCGTTGAAGTCGCCGCCCACGAGCAGCGGGGTGTCGCCGTTGACCCCGGTCAGCTCCCCGGACCGGAAGAGCAGCTCGATCTGGCGGAGGCGCTCGCGGGCGGAGAGCCCCAAGTGGAGGTTGAAGACCTCCAGCGGCCGGTCCTCGCGAATCTGGATACTGGTGTGCTGGCAGCCGCGGCGCTTGAGCATCCCGATCGTCAGGTCGATGTTGCGCTCGCGCAGGATCGGAAAGCGGCTGAGGGTGGCGTTGCCGTAGCGTCCCTTGCGCAGGCTGACGTTGTGGCCCACGGCGAAGTGGGGATAGCCCAGGGACTGCGCCAGCTCCCGGGCCAGGTCCAGCTCGCGCGAGCGCGGCGCGCCCTCGTCGACCTCCTGCAGCAGGACGACGTCGCCTCCGTAGTGGCGGAGGATCTCGACGATGCGCTCGGGACGGAAACGGCGGTCGACGCCGATGGCCCGATGGATGTTGTAGGTGACGACTCTCAGGTGCAAACCAGGGCTCCGTTCCGCCGAAACGTCAGAGCCAGCGGATTTTGTTCCAACTCCACGCCGGGCGAGAGCCCGGCTATAGTACCCGGATGCCGCCCGTCCTCACGATCGGACACTCGACGCGCTCCGGTGAAGAGCTGCTGGCCCTGCTGGCCCAGCAGGGGGTCGAGACACTGGTGGACGTCCGGCGCTTCCCGGCTTCGCGGCGCCACCCGCACTTCTCCCGCGACGCGCTGGAGGCGGCGCTCGCCGGCGCCGGAATCCAGTATATCCACGAGCCGGACCTCGGGGGACGGAGGACCGCCCGCCCGGGCTCGCCGCACACCGCCTGGCGGGTCGAGGCGTTCCGCGGCTACGCCGACCACATGGAGACCGCCGCCTTCCAGGCCGCCCTGGAACGCCTGATCCGCCTCTCCGGAGAGAAGACCACCGCCATCCTGTGCGCCGAGGCGGTCCCCTGGCGCTGCCACCGGCGGCTGATCTCCGACGCTCTGACGGCGCGCGGGATCGAGGTCCGGCACATCCTGGGTCCGGGCCGCGCCGATCCTCACGAGCTCGATCCCAACGCCCACGTCCTGGACGGCGGGCGGCGGCTGGTCTATTCTGGACCGGAAGGCAGGCAGCGGGCCCTGTTCGAGGACTGAGGCCAGAGATAGGATGGCCCGAAACCGCACGGAGGACCCATGAAGATCAGTCAGACCCTGCTGCCGGAGTACGACCACGAGATGGCCACCACCCGCAAGCTGCTCGAGCGGGTTCCTGAAGACCGCTTCGCCTGGAAGCCGCACGACAAATCGATGAGCCTGGGCCGGCTCGCCACCCACCTCGCCGAGCTGCCGGGGCTTGGGGTGCGGATCGTGGAGAGCGATTCGATCGACCTCGCCCCTCCGGGCGGAAGCGGCGGCTACAAGCCGAACACGCTGGGCTCGCGCCAGGAGATCCTGGACACGTTCGACGCCAAGGTGGCCGCGGCGCGGGCGGCGATCGAGTCCATCGAGGACCCGGACATCCTGAAGCCCTGGTCGCTGCTGAACGGCGGCCGGCCGATCTTCACCCTGCCGCGGGTCGCCGTGCTCCGCAGCATGCTGCTCAGCCACTCCATCCACCACCGCGGCCAGCTCTCGGTCTACCTGCGGCTGAACGACGTGCCCGTGCCGTCGATCTACGGTCCCTCGGCGGACGAGAGCTAGACGATCTCTCGCGGCGCCCGCCGAGCCCTCACCCCCTGACCCCCTCTCCCGGAGGGAGAGGGGGGAACGTAAATCCTCGTCTCCAGGCTTTTTTCAGAATTTCACCCCTCTCCCTCCGGGAGAGGGGCCGGGGGTGAGGGCCCCCTACAGAAGCTGCTGCGGATCCACGTCGATCACCAGATCGTACGGCGGATTCTTCGGCAGCACCTGCTGCAGCATGCGGTGGAGGTCGCGGCCGGCGGCGGAGCGGACGAGGAGTTGGAACCGCCACTGGCCGCGCAGCCGTTCGAGCGGCGCGGGGGCCGGGCCGGTGACGCGGGCCGAGCGCGACAGCGGATGCGCGGAGAGGTCCGCCGCCAGCTCGGAGATCGTCGACCAGCCGCGCTCCCGGTTCTTGTCGCGCACCAGGAGCTGCACCATGCGCGTGTACGGCGGATAGTGGAAGACCCGCCGGAAACGCATCTCCTCGCGGGCGAACCCTTCGTCGTCCTGCCGCAGCGCCGCCTGGATGGCGTAGTGGTCCGGGTGGTAGGTCTGGATCACCACCCGCCCGGGCCTCTCCCCACGCCCGGCCCGCCCGGCCACCTGGGTCAGCAGGTTGTACGTGCGCTCGACGGCGCGGAAGTCGGGGAATCCCAGGTAGGCGTCGGCCGCCAGCACGGCGGTCAGCGACACGCCCGGGAAGTGGTGCCCCTTGGAGACCATCTGGGTGCCGATGAGCACCTGGACCTCGCCGCGCTCGAAGCGTTCGAGCACGGCCGTCAGCCCTCCCGCCCGGCGGGCGGTGTCGCGGTCGAGCACGTCGACCGTGGCCTCGGGGAACAGCTCGCGGAAGGTCTCCTCCACCCTTTCGGTCCCGGCCCCCACCGGCTCCAGGGCCTCCTCGGAGCAGACCGGGCAGCGCTTCGGCACCGGCAGCGTCGAGCCGCAGTAGTGGCACAGCAGGCGCCGGTCGCGGAGGTGGTAGGTCCTGGGCAGGCCGCAGTCGGCGCAGCGCATGTCCTCGCCGCAGGCGCGGCAGAGCAGGACCGGCGCGTAGCCGCGGCGGTTGCGCAGCAGGATGATCTGCTCGCCGTCGGCCAGGGCGGTGGCGATCTCGTGGCGCAGGCGCTCCGAGAAGGCGACCTCGCCGGGCCGCCGCGACACCGGCTCCTGGCGCAGATCGACCAGGATCCCCTCGGGCAGCGTCCCCTGCCCCGCCCGGGCGATGAGCGTCAGCGGCTCGAGCTTCCCCTTTTCCACATTGAACCGGCTCTCCAGGCTCGGCGTGGCCGAGACCAGGAGCGTGGCCGCCGCCGCGTCCCGGCCGCGCACCAGGGCCAGGTCCCGCGCGTTGTAGCGGGGGACGACCTCCTGCTTGTAGGAGGTGTCCTGCTCTTCGTCCACCACCAGCAGGCCGAGGTCCTCGACCGGCGCGAACAGGGCCGAGCGCGGCCCCAGGACCACCCGCGCCTCGCCGCGGCGCACCCGCTCCCACTCCTGGTGGCGCTCGCCCGTGCCCAGCCCGGAGTGCAGGATCGCCAGTTGCTCGCCGAACCGCTGCTCGACCGACCGCGCCAGGGCGGGCACGAGCGCGATCTCCGGCACCAGGAGGATGGCCGACCGTCCCTGCTCCAGCGCCGCTTCCGCGGCCCGCAGGTAGACCTCCGTCTTTCCCGATCCGGTCATGCCCTGGAGGAGGAACGGCGCGGCGACGCGCCGCTCGATCACGTCGGTGAGCCGGCGCAGGGCGAGGTCCTGGTCGGCGCGCAGGACCAGAGGCGCGCCCTCTTCCGCCGGGGCCAGCCGGTGGCGGTCGAGCGAGAGCCTTTCGACCTGGGTGAACTGGCGCAGCACGCCGAGCGACACGAGACGGCGGATCACGCCCGAGGTGCAGCCGACCGCGTCCATGACCTCCGCCTGGGTGGCGGGCCGGCCGACCGCGGCGAGGTACTCCACCACCGCCTTGCCCTGCGCGGACCGTCCGGCGGCGGCGAGGTGGGTCGCGAGGCCGCCCGGGGCCAGCTCCACGGCGGAGACGTAGCGCGCCGACTTCGGCCGCAGGTCCTCGCCGGAGATCCTCCCCCGCTCCGTCAGGTCCGCGAGCACCGCGCCGAGGCCCGCGATCCCCACCCGGCTCTGCAGCTCCGCGGACGACATCCGCCCTCCCTCGCGCAGCGCCTCGATCACCGCGGCCTCTTCCGGGCTCCTCGGCACGGCCAGCGCGCCGGCGTCGGTCAGCCAGACCCGCCGGGCGCCCCACGGCGGCAGGTCCGACGGCAGCATGGAGCGGATCACCTCGCCGAGCGGCGCCATGTAGTAGCTCGCCGTGAACCGCGCCAGCTCGAGCAGATCGGGGAGGAGGACCGGCTCGAGGTCCAGGATCTCCTCGACCGGCCGCACGTTCATCGCTTCCGGGGCCTCGTCGTGGACCCGCACGATCACTCCGGTCAGGCGGCGCCGTCCCACCCACACCCGAGCGCGCACCCCGAGCCGGGCCTGGGGCCTCCAGGCCGGAGGGACCTCGTAGGTCAGAGGGTCCAGGGGGACCGGAAGCGCGACGTCGGCGTACTCTCCCCCTCTCCCGGTTGGGGGGAGGGCGATGGGAGAGGGGGTCAGGGGGTGAGGGGCCGGCATGCGTCCGAGCAGAAGACCTCGCTCTCACCCGCCACCGCGCGCGACCGCGGGACGTGTACGCCGCAGCCGTCGCAGCGGACCAGGGTCTCGCCGGCGGCTCCGGCTTCGGGAGCCTGGGGCCGGAGCGGGCGCCGGGTGACGCCCGCCGAAAGGCGCAGCCGGCCCATCAGGCCCTCCACGCCGAGCCAGGCGAGATAGGCCAGGCCCACCACGAGCAGCAGGCGGATCATGGGTCAGGCGGCTCCGCGCTGGCGGTTGACCTCGGAGGCGAGGCGCTCGACGTCGGCGTTGCCGGGCTGCATCCTGCGCAGCTCGTCCAGCACCCGGTCCGCCTCGTCGAACTTCTTGAGGTCGAAGGCGAGGACGATCACTTCGTTGAAGCGCGACTGCCAGTGGTCCGGCGCGATCGTCTGCGCCTGGTCGAAGAGCTCCAGCGCCTTGTCGTACTCCTTCAACTCGCGGTAAGTGACGCCCAGGTCGGACATGATGTCGGGATTGCCGGGCCGCAGCTCCAGGTAGCGCGCGTAGAGGTCGCGGGCCTTCGACCAGTTCTGGATGTCGAAGTTCATGTTCGCGAGCGCCAGCACGGCGTCCGCGTCGTTCGGGTCCCGCGCCACCCGGCTCTGCATCTCCTGGACCTGGGCCATGGCCGGTCCGCCGCCCCCAGGCGCGGGCGCGGCGCCCGGGGCCTGCGCGCCCGGCGCGGGAGCCGTGGGGGCTCCCATGCCGGCGTTCGGATCGGCGGCCACGCCGGGCGCCGTCGAGCCCGGGACGAAGCGCGCCGGCTGCCGCGCGGACATGACCTCGTGGCTGAGAGAGCCCGCGATGAAGCCAAGAAGAACGCCGATGACGGCGGAGATCACATTGTCTTTGCTCAAGGCTGCCTCTCTTGTTGGGCGCCGGCCCGGACGGCGCTCCAGTCGCCCCGCGTCGGCTGTCCGCTCGCCAGCTCGTTGGCGGTCCACGAGCCGGTGATCCTCTGGGTGGCCGGATCGAACGTTCCCAGGAAGATGCTGTCGAACCCGCCCCTGGAGTCGATCCGCTCCAGCCGCAGGCGGTTCTCTACGAAAGTGCCGCGGAGCGAGCCCGAGCCGCCCCCCTGGACCGTGTAGTTGCCGGAGACCACGGTGCCGTCCAGCCGCAGGTCATACGTCCCGGTCAGGTTCTGGGGCAGGATCTGAATGGTCCACCGCCCCGCGATCGATGCGTTGCGCAGCGAGCCGCCGCCGGCCTCCCCTTCGAGGAAGCTGATCCGCCGCATCCGGTCCTGGAGCCGCTGGATCTGCCAGTCCACCCTCTCGGCCGCGATCTGCGACGCGGCGCGCGCCGCCGAGAGGCTGTCGAAGAGCGTCTCCAGGGTGCCCAGGGCCAGCGAGTCGCCGGCCAGCGCCTGATCCAGCCGCTGCATGGCCTCGTTGACCGCCTGGTGGGTGCTCTGCTCGCGCGTCCGCGCCTCCCGGTACCCGACTAGGTCGAGGGCCAGGAGCTTGCGCTCCAGTTGGAGGTCGGACTGGATCTGCGGCGATGGCGCGGGGCGGGGAGTCTCCTGGGCGGGCTGGGCCGACTGGGCCGGCTGAGCTGATAGGGGGGCTCCCGCCAGCGAGACCGAGACGAGCAGGCAGTAGAACGGGAGGACAGCCGTTCGATTCATGGCCGGGATTGTAACAGGGCGCCGGAAACAAAAAGGCCGCCCCTGGGGGCGGCCTCCGAAATCGACTGGGCAGGGTGTCAGCTCGCCTTGGCCGTGCGCTGCCGCTTGGCCAGACTGGAGCTCAGAGCGGACTCGACCTGGTCCTCGGCCTCGCGCTCGGTGATCTGCCGCACGTGGGCCACCTCGCTCACGATGAAGTACTTGGCCCGCTCGTACATCTTCTTCTCGCGGAAGGAGAGGCTCTTGCGCTGGCTCACCAGGCGCAAGTTCTTCAGCACCTCCGCGACGTCCGTCAACCGGCCTGTCTTCATCTTGTCCAGGTTCTGCTTGTACCGCCCTTTCCAGTCCTTGTAGGTGTCGATGTTGCCGTCTTCGAGGATATCGAACAGGGCTCGAACCTCCCGCTGGTGGCAGAGCGGGCGCAAGCCCACGAGCTCCAGGTTGGCCTTGGGTACCATGACCCTCGAATTGTTTCCCAGCAATTTCAGATGGAAATAAAGCTGCTCGACCCCATCAATGTGCCCCGGCTCGATCTTCTCGACCAGACCGACGCCGTGGTTGGGGTAAACCACCTTTTGACCGACCTTGAATGTCACGTCGCGACCCCCTTGAATTTGGATTCGAATGCTGGAGTACGACAGTAAGTCGTTGAGGGACTGCCGCTTACACTTGTATTTGTACACGATAAGCGGCCCCAGGTCAACCGTTGACACGGGCGGAAAGGCCTCCTACCATGTCCTTTTCTCGCCGCACCTCTCACGCCGGAGTGGCGGAATGGCAGACGCAGGGGACTCAAAATCCCCCGCCCCTTGCGGGCGTGTGGGTTCGACTCCCACCTCCGGCACCAACCGCCCAAGCTCTTCTCTCTTCTGTAACTTCCCCCTCTCCCGGGTGGGTGTGAGTGCGGGTGGGAGAGGGGGCCAGGGGGTGAGGGTCCCTATTCGTACCGCAGCGCCTCGATCGGATCGAGCCGCGAAGCCTTGCCGGCGGGATAGATGCCGAAGAAGATGCCGACCATGGCCGAGAAGCCGAAGGCGAGGACGATGGCCCAGAGCGGCACATAGGCCGGCGGCCAGTTGGGGATGAGCTGGGCGACCAGCACGCCGATCCCGTAACCCAGGGCCAGGCCGATCGCGCCGCCCACCAGCGACAGGGTCACCGCCTCGATGAGGAACTGGACCAGGATGTCCTGCCGCCGGGCCCCCACGGCCTTGCGGACGCCGATCTCGCGCGTGCGCTCGGTCACCGAGACCAGCATGATGTTCATGATCCCGATGCCGCCCACCAGCAGCGCGATGCTCACCACGCCACCGATGACCGCGGTGACGCCCGAGAGGAACTTGGTCACCTGCTGCAGGATCTCGTCCTGGATCTGCACCTCGAAGTCGTTCGGCTGCCCCGCGGGGATCTTGTGGCGCACCCGCAGGACGCGCACGATGCCGTCCTTCACCTGGTCGACCACCTCGGGGCTCTGGGCCTGGAGCCGCAGCAGCACCTGGTCGCCGGCGTTGCGCCCGAACAGCGCCAGGGCCGAGTCGAAAGGGACGAACACCACGTCGTCGAGGTTCTGGCCGAAGCTCTGCCCCTTCTCCTCCATCACCCCGATCACGGTCGCCGGGTAGTTGCCGACGTAGATCTCCTTGCCCACCGGCTCGTTCCCCAGGCGCAGCTCCTCGGCCACCTCGGTGCCGATCACCGCCACCTTGCGCCGGTTCTCCAGGTCGATCTTCGAGAAGAACCGGCCGCGGTCGACCGTGTGGTCCATCACCCCCTGGTAGTCCTCATTGACGCCGAGGAGCATGCCGGGGTTGTGCTGGCGGTCGCGGTACTTGACCCTTTCGCGGCCCAGGAGCATCGGCGTGATCAGGCGGATGCCGGGCACCTGGTCGCGGATCGCCTTGCCATCCTCCCAGGTGAGCTTGACCTGGCGGACGACCATGCCCGGGGCCCGTTGCATCTCCTGCCGGGGCGTGATCGCCATGAAGGTCGCGCCCACGCCCTCGAACAGATTGGTCGCCATGTGCTGCAGCCCCTGGACGATGGAGACCACGGCGATCACCGCGGCGACGCCGATGATGATGCCCAGCGTCGTCAGGATGGCCCGCATCTTGTTGGCCCGCAGGGCCGTGAAGGCGATCCGGAAGTTCTCCAGGATGACCATGGCCGCCTCCTAGGCGCGCTGCGCCGCCCGCGCGGTCGGGTGGTCGGAGAGGATCTGGCCGTCGCGAAGCTGCACCTGCCGCCAGGCGTGGGCCGCGATGTCCGTCTCGTGGGTGACCAGGATCACCGTGTTCCCGCCCTGGTGCAGCTCGTCGAAGAGGTCCATGATCTCCGCCGACGTGGCCGAGTCGAGATTGCCGGTCGGCTCGTCCGCCAGCAGGATCGACGGATCGTTGACCAGGGCGCGCGCCACGGCCACGCGCTGGCGCTGGCCGCCCGACAGCTCGTTGGGCTGGTGGCCCATGCGGTCGGCGAGCCCCACCCGCGCCAGGGCGCGGCGGGCGCGCTCGCGGCGCTCCGCGCGCGAGGTGCCGGCGTAAATCAACGGCAGCTCCACGTTCTGCAGGGCGCTCGTGCGCGGCAGCAGGTGGAAGGACTGGAAGACGAAGCCGATCTCCTTGTTGCGGATGCCCGCCAGCTCGGTGTCGTCCAGCTCCTCCACGGTCGTGCCGTTCAGGCGGTAGCTGCCCGAGGTCGGTGTGTCCAGGCAGCCGACCAGGTTCATGAGCGTCGACTTGCCGCTGCCCGACGAGCCCATGATCGCCACGTACTCGCCGCGCTCGATCTCCAGGGTGAGGCCGTTGAGGGCATGCACCTTCTCGGCGCCCATGGTGTAGATCTTGTGAATGTCACGCAGCTCGATAAGGGCCATCAATCCCGCTCCTGCTCGTCTTCGTCCTCGTCGTTGTCCTGATTGCCGGAGCCCCGCTTCTCGGCCTTCTCCTGGTCCGGCGTGGTGACCTGCACGGCGTCGCCGTCCCTGAGGTCGCGCAGCAACCGGTAGGGGCCGGTCACCACCTTCTCCCCCGGCTTCAGCCCGGAGAGGATCTCGACCCGGGTCTCGTCGGAGATGCCGGTCTGGACCGCCCGCTGGCGCGCCTTGCCGTCCTCCGCCACGAAGACGACTTTGATCTCCTCGTTCGACGCGGCGGCGGCTTTCTCTCCCTGGGGCCGGAGCGGCGGCCGCTCGACCACGGCCTGAATCGGGATCACCAGGGCGTTCGACGGCGGCCGGGTCTCGATCTCGGCCCGCACCGACATCCCCGGGCGCAGGTCCTCGCCCGTCTCTTCGAGGAGGATCTTGACGTCGAAGAAGGTCACGTCGGGCTGCGCCGCCCGGTTGAAGCCGGAGCTGCCCAGCTCCACGACCCGCCCATGGTACACGCGGTCCGGCATCGCATCCACCCGCACGGCCGCCTTCTGCCCCGGCTTGACGTTGACGATCTCGGTCTCGTCCACGTCCACGTTGGCCAGGATCTCCGAGAGGTCCGCGACCTCGGCGATCACCGAGCCCGGATTGTTCATGGTGCCGGTGACCACGATCTCCCCCTCCTCGGTCTTGAGGTCGACGACCCGGCCGCTGATCGGGGCGTAGAGCGTGGTCTTGGCGAGGTCGTCGCGGGCCCTTTCGAGGTTCGCCTGCGCCTGGTGGACCGACTCGCGGGCGTCCTCCAGCCGCAGGCGGGCGGAGGCCTCGGCCAGCTCCGCGGCTTCGAGCTGCTCGCGGGAGGCGATCCCCTCGGCCTGGAGGCGGCGGGCGCGCTCCAGCTTGTTGCGGGTGTCGGCGAGCGACACCTGCGCCTGCCGCACGTCGTTCTGCGCCCGGCGGAGCTGGGCGGCCCACTGGTCGCGCTCGGCGAGGTACGTCTCCTTCTCCAGCTCGAGGAACCGCTGTCCCTTCTCGACCCGGTCCCCTTCGCGCGCGTACAGCTTCTCGATCTTGCCGATCACGCGCGACGAGATGTTCACCTTGACGCGGGGATCGATCTCGCCGCTGGCCTTGACGATCTGGCCGATGTCCTGGCGGCGGACCTCCTCCACGTAGACTTTGGCGCCCTTCTCCGAGCGCCCCCCGCGGATGCTGGCGAAGACGATGGCCCCCAGGACCAGCAGGACCACCGCCGCGATCAGAACCTTTTTCAAACCCTCTCCTTTAGCTGAAGGCGTAGAGCAGGCCGACCTTGCCCGCGACGTAGAGGAGCCAGAGGGTGAGCACGACCGCCGCCGAGGCTCCCGTCGAGATCCGGCCCACGACCCGATAGCCGAGGATGAGAAGGATCAGAGTCCACACCGAGAACGCGTCGAGGCTCGACAGCAGCCCCTTGACGACGACCCCGGCGTCCTCGGGAGCGAACGCCCCGAGGTTCGACATCAGGACCCCGCTCTGCGCCGCCTCCGGGTCGAGCGACTCCCGGCTCAGGATGATCGGCAGGGCGAGCAGCGAATAGAGGACCCACGGCATCATGCCGTACAGGAAGACCGACAGGCTCCTCTGGAAGTCGATCTCCGATCCGGCCAGGCGGACGATCGACATGAACACGGCGGCCAGGATCAGGTAGATCGCGGGCGCGAACACGAGCCCGGACACCACGGTCATGACCGGACCGAGCTTCTCGGCCATCCCGACCGCCTGATCGAGCTGCTCCTGGCTCACCTCCTGGTTCCGCTGCTCCATCTGCTGGCGCACCATCTGCTCGACGTCGATCCGCTGGTTGACCAGATAGCCGACGGCGGTGTTGAGGACCATGAGGACCAGCAGCGGAGCGAGCCACGTGGGCCGCTCCGCGATGGAACGGAACGTCTTTTCCGGCGACAGCAGGACTCCCACCAACCGGCCGAAGCCCGAGTCGTTCATGACGTCCCCCCTACTGCCAGAGGCGGAACCGCCAGGGCCGGGTGGGCTCCGGATCCGCCGGGTCCTCCAGCGTGACCCCCTCCGATTCCGTGAGACGGCCGATGGCGCGCTGGTACTCGGCCAGCGCCGTGCGGTAGGCGATGACCGCGGTGACCTCGCGGCTCTTGGCGAAGGTCAGGTCCTCCTGGATCTGGGTGATCTGGAAGCTGGTGGACATGCCGTTCTCGTAGCGCTTCTTCTCGGCCTCCAGGTTCTTCTCCTGGAACTGGCGCGAGATGCGGGCCGCGTCGATCTGCTTGGCCGCGGTCTCCACCCGGCGCACCGCCTGCCGCACCTCGGTGACGATGGCCTGCCGGAGGTCCTGCATCTCGGTCTGCGCCCGCTCCAGGTCGAGGTCCGCGATGGCCTTCTGGGCGCGCGCGGCACGGTTCTGCAACGGGAAGCCGAAGACCAGCGCCGTGCTCCAGCCGTCGAAGTCGAACCCGGACACCTGCTCGAAGGCGTCGCCAAAGCCGCCGGGGACGGTGCGGATGATCTCGCCCGTCTCATCGTCGCGGACGATGAGGTTGCCGCCCGCGCCGCGCGTGCCGTAGCTGACGTTGAAGTCGAGGCTCGGCAGCGTCTGGTTGCGGAAGAACCGCGACTCGATCTGGGCCTGCTGGATCTGGAGCTGCTGCGCCCTGAGCTCGGGCCGCTCGGCCAGGGCCGTCTGGATCGACTCCTCGAGATCGATCGGCACCCGCTCCATCTCCGGATCGGTGGCGGGCCGGATCTCGGTCGCCCACAGAGCGCCGTCCGGCAGGTTGAGCAGCCGCCGGAGCACGTCCTCGGCGTCGCCGATCGAAGCCTGGGAGCGGATGATGTCCTCTTCCCGGGTGGCGATCGCCGCCTCGCTCTGCACCAGCTCGAGCGGCGCCATGGTCCCGACCTCGACCTGGATGCGGTTGCGGTCGTGCAGCTCGCGGGCGAGCCCCAGGCTCTGCTGCGCGACAATGAGCTGCTGCCGCGCCTCGACGAGGTCCCAGTAGGCGTTGACCACCTGCTGGATCGTCAGCGTCACCTGGCGCTCGAACTCCTGGCTGCTGACCTGGCTCCGGCTGCGGGCGAGCAGAAGCTGCCGCTCCTGGATGTTGCGCCCGAAGTCGCGCAGCAACGGCTGGACGAGGCCGAAGCTGAGGTTCGAGTCGAAGGACGGGTTGAAGCTCTGGAACGCCAGGTCCGATTCCTCTCGGCTGTTCTCCCAGCCGAGGCTGAGCCGGCCGCCCGTGGGCATCAACTGGGAGAAGTCGAAGTTGAAGGCCTGCCGGTTGGACGAGGAGGCCAGGAGCTGCGAGATCGCAGGGCTGGTGCGCTCGGCCGCCGTCGCGGTGGCGTTGGCCAGCGTGTCGTACATGCCCAGGTTCTGCTGGATTCCCAGGCGGGCCTGGGCACGGGTATAGCGCTCGACGATCAGGCCGAGGTTGTGCCGAAGCGCGACTTCGACCGCTTCGTCCAGGCTCAGCAGGACGGCGCCGTCCTGGACCTGGAGCGAGGCGTCCCCCGGCGGAGCCACGGTGCTGTTCACCGCCACCTGGGCCCGCGCCGCGCCGGCGGTCAGCAGCAACGCGAGCCCGCAGGCCCTCCATACATCAGATCGCACGGATTGTCTTTTCATAGGTCCTCACCTGAAACCGGTCGATGATCATGCAACAAAATCCCCCGCGTCGGCCATCGCCGATTCCCTGCACACACTACGCGCGAGGTACTCAAAGGTTTACGGCGCTCCCACTCATCTCCCCTGGGTAGAAGCACGCGACCTGGCGTCCTTCTTCCCGAAACCCGGCCAGAGGCGGCACTTCGGCGGCGCAACGCGGCCGGGCGATCGGGCAGCGGGGATGGAACGGGCACCCGGAAGGCGGCGCGAGAGGGCTCGGCGGCTCCCCCTTCAGCACGATCCGTTCGCGCCGGCGGCCCGGCACGGCGACCGGCACCGCCGAGAGCAAGCTTACCGCATAGGGATGGAGCGGCCGGCGGAACAGCTCCTCCGCCGGCGCCAGCTCGACCACCCGGCCGAGGTACATCACCGCCACCCGGTCCGCGAGCCGCTCCACCGCCGTCATGTCGTGGCTGATGAGCAGCAACGTGAGGCCCAGCCGCCGCCGCAGGTCCGCGAGCAGCTCCAGGACCTGCGCGCGGATCGAGACGTCCAGCGCCGAGACCGGCTCGTCGGCCACCAGCAGGTCGGGCTCCGCCGCGATCGCCCGCGCGATGCCGACGCGCTGGCGCTGGCCTCCCGAAAGCTCGTGAGGATAGCGCCCGGCCAGCACCGGATCGAGCCCCACGGCCGCGAGCAGCTCCTCCACCCGCCGCCGGCGCTCGCCGGCTCCGAGGTCCGTGTGGATCTCCAGCGGCTCGGCGACGATCGAGCCCACCTTCTGCCGGGGATCGAGCGAGCCGTACGGATCCTGGAAGATCATCTGGAAACGCCGCCGGCGGCGGCGCAGCTCCCCGGACCCCAGGGCCAGCAGGTCCCCTCCATCGAACAGGACCCGGCCGGAAGTCGGCTCGATCAGCCGGATCAGGCAGCGGCCGAGCGTCGTCTTGCCGCTCCCCGACTCGCCCACCAGCGCCAGGCACTCGCCGCGCCGGATCTCCAGGTCCACCCGGTCCACCGCCCGCACCACCCCCCGCGTCCGCTGCAACAGCCCGCGGCGCACCGGAAACTCCCGGGAGAGGCCGACGGCCTCGGCCAGATTTCCCCCCTCTCCCATCGGGAGAGGGGGGCCAGGGGGGTGAGGGCTCGCCTGCACCGCCGCCAGCAGCATCCGCGTATAGGCATGCCCCGGCGCCCGGAACAGCCTCTCGACCTCCCCCTCCTCCACCACCTCGCCCCGGTGCATCACCACCGCGCGGTCGCAGGTCTCGGCCACGATCCCCAGGTCGTGCGTGATCAGCAGCACGGACAGGCCGAGGTCGACGCGCAGGCGGTCCAGCAGCTCCAGGATCTGCGCCTGGAGCGTCACATCGAGCGCCGTCGTGGGCTCGTCGGCCAGCAGGAGGTCCGGACCAGCGGCCAGCGCCATGGCGATCCCCACCCGCTGCCTCTGCCCGCCGGAGAGCTGGTGGGGATAGTCGCCGAGCCGTTGCCGGGCGTCCGGCAGAGCCACGCGGTCGAGCAGGCGGACCGCCTCGTCCAGAGCCTCGCGGCGCGAGACCCGCCGGTGCGCGCGCACGGCCTCGGCGATCTGGAAGCCGATCGTGTAGACCGGATTGAGCGCGCTCATCGGCTCCTGGAAGACGAAGCCGATCCGCCCTCCGCGCACCTTCCGCATCTCTCGCTCCGGAAGCGTCAGGAGGTCGCCGCCGTCGAGCCGCACCCGGCCGCGCACCCGGCCCGGCGGAGGCACCAGCCCGAGGACGGACAGCGCCGTCAGCGTCTTGCCCGAGCCGGACTCCCCGACCAGGCCGACGATCTCTCCGCGGCCCACCGCCAGCGAGACGCCGCGCACCACCGGCGCCCAGCGCCCGTCGCGGGGAAAGGCGACCTCCAGATCTTCGACCTGCAAGAGAGGAGGGTAGAAGGATTCTGCTGGGTCAAGCACGCAGAGGTGGAGAAGCCAGGAGGTGTCCTGGCTCGATGATGCCTAGGTCCCCCCTCCGGGCCCGTCGAGGAGCCTCGGCAAGGAGGCAGAGTGCGGTGAGCGGAGACTGCGAAGCCAGGCTCTCAGGGAACGGAACTTGCGAAGCATAGCGCTCTCCATGCAAAGAAACGAAACCGCGGCTCGGGCCCTGCACAATGGGGGACCGTGGCCCTCGGCTCGATATCCTGATTCAGTATAGCATCGCCTGGGCTAAGCGTCCTGGTCTTCATCGAGATAGAAGGAAAGCTTATACCGGTACCCTAGCTTGGGGTAATCCGTTTGCCAGACCAGAGTCTTCTCCTCTGTCTGGCGCCACCGGTTCCTCTGCCGGTGAGTCTCGCCCGGATCCCGGTTCTCGACCATGCCGGAAGTGGCGATGAGCGTATCGTCCTTCTGCCAGGGGAGGAAAGCGATCCTTCCCTCTGTCGCGCTCTCGAGGATGACCTTGATCTGCTCAGTGACGATCGGCACGTCGACATACACGAACTCACGCTTGCTCAGGTTTGGAAACGAATTCTCGAGCTTGAGCTTCAGCTCGACTTTGCACAGCGTCCCCCCTCTGCTGAATACGACCGGCACTTTGAGGGCGCCGAACTCCATCCTCTGGCCCATGTCATCCGCTGACGCACCAATTTTTTCGCGGGCTTCCAGAGGGATATAGGTCTGCTTCGGATTCATCCGCTTGCCGTCAACGGTGAGCGCCTCGACCTTGATCGCCGTCTTGAAGCTCTGCGCCTCCGGACCGATCTCGGCGAAGATCGGGAAGAGGATCTCGGTGGTTTCCGCTTTGCTGAGGCTGCCATCAATCTCGAAGCTCCACAGGAGAGTTGCCGTCCCTTCCCGGTCAAAGATAAAACGGTCACACCGGTTCTTCATGAATACGAAGGATGGAAGCGCCTTGGTATGTGCGATCAGTTGTTCCTTCTCCTCCAACTCCTTCGTCGCGGCTCGCAGATTCTGCAGCAGCTCGTGCAGGTAGATCAGGATGCTCACCCCGATACACCCCACCGCGAGGGCATAGATCCATGGCAATGCGGTCTCGTCGATCTTGAACACGTTGAGATCGGCGATCACCATACCCAACAGCCCTACAGCGAGGGGAATCAAGGCGCTTGCAATGATGTGCCGGAGTCTCATCTCTCCCTCTCTTCTCCCGAGCCTGGTGCATGAACATCAGCGTTCCATCCAGCGACGCGCTGCCAGCGGGCGCGGATCCCGTCACGCAAGGCCCGGTACTCCGCATCGCGACGTCGACGCTTGCGCAACGACCGGTACAGCCAACTACAGGAGGCCGCGGGCAGGAAGTCGGTTCCGGTCTGCCGCAGCTCGGACCAGCGGACTTCCCGCTCCTCGTATTCACGGCGCCCCGGCCGGATCAGGCCGGGGACGAGGATCGGATCAAAGCCCATCTCGATCGTGGCGCGCACGTCAGGGCCATAACAGCCTTCCCCGAAAACGATGAAGTGGCTGCCGTTCGGCTTGGCGCGGAGCGGCCCCTCGCCGTCCACGCCGGGATTGCCGTCGATGACCGAAAACATCGGCGGTGCACGCCGCTCGAGCTCCACCAACAGCCACGGGACGGCACCGTGCCGCCCGATGAGCTTCGGGTAACCCAGCGCCGCCCCGGAGAGCGCTCCCAGGAGGCTCTTCGCGCTCAGGCTTACGCCGAAGCGGCGATGGGTCTTCGCGCGGCAGAGGTTGATCACCGCACCGGCCTGCAGAAAGCGGATCGAGACCGGCCATCCGGGAGCGATCTCCCGCGCGTCGTCCTGATTGAGGTCGACAACGGCGATGCCTGCCTCCTCGAGGAGCGGCCCCCAACCGAGACGGCGGCATTCAGAAGGGTAGTCACGGGCGTAGGCGGGACCGTCGCCGAGAAGAACGCCGTCCCGGCCCAAACGGGAAACCGCAAAATGAAGAATGTCCCTGAGGAGATCCGCTGAGACCTCGCTCTCTGGAGCGCGGTCTCCGGTCGTGCTGGTCTTGACCAGCCATGGAGCGCTCCCGGCATGGCGGTCGAAAAAAGCCGCGAGCCGGGAGAAAAAAGCCTTCTTCCAGGATGTGTCGCTCTGAGGGTCCAGAACCGCCGCGCGCTCCGCCTCCGACTCGATGAGAAGGAGATGGTCTGCCCTCACTGCGGAGCCAGGCCAGAAATCCTCGGGCTGGAGGTCGTCGAGCACCGTCCTCGGAGTTTTCAGGTTCCCGCGTGGGAGTCCAGGAGACTCCGGACCGTCGAAGGACGTGGAGACCACAGGCTCCTCAACCAGATGCCGAAGATCTGGAAACTTCTAAGCTGCATATGTCCTTCTCCTTCCCTTTTTTTATACCACACCCCTGATAGAGGGGTCAATCGGCGAAAGCCGAGAGGGATTCCGGTCTCTTCCGGCCCGCCGAGCTCCTCACGCGGAGCAGTGGTCGAAGCGGGTCAGGTGTGGTATACCAAGGCGATCCAAAGTCGAGTGGCCATCGAGCGATGAAATCGACGTCTCTGCTGCAGCTTCTGCAAGGGCCTTTCAACTTCCTGCGCACGGACCCGGAGGAAGTGCGCCGGCTCTTCCCCGACTACCAGCGGGCGCTCCCCCTGCCGCAGGCCATCTTCTTCGAGGACGAGAGCGCCACGCCGGTCCATGGCTTCCCCATTCTCGCCTCCGAAGGGATGACCTCCCTGCGCGAGGCCCTGCGCCAGTACATCCTCGCCGAAGAGGCGGCGCAGATCTGCACCGCACAGCGCGAGCCTCCCGACCTCAAGGCCTACAACGCCTCCTGGGAGCGCTACCGGGCGCTGTTCTCCCGCGCCGTGGAAAACTGCACGATCTCCAGCTACGGCCGCCACTACCCGGCGATCTTCTGGCTCCATCATTCCCTGGAGGTGGCGCGCCTGCTCAAAGAGACGCCGAAGCGGGTCCTGCGCGAGGACACCGAGCTCGGCCGCCGCCAGGGCGACGCCATCAAATACCGCATCTTCGACCGCTTCCTCGACCGGGTGCTCTCCACCACCTACGACCTGGTCCACAAAGTGGCCGGAGCGACCGAGGAGATCGAGGAAGAGCTGTTTCCCCGCCTGCTGACCCGCATGCGCGACAACGTCCTCATCTTCACCGAGGACTACGTCAACCGCGACCTCGCCGAGCTGGGGAGCTATTTCAACGGCTCCCTGAGGATCGACGGGCGCGACCTGCGCGCCCGCCTGGATGAGCTGGGACGATGGCACGCCGACCAGCTCCAGAGGGAACCCGAGCTGCGCAACGCGGCCGCCCACCTGCTGCGGGCGGACCTCAAGGACTCCCGCGACCTGCTGATCCGGCCCGGCTACACCGCCTATCTGGCGACCCTGAAGAGCTACAACCCGTCGCGCCTGCTGCCGCCGCCGCTGGTCCAGGTCTGGGAGAGCCTGCTCCTCAAGCTCAAGGAGTTCGAGCTGCTGCACGCGCTGCGCCGCACCCTGCTGCCCGTCGAAGAGCGGGGAGACGTCCTGGTCTGCCGCGAGCTGCCCGGCGAACGCGGGCCCGGCCGCACCGAGCACCGGCTCTCCAACGCCACCCGCCCCATGGACTTCCTCCAGACCTGGGTGGTGGAGCCGCGCGTCGAGCGCTTCGGCATGATCTACGACATCAGCGACTTCTCGCAGACCCTCTCCGTCCTGCACCGGGCCGGCGCCGAGAGCCAGGAGGGGGCCTTCCGCACGATGTTCAGCTTCCAGCGGCGGGTCAACCGGCTGGCGCTCTCCCACCGCACCAAGATGGAGAAATACCTGGGCGACGGCGCCTTCTTCTCCAGCCGCGAAGCGCTCAACCTGCTGATCTGCTCGATCCACATCCAGCGCTACTACGTGCAGGCGCTCCAGGAAGGGCTCCCCTTCGACCGCGGCATGCGGATCGCGCTCAACTACGGCTCCTACCGGCTGATCCCCATGGGCGGAGTGCCCGAAGACGGAGAACGCTACGAATTCTTCGGCCCCGGCCTCGTCGAGCTGTCGCGCCTGACCACCGGCAAGGCGACGCAGGAAGTCGACGAGGTCAAGACCATGCTGCTCAACCAGGGCTATCCCGAGCTGGCGGTCCACCGCTTCTTCGCCCCGCTCGCCGCCAAGAACGTGGACCTGGTGGACAAGAAGGAAGAGGCCCGCCGCTTCTATGCCTACATCAACCAGAACGGCGCCCTGCACAACAACGGCATCGTGGCCACCCACTCGTACATCACGAGGCTGGAGAAGGAGCTCGGAGCCCGGCCCCTGCGGCACGGAGCGGCCGGCGAAAGGCGCTACGTGGCGCTGGAGATCGACGACGCCGGCGAGACCCTCCTCATCGGCCTGCGCAAGCTGGGGATGGTCCACCTCAAGGGCCTCGAGAAGCTGGCCGCCTACGAGATCGTGGACGGCGCCACCCTCGACCCGGCCACCCTCGCGCCAATCGAAGAGAGCGTGCTCATCAGCGCCATCGAGAGAGAGTTCACGAACAAGATGACCCGCCAGGCTTTCGCTTAGACCTCACCCCCCCGGCCCCCTCTCCCATCGCCCTCCCCCCAACCGGGAGAGGGGGAGAAAAAGTTGATAGGCTTGAGGACCATGGAACCCGTCCTCTGGCAGAGCGACCTGCCCGGCCTGCCGCCGCCCCGGCGCGGCAAGGTGCGGGACGTCTACGATCTCGGCGACGTCCTCCTGATCGTCGCGTCCGACCGGCTGTCGGCCTACGACCACGTGCTCCAGCCGGGGATCCCCGGCAAAGGCAAGATCCTGAACCAGATCTCCAATTTCTGGTTCGACCGTCTCGCCGGGCTGGTCCCCAACCACCTGCTGGCGACCGATCCGGCCGACTTCCCCGCCGTGCTCGCGCCGTTCCACGACCTCCTGCGCGGCCGGTCCGTGGTGGTGCGCAAGGCGCGGGTGATCCCCTTCGAGTGCGTGGCGCGCGGCTACCTGGCGGGCAGCGGCTTCCGCGAATACCGGGCGAGCGGCCGCGTCTGCGGCATCGAGATCCCCCCCGGCCTCGACCGCGCCAGCCGCCTCCCCCACCCGATCTTTACCCCGGCGACCAAGGCCGAGACCGGCCACGACGAGAACATCGACTTCGCCACCGTCGAAGCCGCCCTCGGCCCCGAATTGTCCGCCACCCTGCGCGACCTCACCCTCGACCTCTACAACGCGGGAGCCTCCCACGCCGCCGCCAAAGACCTGATCCTCGCCGACACCAAGTTCGAATTCGGCTTCACTGAAGACAGCCGTCTCCTCCTCATCGACGAAGTCATGACCCCCGACTCCTCGCGCTACTGGGACGTCACCCAGTGGAACCCCGGCCAGGAGCCGTCCTCCTTCGACAAGCAGTACGTCCGCAACTGGCTCGACGAATCCGGCTGGGACAAGGAATCGCCGCCGCCGGTTCTGCCGGATGATGTGGTGAGTGGGACGCGGGAGCGGTACATTGAGGCTTTCCGGCGGATCACAGGGCGAGAGCCGGAGCTGTAGGAAGATCGGACCCGACGGAGGATACCGATACTTGAGGCTCCCCAATGCAGATCGGGTCATCATCGATAATCGCAAGCTCAGGGATTATCTACTTTCGCCGGCTCATCCTGTCGGGCGCTTCAAGGCTGCATTCTTTGCCAGTCTTGGATTCGACGCCGCAGCATGGGATCAACTTGAGCTTCAGTTACGAACGCTTGCGCTGCACAACAGAGCCGAGCTTGACGAGCGGACCACCTTTGGCCAAAAATATATTGTTAGAGGTATCATCAAGGGATCAACGACTAGGTATGCGGAAGTCAGGACTGTCTGGATCATTCGGCAAGGAGAGGATATTCCGCGGTTTGTAACTGCCCTTCCAGGAGAGTAGGCATGAAATACCAGATCTTGGATACCGTCGTGTTGCTTAACGATATGCCGGCCCACAATCTTCGTGCAGGCGACCTGGGCGCAATCGTCGAGATCTATGAACCCGATGGTGTCGAAGTAGAGTTCGTCACCGCTTCGGGCAGGACAGAGGCGCTGGTCACGTTGAATGTTGAGGACGTCAGGCCAATCGCGGATACCGATCTTGTCGCCGTCCGAAGCTTGGCGCATTCCGCATGATGACCGGCCAGGAGCCCAGCGATGCCATACCAAAGGCACCCGGCAGGCGATTCTGGCCCACACCACCACTGGTGCTCCCCTGATCCCGAAAAACAATGTGCCTGCCGCCTGGAACAATGTTTAACGGCTTTTAACATTGTTCCAGCGCCACAAACATTGTTCCGGCGGCTTTGAACATTGTTGAACGGCGTTAGACATTGTTCCAGCGCGTTTCAACAATGTCCTGCGGCGTTTTGCGGCGGAAAAAGCACTTGGAACAATGTTGTAGCGCGTTTTCGGTCTGAAAAATCCCGGATCGAGGAGTTAGAGGTCGGCCGAAGCCCCGAAACGGCGGCTCTTCGACGGATTCCGTGGGTTCGCCCGGGAAGAGGTGGCTTCTAGAACCGCGGAATCGCTCCCAGCAGGTACTTGATGTTCTCGTCGTTCCAGCGGATGCCGCCGCCGAGGAAGAGCGAGTCGGTGTCTTCCAGGAAGTCGTCGTAGCCGCCCACCACGTAGAGGTTGGGGTGGAATTGCCAGCGGCCGGTCAGGCGCAGGTGTGGCGCGAGGTCTTCCGGACGGTTGAAGTCGAAGGCTTCGAAGGAGAGCCAGAGCCTGCGGTCGAGGAAGGGATACTCCACCTGCGCGCCGCCACTGTTCTCGATGAGCCCCGCCCAGAGCCGCAGGTCGTTCGCCGCCCGGTAGCCGAGGAGGCCCGTGGCCACGTAGCTCTTCTCCTCGGAGACGTTGGTGATCGTCGTGGTCTCCGTGGTCCCGTCCGGCAGGGTCGTGGTGATCGTCTGCGTCTTCTCCTTGCGCTTGCCGTCGGGCGTGCTGCTGATGCCGCCGCGGTAGAGGCGCTTGCCGTCCTGGGGATCGATGTCGAGGTGGAACCGGGTGAGGGAGCCGTCCCGGTCCGGCAGGTAGGCGCCCTGCATGTCGAGGTCGATGCGGAACTTGTTGATCGCTCCCAGGGTGCCGCTCAGGCTCTCGACGCCGCCCTGGATGCTGTCCATGGTGGCGACCAGCTCGCGGTGCGCCTCGTCGCTGTTGACCAGCTTTCCGATCGTCCCTTCGCCGCTCGCGATCTTGTCGGAGATCCGGTTCAGGTTGTCCACCGAGGTCTGGAGCTCGGTGGTGAGGGTGCGGATGTTCTCGGTGCTGCCGGAGACGTTGCCGCGGTTCTCGGCCAGGATCGCCTCGATCTGCGCCATGGTCCGGTTCATCTGCTCGGCCAGGCGTGGCAGCTCGCGGGCGAGGGCGCCGCTCGCCGCGTCGAAGTTGCGGAGGGTTGAATTCACGGCGGCGCGGTTCTCCGCCACGAGCAGCCGGATCTCGCGGCTGGTGAGCTGGAGGTCGGACACCAGGCGGTCGATCGAGCCGCCGAAGTCGGCGCCGGAGAACGACCCGGCCACCTCCTGAATCGACTCGCCGATCTTGTTGAGCTTGGCCATGGCCTCGTCGATGCCGGGCGGCGTCTCGCCGGGGAGGATGGCGCCGTCGGGGAGCGGCGGAGCGTTCGGCGGACCGGGGACGATCTCCACGTACTTCTCGCCCAGCAGGCCGAGGCTGGCGATCCGGGCAACGGTCCCGACGGTCAGCGGCAGAGGCTGCTCCAGGCGGAGGCTCACGAGCGCCCGGCGCCCCTCCAGCCCGATGCCGTCCACCCGCCCCACGCGCACGCCGGCCACCCTCACCGAGGCCTTGTCGTCCAGGCCCGCCACCGAGTCGAAGACGGCGGAGACCGTCCGCCCCCCTTCCGCAAAGGGGTTCAGGTCCTCGATCTGCCAGATCAGGAGCGCGAGAACGATCAGGCAGGTCGTCGCGAAAAGTCCTACTTTGATGGCTTGGCTCATCGATGCTTCTCTCCCTCGCGCAGTCTATCAGGAGCGTTCCGCCCGCGGCTCTCGCCGAGCCCCGGGCTCGTCCGAGAGGGGGCCCTCCGCCTTGCCGTGGATGAACTGCTGCACCCGCGGCTCCTCGAGCCGGCGGAACTCGGCCGGCGGCGCCGCGGCAATGATTTTCCCTTTGTGGATCATGGCGATCCGGTCGCCGATCCGGAAGGCGCTCTCCATGTCGTGCGTGATGGTCACGGTCGTGGTCTTCAGCCGGTCGTTGAGGTCGACGATCACCTCGTCGATGAGCGCCGTGGTCACCGGGTCGAGGCCGGTGGTCGGCTCGTCGAAGAGGAGGATCTCCGGCTTGTGCGCGATGGCGCGGGCGAAGCCGACCCGGCGCCGCATGCCGCCCGAGAGCTGGGAGGGGAGCTTCTCCTCCACCCCTTCCAGGCGGACCATCGCCAGGCACTCCTTGACCCGCTCGTCGATCTCCCGGCGCGACATCCGGGTCAGGCGCTGCAAGGGGAACGCCACGTTCTGCCAGATGGTCATGGAATCGAAGAGCGCGCCCTCCTGAAAGGACATGCCGAACTTGCGCCGGAAGTCGGTGATCTCCCGGTTGCCGAGCTTCTCGATGGCGACGCCGTCGACCTCGACCGTGCCGGAGTCCGGCCGCAGGAGGCCGACGACGTGCTTGAGCAGCACGCTCTTGCCCGTGCCCGAGCCGCCGATGACGACCAGCGACTCCCCCGCCGGCACGTCGATGTCGACGCCGTCCAGCACCAGCTTGGGGCCGAACGACTTGCGCAGGTCGCGGATGCGGATCTTGGCCTCGGTCTTGGCCTCGGGCCGGGGCCTTCCCTGGGGCTCGCTCATGGGGATCAGAACAACAATCGGGTGAGAAAGAAATCCGACACCAGGATGGCGATGCTGGCGATCACCACCGCGGCGGTGGTCGACCGGCCGACCCCCTCGGCGCCGCCCGAGGTGTAGTACCCCTGCTGGCAGCCGATCACGGCGAGGAGGAACCCGAACACCGCGGCCTTGATGACTCCCGAGAACAGGTCGGTGACGTTCATGAACTGGAACGAACGGTCGATATAGGAGACCGGGTTGGCTCCCATCAGGATCACGGCCACCATGTAGCCGCCGGCGATGCCGACTCCGCAGCCCATGATCACCAGCAGGGGGAGCATGATCGTGGTCGCCCACACGCGCGGCACCACGAGATAATGCACCGGGTCGGTGGCCATGACCTCCAGGGCGTCGATCTGCTCGGTGACCCGCATGGTGCCCAGCTCGGCGCCCATGGCCGAGCCGGCGCGGCCGGCCACGATCAGGCCGGAGAGCACCGCCGCCAGCTCGCGCACCATGGAGAGAGCGACCCCCGAGCCCACGAAGCTCTCGGCGTTGATGCGGCGCAGCACCGTGAAGGTCTGGAGCGCCATGACCCCGCCGGTGAAGAAGGTGGTCAGGAACACCACCGGGATCGAGTTGAACCCGACCTGGACCATCTGGCGGAGCAGCTCACGCACGTCATAGGGAGGGCGCGGCGTCCAGGCGAAAATCCGCCCGACGAGCAGGACGAAGCGGCCCATGTCCGTCAGGAAGCGCTCGATGGCGCCGGGCATCTTCATGGCCAGGGTCTCACCCATCCTCCCGCGAAAACCGCGACACCAGCTCCTCGACCCGGCCGCCGCGGACGTAGCGGCGCGGCAGACGCAGGCCGAGGTGGCAGAGGATCTCCCAGGAGATCGTGCCGGCGTGCCGGGCGAGCTCCAGGGCGGTGATCTCCTCGTCCCCCTGGCGGCCGAGCAGCACGACCTCGTCGCCCAGCTCGGCGCCGGCGTCGGTCACATCCAGCAGAGTCATGTCCATGGTCACCGAGCCCGCGATGGGCACTCTCCTCCCGCGCACCAGCACCTCGGCCTTGCCGGTCAGGCGCCAGGCGTAGCCGTCAGCATATCCGACCGGGACCACGGCGATCCGGCTGCGCCGCCGGGTGACCGTCCGGCCGCCGTAGGAGACTGGCGTGCCTGCGGCGACGTCGCGGATCTGGACGATGCGCGCGCGCACCGACATGACCGGCCGCAGGTCCGGAGGCAGGACCCGGACCCGCGATTCGCGGTCCTCCGCCCGGTCCCCCTTGTCCGCCGGATCGAGCCCGTAGAGCGCGAGGCCGATGCGGACCAGGTCGTAGCGGCTGCCGGGACGGTGGAGGGCCGCGGCGCTGTTGGCCATGTGGATGAGGGCGCCCTCGCGTTCCTCCGGGGTGAGCAGGGCGAGCACCTGGGTGAAGCGCTCCTCCTGGAGCAGATTGCGCGGGCTCTCCAGGTCGTCGGCTTCGGCGAAGTGGGAGAGCAGGCCGGCCAGGCGGAGCCGTGGATTGGCGCGCAGGATCTCCAGCGCCTGCGGGACCTCCTCGACGGCCACGCCCAGGCGGCTCATGCCGGTGTTCACCTTGAGGTGGAGCCACTGCTCCCCGCTCCGGCCGGCGGTCCAGTCGCGCCAGAGCGCCAGCTCGGCCAGGCTCGAAACGGTCGGGGTCAGACGGTAGCGGCGGTAGAGGGCGATCTTGGACGGCCGCGCCGTGCCGAGCACGAGGATCGGCACGTCGACGCCGGCGCGGCGGATCTCGGCCCCCTCCTCCAGCAGCGCCACGCCGAGCCACTCCACTCCGGCCGCCGCGAGAGCGCGGCTCACTCCCACGGCGCCGTGGCCGTAGCCGTCGGCCTTGACCACGGCCATGGCCCGGGCGCTCCCCATCTGCCGGCGCAGGAGCGCCAGGTTGTGCTCCAGGGCCTCCAGGTCGACGTCCACCCACGCCGGGCGCAGGGCGGCCTCGAGGTCCTCCACCCCTGGAGCGTCCGGCTCGGGGAGCGAATCGTCAGAAGGGTGCTGCAGAGGGTCCGAAGCCATCGAGAGCGCGGTTCTTGAAGCTGGTAGTCTCGCCGAGGAAGACCAGATCCACGGTGCCGGTCTCGCCGTTGCGGTGCTTGGCGATGATCAGCTCGGCCAGCCCCTTGTTCTCCTCCGTGGCGTTGTATACCTCATCCCGGTATACGAAGGCCACCATGTCGGCGTCCTGCTCGATGGACCCCGACTCGCGGAGGTCGGCGAGCTGCGGCCGGTGATCGCTGCCGCGGCGCTCGGGCTGGCGGGAGAGCTGGGACAGGGCGATGATCGGGATATCCAGCTCCTTGGCGAGCTGCTTCAAGCCGCGGCTGATGGCCGCGATCTCCAGGTTGCGGTTCTCGTACTTGCCCCCGGCCTGCATGAGCTGGAGGTAGTCGAGCACGAGCAGGGCGAGCCCCTTCTCCGCCTTCAGGCGCCGCGCCTTGGAGGCGACCTCCAGCAAGGTCGGGTTGGGCGAGTCGTCGATGTACAGCGGCGCTTCGCCGATCGTCCGTACCGTCTGATAGACCCGCGTCCACTCCTTGCTGGAGAGATGGGCGCCGCGCAGCTTGCTGAACGAAACGTCGGCCTCCGAGCAGAGGACGCGGAGGCCGAGCTCCTGCTTGCTCATCTCCAACGAAAAGACGCCAGCGGTCTTCTTCTCCCGAATGGCCACGTTCTGCGTGATGTTCAGCGCGATGCTGGTCTTGCCCATACCAGGGCGACCGGCGAGGACGATCAGGTTGCCCCGGTTCAGGCCGTGGCTGATGCGGTCGAAGTCGGTAAAGCCGGTCGGGATGCCGGTCAGCAGACTACCCGAGCGCTCCTCCAACTCCTCCAGGGTCGAGTGGAAGACGTTCGAGAGGAGGACGAAGCCGCGCTGGATCGCCTCCTCCCCCAGCCCGAGGATCGCCTGCTCGGCGCGGCCGAGCGCCTCCTGGGCCGTCAGCCCGCCGTCCAGGCAGTCGCGGACGATCTGGCCCGACGCCTGGATCAGCCGCCGGCGGACCGACCGCTCCTTGATGATCTCCGCGTACTGGTCAACCCGCCCGATGTCCGGCAGGTCGAGGTCGAGCCCCGCCAGGTAGGAGATGCCGCCGACGTTGTCGAAATGCCCCTGCTGCTCCAGCTTGGCCTGCAGGGTGCGCAGATCGATGTCGACCTGCTCCTCCTGGAGCTCGAGCATCGCCTGGTAGAGGACCTGGTGCCTCTCCAGGTAGAAGTCCTCGGACCGCAGCCGCCCCGAGATGGTCGGCAGAACCGTCGGGTCGAGCAGGATGCCGCCGAGGACGGCCC
>DASVEF010000019.1:0-10068 GCA_036380715.1 Thermoanaerobaculia bacterium | reverse complement strand
GGCGGAGGAGGAAGAGGAGAAATGAGCGTCACTCCCTTCGAGCAGCTTGCGAACCTGGACCGGCGGATCCACGACCCCGCCCGTCTGGCGATCCTGACGGCGCTCTCGGCCTGCGAGCGGGCCGACTTCCTGTTCCTCCAGCGGATCACCGGCCTCACCAAGGGGAACCTCTCCTCCCATCTCTCGAAGCTCGAGGAGGCCGGGCTGGTCGAGATCGAGAAGCGATTCGTGGACAAGAAGACCCAGACTCTGGTCCGCCTGAGCCGTGCCGGCCGCCAGACCATTGAGAGCTACTGGCAAGAGATGGAAGAGCTCCGCGAGAGCGCCGCCCGCTGGCCGCTGCAGAACGCTGTGCCGGTGCCGTCCCCAGGCTAGAACAGTTTGACTCGAAAGGAGCACGGTCGAAATGCGTACGAGCATTAGATGGTGGATCCTCGTCTTTTCCGGAGCCCTGACCCTGTCCGCTGTGCTGAGCTCGATGCCTGTCCGGGCAGCGACCTCGAACGACGATCTCGTCCTCTATGCGGATCAACTCTTCTCCCAGGCCTATCCGGCCGGCGGACCCGGCGCCGCGGTCCTGGTCGCAAAGGACGGCCAGGTCCTGCTCCGCAAGGGGTATGGCATGGCCAACGTCGAGCTCGGCGTGCCGATCCAGCCCGACATGGTCTTCGATATCGCCTCAGTCACCAAGCAGTTCACCGCGGCGGCGATCCTGATGCTCCAGGAGCGCGGCAAGCTGTCCGTGGAGGACGAGGTCACGAAGTACCTGCCCGATTATCCGACCCACGGTCAGAAGATCACCCTTCACCATCTGCTGACTCACACGTCGGGCGTCCCCAACTTCACCGGCCTGCCGGAGTGGTGGCCGCGGATGCGCGAGGACATGACGGTCCAGCAGATCGTCGACATTTTCAAGGACAAACCTCTGGACTTCAGGCCCGGAGAGAAGATGTCCTACAGCAACTCGGGCTACGTCCTGCTGGGAGCGGTCATCGAGAAGGCGTCGGGGAAAAGCTACGAGGACTTCATCGAGCAGGAGATCTTCGCCCCCCTGGACATGAAGCGGTCCCGCTACGGGCGTCAGACCGAAGTCGTGCCGGGCCGGGTGGCGGGCTATGACAGGACGGAGGACGGCACCAGGGTCGCCCAGTACATCAGCATGACCCAGGGCTATGCGGCGGGCGACCTCATATCCACAGTGGACGACCTGGCCCTCTGGGCCGAGGCTCTGTCCAGCGGAAAGCTGTTGAAAAGGGAGTCGCTGGAGCGGATGGCCACACCGGTGAGGCTGCCCTCGGGACAGTCCACCGAATATGCCTACGGCCTCGGGATCGCGGACGAGGACGGGACGCGGATCCTCGTGCACGGCGGCGGCATTCCCGGATTCAACACCCACCTGGCAATCGTCCCCGATCAGCGCCTGTCGGTGGTCGTCCTCTCGAACGTCCTCGGGCAGGAGCCGGGGGCGGAGACCCTGGCGTACCGCGTCACGATGAAGGCGCTGGGCAAACCGGTGGAGGAGCGCAAGGCCGTGGGCCTCGACCCGGCCACGCTCGACGACTACGTGGGCGTCTACCGTTTCGACGAGACGCTCACCCGGAGGGTCTTCCGCGAGGGGAACAAGCTCTTCGCCCAACGCACCGGCGGCCCGAAGTATGAGATCCTGGCGGCCTCCCAGGACAACTTCTTCCATCCGGAGTCGGACAGCCGCATCCATTTCCGGAGGGATGCCCAGGGGAAGATCACCGGGATAGACTTGCGCCGGCTCTTCGGGCCTGGCGAGGCGGGAGTGAAGACGAACGAGCCGCTCCCCGCCACCTTTGATACAAGGAGTGATCGATGAATTCCAAACGCGCCTCCGTTGTCGTTGCTCTGTTCTTATTTGTCATAACCATTGTATTTTCAGCTTCGGCGCAGACCGGCAAAGCCGAGGGCCAGCCCGAGATTCCACAGACTCCCGCCGGCAAGGTCTTCGCGGCGTGGCTCGCGTCGTTCAATTCCGCGGATCCTGTACAGATGCGCGCTTTCGACGAGGCCTACCGGCGTGAAGCGCCGCCGCCGCTCGAAGGCAGGCTGGCGTTCCGCGAAGCGACCGGCGGCTTCACCCTGCTGCGCATCGAAAAGAGCGAGCCCTTGTCGCTCGTCGCGCTGCTCGGGGAAAAGAACTCGGACACGCTCACCCGATTGGAGCTGGAAGTGACGTCCGGCGATGCACCGAAGATCGCGCGCTCGCTCATCGACGCCGCTCGCCGGCCCGCGGACCTCGCGATTCCGCGGATGACGGAAGCGGACGCGCTGGCGGCGCTGTCCGCCCGCGCCGAAGAGCTCGCGAAAGACGACCGTTTCTCCGGCGCCGTGCTCGTCGCGCGGCACGGAAAGATCCTGCTCCAGAAGGCCTGGGGCCGTGCGAACCGGGAGACCGGCGCACCCGTCACGCTCGACACGCAGCTCCGTCTCGGGTCGATGAACAAGATGTTCACCTCCGTCGCGACGCTGCAGCTCGTCGAAGCGGGCAAGCTCGCGCTGAACGATCCTATTGGCAAACATCTCCCGGACTATCCGAACAAAGACGTGGCCTCGAAGGTCACCGTGCGGCATCTGCTCACGCACAGCGGAGGCACCGGCGACATCTTCGGCCCGGAATTCGACAAGAACCGCCTGACACTGCGGGAGCACGGCGACTACGTGAAGCTCTACGGATCGCGCGGGCTCACCCACGAGCCGGGCGCGGAACAGCGGTACTCGAATTACGGCTTCGTCCTGCTCGGCGCGCTGATCGAAAAAGTGAGCGGAATGTCGTATTACGATTACGTGCGCAGCAAGATCTTCCAGCCGGCCGGCATGACGTCCACCGATTCGCTGCCCGAAACCGAAAAAGTTCCGAACCGCGCCGTCGGGTACATGAGAAGCGGCGCCGCGCGGGCGGCGAACACCGATACGCTTCCATGGCGAGGCACCTCGGCGGGCGGCGGCTACTCGACGGTCGGCGATCTCTTCCGGTTCGCGCAGGCGCTGGAGTCGGGGAAGCTGATCTCGAAAACCATGCTCGCCGAGGCGACCCGGGCGCAGGTGGAGGGCTATGGGTACGGCTTCGGCGTCGATGGAGAGGGTCCGCTGCGGGGCTATGGTCACGGCGGCGGAGCGCCGGGGATGAACGGCGATCTCCGCGTCTATCCGCAGCTCGGGTACGTGTTGGTCGGCCTCAGCAACCTCGACCCGCCGGCGGCTTCCCGTCTCACGGATTTCTTCGCGCAGCGAATGCCGGCGACGCCGTAAGCCTTCCGGCGACCTCGCCCGGCGCCGCTTCGGCGCCGGGCCGGCTTGACGCGATCCGCCTACGATCATACGCTCCCGCGATGGGCATGCACTTCGGAATCCTCGTCGCTGACCTGCCGTGGTGGGAGTTCTTCCCTCTGCTCTCGGCGAAGACCGGCCGCTTCCTCGATCAGGGGCCGGTCTACGACATCGACGCCCTCGACCTCGATCCGGTCGACGGAGGGCATCTGATCGTCGCCGGTGAGCATCAGGGCAAATCCTACGTCCTCGATACGTCCTTCCTGATGTCGATGACCGGCGCCGACTTCGTCGCCGAGCTCTCGAAGGAGACCGGCGCGCTCATCGTCGGCTGCGGAGCGGAGACCACTACCGGAAGCTATTCCTTCCTCGCGACCCGTTCCGGCGTCGTGCTCCGGCACTACTTCGATTGTCAGGCCTTCCTCGCGGAGCCGCTCGACGAGGGGGAGCTGCTGCCGACCGAGGAGGACCAGCCGTTCGACGACCCGGACGGAAAAGGCCTGATCGCGGCCCTGGCCCACTTCGGATTCGATTTCGACGGCTGGTACAACGGGGGGCAGCGCCGGCAGTATCTCTACACCTCCGACGAGTCGAAGTCTTCGGAGGAGCGAGGAGTCCAGATTAGAGGGCCGCTGGCGGAGAGGCTGGACGAGCACTATGCGGAGTTCGCGCTGGCGGAGCACGAACGGCCCACGATCATGATGTTCACGCGGGACGCCGTCACCGGACAGATCGTCTCGTCGCAGGACACGGGGCTCCGCTTCGGCGACGCAGAGATCTCCAACCCCGACTTCTGGAACCGCTTCTGGAACAAGCTCACGAACTGAGAAGGGCTGGGCCTGGAGACGAGCGGGTAGCGTGAGACCGAGGAAGCCTTTCGGCCCTTCATAGGCATCTTCTTTGCAAAACTCCTGAGCCGGAGGCAGTCAGCTTCCGAATTGATAACCCCGCCCCGCAGGTCTGGGGAGCGGTCTCGAACCTCTCGCAGTACCCCGCGGCACAGTAGTAACCGCTGTTTCGACGTCTTACGTCGCGACAGCACTCAGGAGATCCTCGAATGGCGAAGCCTTTTCAGCTTCCTCGGTGGACCTTTGCCTGCATACTCGCAGGGATGCCCCTGCTCATGGTCGCAAGCAGGGCCGAGGCTCGGACCTGTACCCGCACGATCACGGCGGACGTGGTCGCTTTCGACCAGGTCTTCTTCTGGAACCGACTGGGAGCGGTCCAGCCCCAGGGCATGATGTTCGCCTTGCGGCGAGACGTAATCCCCATCGACGGCACCACCCTCTCTCCCGGAAACGTCCAACTCCGACCGGACAAGCGACCGCGGCCCCTCGTCCTGCGGATGAACGTCGGCAATTGTCTGCGGATCCAGTTCCAGAACCTGTTGAGCCCCACGCCCAGGGACGAGGAGCAGCCGGCGACCCGGTACGCCTCGATCCACGCCGTCGGGATGAGCCCGGTCAACTCCATCAGCGACGACGGCTCGTTCGTCGGAGAGAATCCCTCGAGTCTCGTGGATGTCGGTCAGTCGGCGGTCTACACCCTCTACGCCGGGCGCGAGGGCGAGCACGTCCTGTACAGCGCGGGCACCACGACCGGCGGCCAGGGGGACGGCGGTCAGATCAACAGCGGCCTGTTCGGCGCCATCATCGTGGAGCCGGCGGGCTCCCGCTGGTACCGCAGCCAGGTGACACGGCAGGAGCTCGAGTACGCCACGAGGGGGACGGCTCCGCAGGGTCTTCCCATCCTCGACTATGGCGCGCTCTACCCGGCGGGGCACCCGCGCGCGGGGCTGCCGGTCCTCGAAATGCTCCAGAACGACGAGATCGTTCACTCGGACCTGACGGCGATCATCGCCGGGCCCAACGCGGACGGCTCGTTCGCGGCCTCCGCCTATCCGCCGAACGTCCATACCTACCCCCGGCGCAACGAACCGTTTCGTGAATTCACGATCATCTACCACGACGAGGTCGGCGCCGTGCAGGCGTTTCCCCACTTCTATGAGCCGGTCCTGAGCCATACGCTGCACAGCGTGCGGGACGGCTTCGCCATCAACTACGGCAGCGGCGGCATCGGAGCCGAGGTCCTGGCCAACCGCCTCAGCGTGGGCCCGATGCACGCCTGCGTCGAATGCCTGTACGAGGAGTTCTTCCTCACCTCGTGGGCCGTGGGCGACCCCGCCATGGTGGTGGACGTGCCGGCCAACACGCCGTGCTCGACGTCCGACGTGAGGAGCGGCAACGTCGGCGCCTGCACGCCGAGGGCCGGCGCCAAGGCCACCAAGGCGTTCTATCCGGACGATCCGTCGAACGTCTACCACTCCTATCTGCGAGACCACACCAAGTTCCGCGTCCTGCACGCCGGCTCCAAAGAGCATCACATCCATCACCTGCATGCCCATCAGTGGCTCGCCTCGCCGGACAACGACAAGTCGAGCTATCTGGACAGCCAGGCCCTGGGTCCCGGCTCTTCCTTCACGGCGGAGATCGCCCACGAAGGCGGCGGCAACCTGAACCTGACGCCGGGCGATTCGATCTTTCACTGTCACTTCTACCCCCACTTCGCCCAGGGCATGTGGTCGCTGTGGCGGGTGCACGACGTCTTCGAGGCGGGCACTCAGCTCGACGCCGACGGACGGCCGGCTCCGGGCTCCCGGGCCTTGCCGGACGGCGAAATCGCGGCGGGCACACCGATCCCGGCCGTCGTCCCTCTGCCCGGCCAGCCCATGGCCCCCCCGCCCGGCGCGTCGGCGAGCATCGTCAACGGCGTCGTTCAGGTGGTGGGCACGGGCAATCCCGGCTTTCCATTCTTCATCCCCGGCACGGCCGGCCACCGGCCCCCGTCTCCGCCGCTGGACATCGTCGACGATGGTGGGCTGCCCCGGCACAAGATCCTGGGCGGCACGGCGGAAGAGGCTCATACGCGGCTCGACTTCCACAAGCACCTCGTGACCGCCCAAGCGGAGCAACTGCCCGCCGACGGCACGACGGTCGAGAAGCAGGCGATGGCCTTCCATGCCACGCGCAACCACCCCACATGCCTGCCGGACGGCACCTGCGGGGCTTTCTTCGTCGCCAACGGCTTGCCGCCCGTGGCGGGAGCGCCGTTCTCCGATCCGTGCGTGGACCCCAACGGCCTGCCCGTGGGCGCTCCGCGCCTGTACAAGGGGGCCGACATCCAGGACGACGTCAAGATCAACAAAGTCGGCTGGCACTTCTTCCAGCAGCGCTTCAGCGCCCTGTGGGAGGACGTGGACGACTTCCTCGGCCTTGCCGGAGGGACCAAGAAGGCGCCCGAACCCCTGTTCTTCCGGGCCAACAGCCGCGACTGCATCGAGTTCCAGTTCACGAATCTGGTGCCGCCCGAGTACAAGCAGGACGACTTCCAGGTGCGGACTCCCACCGACATCCTGGGCCAGCACATCCACCTGGTGAAGTTCGACGTGCTCTCCTCGGACGGCGGCGCCAACGGCTTCAACTACGAGGACGGCTCGTTCTCCCCCGGCGAGGTGCGCCTCCGCATCGCCGCCATCCGCAGGCAGAACGGCTGCACCGCCTCCGACTCGCGCAACGGCACTTTCGCCTGTCCGGTGGCCAAACCTCATCCTTTCTTCGGCGCCGGACCCGACAGGGATGGCGACGGCCAGGGGGACTGGATGGGCGCCCAGACCACGGTCCAGCGCTGGTACGCCGACCCGGTCCTCGACAACCGAGGCACCGACCGGACGCTGCGCACCGTGTTCACCCACGACCACTTCGGCCCCTCGACCCACCAGCAGACCGGCCTCTACGCCGGCCTGGTGATCGAGCCCGAGGGCTCGACATGGAAGCACAACGAGACGGGCGAGCCCTTCTATACCCGGCACGACGGCGGCCCGACCTCCTGGCAGGCGGTCATCGACCCGCCAAACGAGCCGAGCTACCGTGAGTTCCTGCTCGAGTTCAGCGACTTCCAGCTCGCCTATGACGAGTCCGCGACAACGTTCCCCAGCTATGACGAGGCGATCAATCAGCCCGCGCGGCGAGAGGAACCGCTGCACCCCAGCGGCGATCTCCTCTACAACGCGTATGACTGCCCGGGCGGCTTATGGGTGCCCTGTCCGGAGGCTATCTCGGCCGCCGATGTGGGCACGATGACGGTCAACTACCGGAACGAGCCGATCGCTTTGCGTGTCCGCAACGTGAGCACCAACCTGCAGACCTCGGGCGCCTCGGGCGACCTCTCCCTCGCGTTCTCCTCGAACGTCACCCGGTCGGAGCCCCGGCTCAACGTGCAGCCGACGTTCTATACGCCGTTGAGCCAGGACGTGAAGGACAGGGATCCTTACACGCCGCTGCTGCGGGCGTACGAGAACGACCGGGTGCAGATCCGGGTACTCGTCGGCGGCCACGAGGAGGGACACAACTTCAGCGTTCACGGCATCAAATGGCTGCAGGAGCCTTCCAACCCCGACTCCGGCTGGCGCAACAGCCAGATGATGGGCATCTCGGAGCACTTCGAGTTCATCGTGCCGCAGCTCATCAAGAACCCGACGGGCGCCTCCGTGGACCGTCTCTGGTCAGCGGGCTCCTCGGCCGACGACTACTGGAACGGCGTCTGGGGTCTGTTCCGGGCCTACACGGGCCTGCGGCCGGACCTGGTGCCTCTGCCGGAGAACCCCAACGGCCGGTCGGCACTCGATCCAGCCGCGGTCGGGGCCTGGGACTTCTCGTGCCCGCGGAACGCCCCAGTGCGGACGTTCAGCGTCACCGCCATCCAGGCGAAGAAGTCGCTCCCGCCGGCTTCCTACCCCGGACTGATCTACAACTCCCGGACCGACGCGACGACCGGGGCGTTATACGACCCCGAAGGCCTCCTCTACGTCCGCACCAGCGATCTGGACACGTCGGTGAGCCCGCCGGTCCTCAGGCCCGGCGTGCCCATTGAGCCGCTGGTCCTGCGGGCGCGGGCCGGCGAGTGCATCCAGCTCACGCTGCGCAACGCTTTTACGGAGTGGCCGATGACCCTCTACGGGTACAGCACCTTGCCGATGCTGATCCAGTCGTTCAACTCCAACGATCTGAACCCCTCCTATCACGTGGGCCTGCACCCCCAGATGCTGTACTACGACGTCAGCCGCTACGATGCCGCGAACGTCGGCAACAACTCCGTTCAAACCGTGCAGGCCTTCAGGAACCCGGTCACCTACCAGTGGTACGCGGGGGACGTGACCATCGACGCCTCGGGCAATGTCATCGCCACGCCGATCGAATTCGGGGCTACGAACCTGATCTCGTCGGACCGCGTCAAGCACGCGAGCAAGGGGTTGTTCGGAGCGCTCATCATCGAGCCCGCGGACGCCACCTGGGTCGAGGACGCCTCCTCGCGGGCCATGGCCACGGTGTATTCGTCCACCGTGCCGGGCGGCTCCTTCCGCGAGCTCGTGCTGCAGGTCCAGACGGACGTCAATCTCTACACGGGTGACGCCGCGACGGCGGTCAAGAACCTGGCCGGCATCGAGGACCCCGAGGACACGGGCCAGAAGGCCGTCAACTACCGGACCGAGCCGCTCTGGAAGCGCAGGGGACATCCGGCTGAAACACCCCTCGAAACGACGCGCACCTACACCGACTGGTGGAACGTCCTGTCCAACACCCGGGTGGGCGGGGATCCCGAGACGCCGGTTTTCACCGTCAAGAGAGGCACGCCGGTCCGCATCCGCCTCCTCCAGGCGGGAGGCCACAGCCGCAACGGCGTGTTCGCGCTGCACGGCTTTGAATGGGACCGGCAACCGTACGTCGAGGGCTCGACCCGCATCGGCCAGAGCTCCTTCTCGCTCTGGGAGGGCGCACACATGGGCGTCGGGCCGACCAACCATTTCGACCTGGTCCTGCGGGACGGCTTCGACGTCCCTGGCGACTATCTGTTCCGCGACCTCGTCAGCACCCACTTCGACGGCGGCCTCTGGGGCATCCTGAGGGTCGTGCCGTAGGAGTCTTCTTCGCGGCTGCAAGAGGATCAGGGGGGCTTCGGCCCCCCTTTCTGACGAGGCGGATCGCCATGTGATACCTTCGCGCGGCTCCGTTCGGCCCTGGCTCGTGACGCCAGGTCGGATCGCATTGAGCCCCATTGATCGAGGATCTCCGCATGTCCGACGCCGCACCCACCACCCCCGGGCGGGACTTCATCCGCGACATCGTCGCCCAGGATCGCGCCGCCGGCAAACACGGGGGACGGGTGGTCACCCGTTTCCCTCCGGAGCCGAACGGCTATCTCCATATTGGCCACGCCAAGTCGATCTGCCTCAACTTCGGCCTGGCGCTGGAGTACGGCGGAGTCTGCCACCTCCGTTTCGACGACACGAACCCCGAAACCGAGGAGCGGGAGTATGCCGAGGCCATCCAGCGGTACGTGCGCTGGCTGGGCTTCGACTGGGGGCCGAATCTCTTCCACACCTCGGACTACTTCGAGCGGCTCTACGACTTCGCCGTCGAGCTGATCCGCAGGGGCAAGGCCTACGTGGACAGCCTGAACGAGGACGAGATCCGCGAGCACCGCGGCACCGTCACCGAGCCCGGCCGCCCGAGCCCGTACCGCGAGCGCACCGTGGAGGAGAACCTGGATCTCTTCGCCCGGATGCGGGCGGGCGAGTTCGAGGACGGCGCGCACGTGCTGCGCGCGAAGATCGACATGGCGTCGCCCAACATCAACATGCGTGACCCGATCCTGTACCGCATCCGGCGCGCGCACCATCACCGCACGGGTGACGCCTGGTGCATCTACCCGATGTAC
>DASVEF010000018.1:0-3285 GCA_036380715.1 Thermoanaerobaculia bacterium | reverse complement strand
TCGGCGTTTCAGGCCGCGTTGCATAGTTTTGCTTTGCCAGATTGAGCCCGCGGAGCGGGCGGCAGCGCGTAGCCCGGGGCGTCAGCCCCGGGTACGTAGCCCCAAAATATTTCCGAGCCCCGGAGGGGCGGCACCCATCCTTCATCGACCGCCGATGGTTGGGTGTCGCCCCTCCGGGGCTTGCGAGAGGATGGAGACATCCGCTACCCGGCCCTTACGGACCGGGCTACGTGCTGCCGCCCCCTCCGGGGGCTCGGAGGCTGTTCTCGCGACTCGTTATGCGATCCACACCTGCGGCACCGCCGTCAGGCCCAGCATGTCCCGGTCGTAGAGTTGGTCGTCCAGGAGGACGTACCACTCCTGCCCTTTTTGCTTCGTCCGGTCCGCCACGGCAGGGTCGAGGTATCCCCAGAGCGAGTCGCCGTCCTTGGGGCGGTAGACGTTCACCGTGTGGGGCCTCGCCCGGCGGACCCAGGCCGCGGTCGGCCGGCCCGCTTCTCTCAGCTCCCGAACGAGCGTCGCGAAGGCGTCCGGAGCGTAGGGGACGACCACGTTGATCGCGTCCTGGTCGATCAGCCGGTAGAGCTCGGCGGTCTCCTGGAAATCCAGGCGCTGCATCGCGTCGAGGAGCTTCTTGGCCTTGCCTTCCGCGGCGGCCACCCGGGTGAGGTCGTACAACGTCCGGTAATAGAGGTCGAACAGCTCGGTGGACTGGATATCCATCCCTTCAGGGCCTCGGGCTTTGAGGAGCATCCGGGTCACGGAGGCGGCCTGCTCGTAGCCGCCCGGCGGGTATCTCTCTTCTTCCGGTTCCGGGAGAAAGACGCGGACCAGCCCCTGTTGGGGGAGGCGGCCGTTGCGGTTGCAGCGGCCGGCGGCCTGGGCGATGGCGTCGAGCGGTCCGAAGGCGCGGAAGACGAGGGGGAAATCGAGGTCCACTCCGGCCTCGACGCATTGGGTGGAGATCAGAAGGCAGGGAAGCTTCAAGTCCAGACGGCGGCGGACCTCGGCGAGGATCCGCTCGCGGTGGGCGGGGCACAGGTTCGTCGAGAGATGGAAGAGGCCGGGCACATCGCGCTCGCGAAGGAGGGAGCACAGGGTTTGGGCGTGCCGCTTGAGATTGACGATACAGAGAGCCGTTCCGGAGCCGGCGAGCTCCTCCGCCAGCGATGGCCACGGCCGCGGCGAGTCCATCTGCCAGACGACTTGCGTACGGCGTGCGCGGCCGAAGAGATCGAGGGAAGGGTCGACGATCTCCTCGGGAGCCCAGCCGGAAGCGGCGAGGGAGCGCACTCGTTCATCCAGGTGGTCGAAGGCCGGCTGAGTGGCGGTGGCGAAGACGACGGAGCTGCCGTAGCGATCGGCGAGATGGGAGAGGGTGGCCAGAGTGGGCACGGCGAGCCGGGGCGGGAGCGTCTGGACCTCGTCAAGAAGGATCACGCTGCCGGCCAGGCGGTGAAGCTTGCGGCAGGCGGAGGGGCGGTTCGCGAAGAGCGATTCGAGAAGCTGGACGCTGGTGGTGACGACCAGCGGAGCGTCCCAGTTCTCGGCCAGACGCCGCGCCGCGCGGTCGGCTTCGCTCTGGCCGTCGCCCTCGCCATTGCGAGTGCCCGCCAGGCTGTGGTGCTCCAGAACGTAGAAGTCTCCGAAGACTGGGCAGAGAAGATCGCGATAGACCTTGACCGTCTGCTCGATGATGCTGAGAAAGGGAACGGCGACCACGATACGCGAGAGGCCATGCACGGCGGCATGGCGGAGGGCGAAGGCGAGCATCGCCAGAGTCTTGCCTGCGCCGGTCGGGGCTGACAGGGTGAAGATTCCTTGAGAGAGGTCTCCACCTTCCCGGCAGGCCCGCAGGAGGTCGGCCCGGAGCTCCCGGACAGGAGAGGCGGCGCTGCTTTCCTCGGCCAGCTTCGCCAGACGGGCGTCGAGAAGGGCGAGGGCCTCGGCGGCCCGCAGATCCGGACCGGCGGAGCGATGAGCCTTGCCTCCATCGGGGCGACGCTGGAAGTGGGCCTCGGTCTCCAGGAAGTCGGCGTCCACGAGGGCGGAGAAGAGCATCCGCACGTCGAGCATGGCGGCGGCTTTCGGGTTCTTGAAGTTGAAAATCGAGCTTTCGGGAACCGCGAGGGAAAGGCCGTCCGCGGCGAGGCGGGTGAGCAGAGCGGGAAAGTCGTTCTCGGTGAGCTTCAGGCCCAAGGGGTGGTGCTGCTCAAAGCGCTCGGGCTCGCGGAGATCGCGCAGGGAGTCCGGGCTCTGCAGGCCGATATGGTGTCCCTGGATGACCAGCGCGGCGGCGAGGCTGCGGCAGCGGACCGCCGCCCAGGCGCCGGCCGACCAATGGTCGAGGCCGCTCTCCTTCCCCTCCAGCCGGAGCGTGAAGGTGCTGCTGTACTTGCCCAGATCGTGCAGCAATCCGGCAAAGCGAGCTTCGTCCGCGGCTCCGAGCCGGGCGGCGAAGCAGGCTGCCCGCTCAGCGACGTCTCGCAGGTGGTCGCGGAGAGGCTCCCAACCTTCTCTCGTCGGAGCGGAATGGGCGTAGTAGACCGCTTGGCCGGGGCCGTCCAAGATGGCGATCCTTTCTGCGCGACTGTATCAAGGCTGGCGGTTGAATGCTCTTTCGTGGGGTTGGCGCCCCGCGCCATGCCGCGCTGCTCTGGAGCACGGCAGGAGCACTACCCCGATCACTGTCCAAGAAACTGTCCAAGAAACTACCCAAGAAACTGCCCAAGAAACCCGCCGCCGTCTCGAAGACCAGGCGCCCTGCCTGTCTCCCCCTCCCCTGTCGGGGCTTGTGCCCCTCAGCCCGCCGCCGCCCCTTCAGGGCTGGGGGGTTGGGGGGCGCGCGTTCCCCGGGCTTTCGCCCGGGGCTATATGCCTGCGCCCCCTTCGGGGGCTCCCGAAGCATGTGCCGATAGGAGTCACCGACCCGGCCAATCCCGCTGCTGCGCCAAGGTGGCCTCGTAGTGGGCCTTGACCTCCGCCATCGAGTCCCCTCCCAGCTTCTCCAGCAGGGCGTCGGCGAGGACCAGGGCGACCATGGCCTCGGCGATGACGCCCGCGGCGGGCAGGGCGGTGACGTCGCTGCGCTCGTACTGGGAGGTCTGCGCCTCCATGGTGTCGAGGTCGATGGTCGGCATCCCTTTGCGCAGGGTGGCGATCGGCTTCTTGTAGGCGGTGATCACCACGTCCTGGCCGTTGGTGACGCCCCCTTCGAGGCCGCCGGCGAGGTTGGTGGGCCGGGTCCAGCGCCCTTCGGCGTCACGGCCGATCGGATCGTGCGCC
>DASVEF010000017.1:0-14213 GCA_036380715.1 Thermoanaerobaculia bacterium | reverse complement strand
AGCGGCGGAGGATCGGCAAGGCTCGATGGAAGGCTGAAACTGGCCCGAGCGGCTAACGATCAGCACACTGCCCTAGGCCATAGACTGAGCCATCGATCTTGCAATACGCCTCAGCGTATCCCCTAAGATAGTAGTTCTCATCCTGGCACCATCCATAGTAAGAGAAGCTTGCAACACCGCCGGACCCTTCGCAGGATAAACGGTACCAGTAGCAAGCCTCCCAAGGACAGAGTGGAAATGCATGGCTCGGGGCTGGCATCATGCTGAGCGCGAGGATGATCAGGAGCAGAAACAGGCGAGCGATCGAACTTTTTCTCACAGAGCTCTCCTTCGGTTGTAAGGGTAAATCTTCCAGGGGATCAGGAGCCAATGAAGCCTTTCGCCCAAGCTACGCCTGTCCTGAACTGTCCTACAGGTGTCGAATCATTACGGCAAACGTTTCCGAAGTCCGCTCATGCGTCCCCGTATCAAGGTGCGCCACAGCCACTTTAGCGAGCCGCAGGTAGGCCTGAGAATCGCATGGCACCTACTCCCCCGGCACCTCCCCCCGGGGGGTGTTTCTGTCTCTAGCGGAACAATAGCGTCGATTTGACCTCGAAAACAAGACATCACCTGTCCCGTTTTTCCGCGCCGGTGCACCACACCTATTAGAAGTAAAACAAGGAGGGCTCCCGAGGACAAGCTCGGAGGCTCTCGGGAAGTTATTTAAGATTCTCTAAAGGCTCGATGGGTCGTCCTTCGCCAGAATTAAACTCTGAGCGTGCGACAGACGTGCGCTCATTTTCCGGAGGAAGGAGAGGCAACGATCATGAGTAGGAAATCGGTTTTCATGGCTGCGACTTTGCTCATCGCCGGACTTGTGGGGAGCGCCGCGCAGGCGCACCAGTGGGGTTGCTGGATTCAGGCGGACCGGAATATCAGGATCCGCAATGCAGGCGGGAGCCAGGCGAGCGCGGCGATCAGCGATTGGCACAACATGACCATCCTCAATTTCTCCTATGTCAGCTCGAGCGAGGAGATCTATGTCTTCAACGCCAACTCCGGCGCCACCGGTTGGGCCGGTCTCGCCCGCATCACCAGCTACAGTGGCTGCACCATCCGCAGGGCGACCGCGCAGGTGAACACCTACTACTACTCGTCGACCTCGACCGCCGCCCGCGGCATCCACTGCCAGGAGATCGGCCACGGCTTCGGCCTCGATCACTCCAATGACGGCGGCTGCATGGGCGCCGGCTACTGGTACAGCGTCACCGGCGCCTACAGGCCGGTCTCCCACAACGTCAGCGACGTCGGCTCGATGTACGCCAACCGGGCGATCACCCGCCCGACCAACCCGACCCATCCGACGGTTGGCCCCGAAGTGGACACGCCGCGCTTCCACGCCAACTGGGCCTACAACCCCCGCACCCTCGCTGAGACCGCCGGCCTGGCGGCCGAGGTCGTCGTCGCGACGGTGACCGGCGTGGCCGACGGCGAGCCCATCGTGAACCGTCTCCAGGACGGCGAAGTGAGCCGCATCCCCACGCAGCGGGTGTCCTTCAGCGTCAACCGCAGCCCCAAGGGCGATATGGTTGCCGGCGAGACCTTCGTCCTCTTCCAGAACGGCAACGAGAACAGCCGCTTCGACGAGGACCCGAGCTACAAGGTGGGCCACCGTTACCTGCTGTTCCTGATGCCGCGCGCGGACGGCACCTATCTGGTGGTCTCCCCGCAAGGCCGCTATGAAGTGACCGGCCGCGGATTGGTTCCGGCGACCCACGTGGGCTTCGCCGCAGACCTCGAGGGCGCCAGACTGCAGGACGTGCTGCGCGACGTGACGCGGGCCCTCGAGCAGTAGTAGTCTTTCGCCTGAATCCAGCGTGCGTCGGCGTGGTCCATGAGGCCCCGCCGACGCACCTGGAGTCCCCTTTCTATGACCCTTCATCGCCGGCTGCGCGGCCTTGTCCCTTTCGTCCTCTGCCTGCTGGCCGCGATCGTGGCCACCTGGCCGCTCCTGCCTTCCATCGCCGGCGCTCTGCCGTTGGGAACCGAGCACGAGGCCACCGTTCCACTGTTCAATCTGTGGAGCTTGTGGTGGGACGCGGACCGCGTGCCGCACGGCTTTTCCGGGCTCTGGAACGCTCCCATCTTCCATCCGCTCGAAGGGACCTTCACCTTCTCGGAGCCGATGCTCCTGCAGGGCGTCACCCTCTCGCCTCTCTGGTGGATGGGGGCTCCGCCGGCCGCGATCTACAACCTGGCGATTCTGTGCACCCTGGTCTGCAACGGTCTCGCCACCCGGAGCCTGGCGCGGGCGCTCGGTGCGTCGCGCGACGCGGCCCTCCTCGCGGCGCTCGCCGGCGTCACCCTGCCCTATACCGCCAAGGTCCTGGGGGTGCTCCCCGTGCTCCCTCTCTTCGGCACGATCTGGGCGCTCGCCGCCCTGGTCCGCTTCGGGGAGGAGGGCGGGTGGCGGCCCGCCGCGCTGGCGGTCGTGTCGTTCGCCGCGCAATTCCTCGCGGGGCAGCAGATGGCGCTCCTGAGCCTCCCTTTTCTCCTCCTGGCCGGGCTGGTCGCGCTGGCGGAGCAGAAGTTCCGCGCCCGGTCGATCGCGACGCTCGGCGCCCTGGCGATCCTCGGAGCCCTCGTCCTCTCGCCCATCGCCCGCACGGTCAGCTCCTTCCATGAGAAGTACGGGTTCAAGCGATCCGAGGAGGTCGTGGCGGCCCTCTCGGCCCAGGCCCGCGACTTCACGACCCGCCCCAGTTCCTCCCGCCTCGCGTTTCCGCCCCGCGAGGACACGTATACGGGGGATACGGGGGGGCTCTTCCCCGGTTTTCTCCTTTTCGGTCTGGGGGCGGCAGGAGCTTGGATCGGTTGGCGCCAGGGGGAGCGCAGGCTCTGGATCGTCTTTCTTCTCGTCTGCGCCGTGGGTGGCGGGCTTCTCGCGCTCGGTCTCAACCTGAGGATCGGGGATTGGCGGCCCTTCGCCAGTCTGCGGGAGGTGGTGCCCGGCCTCCGCACACTGCGCAGCCCTTTCCGCGCCGTGGCGATCTCCCAAGCGGTGCTCGCGGCGTTGGCCGCGCTGGCCCTGGCCCGTCTCGCCTCCTGGCGCGGAAGCACTGGCAGGATTCTCGCCCTCGCTCTGGGGGTCCTGACGGCCACCGAGAACCTGGCGTCTCCTGGCGTCCTGGTGCCGACCCCCGCGACCCCGCGCACCGCCTGGACGAGCTGGTTGCGCGAGCAGCCGGGGAAGCGGATCGTGGCGCACGTCCCGCTGCCGCGCGGGCTGCACGTCTCCGACTACGAGGTGGAGGCGTGGCGGATGTTCGCCCAGATCGACCACCATCGGCCGCTGCACAACGGCTACTCGGGCTACTTTCCCTCCGGGTACGGTACGTACCAGATGGATATGGACCAGAACTTTCCTTCCGAGCGCCTCCTCTGCATGATGGCGTTCGGTTTTGGTGTCAACACCCTGATTCTGGACCGCCCCTACCTGGAGGAGCGGCGCGCCCTGTTCGAGAGCGAATCCTTGCGGGGCTTCTTCGCCCCGGGATATAGCGATCCCAGGGTGGTGATCGTGCGCCTGAGCCCACCTCCCGAGGCATGTGACGCCCCACCCTCGTAGCCGAGTGGGTCGGCTTGAGGCACGCCTGTAACTTTGCCGCCGAGCGATCTGCCCTGTCCCCCACTGTAGAGACGCCCCGTGGGGCGTCTCCTCCGCCGGAGGTGCCCGCGACATCGCACGGATTCTTGGAAATGAACGGCGCCGCTGCAGTCGACGCCCCACGGGGCGTCTCTACAGTGGGGAGGATCTCCAGTGGGCCGAACAAGCGCCGCTGGCTCTTGGCGCTTACAGCATCAGACACGAAAGGGGCGTGCGGTCAGCACGCCCCTTCTGAGCAGGGACCCTCGGGCGAGGGTCACCATGGAACCGGCTCTCAGCTACACCTATTGTTGGGCTTGCACACGGTCGAGCAGCACTGGCTGTTGCTGGTGCAGGACGCATTTTTCGCGCCGCACCCGCCGCCGCCGCTGCCCGGATTCAGGAACGGCGCCAGGCCGGTGTAGGAGACCGCGAAGGCGCCGTCGACCGTGGCATTGCCCGCGGAGTCGCAGGCGTCGTTGACGTTGAAGCCACACGCACCATAGAGCTGGCCGACGATCTGGCCGGCGCCGTTGACAACCGGCGAGCCGCTGCTGCCGCCTTCGGTGCCGCCCAAGGTGTCCCGGCTGTAGATGAAGTTGCCGCGAGCCAGGGTGCGGCAGGTCGGCTTGCTGGTGTCGACCACCCCCTCCGTATAGGCCTGGGGCGAACCCGAGGGGTGGCTGATGCGGTAGAGCGCGAGGTTGTTGGTGTTGGCGACCGCCGTGGCCGTCCAGCCCAGGTACGCGACAACGCCATCCGGCGTCGTCGGGGCCGACGAGAGCTGCAGCAGTGTGACATCGGTCGTCGAGCTGCCGAACTTGATGGTGGAGCCGACGGTCTCCCCGACGTTGTTATAGGGCTGCGTGCAGTTGGGGCTGCTGCAGGTGGTGGCGTAGTCGAAGTAGGTCTCCACGCTGGAGGCTTCGCCGCTGCTGCTGATGCAGTGGTTGGCGGTGAGGAAGAAGGGGATCACCGAGGCGGTGACGGAGTCCGCGATCAGGCCACCGGTGCAGATGTAGAAAGAGGCCCCGGACTGGAACAGGATGCTGGCAATCGCGTCCTTGGCGGTGTTGACCACGCTGCTCGACTGGCACGCCGCGTTCACGATGCAGTCGGCGTTGCTCGAGCACAGGTTGCTGGCAAAGTCAGCGTAGGCTCTGACGTCGCCGGCGTCGAACACGCCCCTCACTCCATAGCGCGGGACAGCGAAGCGGGCGCCCATGACACCAACTTCGGCGACGGTCAACCGCGGGGCGCGCTCGGCCCTCGCCGGCGAGTGGAGCTGGAGCAGCAGCTCCTCGCCGAAGACCGTGTTGGTGTGCAGGACGCCATCGCCGAGCGGGCCGCGGCCCGTGTAGGGGCCGAAAGCCTGGCCCGCGAGGTTGTAGACGTAGAGCGCGGCCCCGGGCGCCAGGTCGACGCCGGTGAGGTGGAGGCGCAGGGCGTTGGCCCCGGGGACCCGCACCGCGGCGGTCCAGACGAAGCCGCCGTCGCCGGTGCCGCGGACAGCGCCCAGGCTCAGGGCGGCGGTGCGCTTGCCGAGCGAGCGGGCGGCCGAGAAGTCGACGGTCGTCCCGACCGGCTTGGCCACGCCGACCATGTACTTCTTCTCGACGCGGCGGGTGTCGTCGATCCGGTTGCGCTCAGCCTGGGAGAGTTGGACCACGACCGGCTGAGCCAGCGCCTTCCCGACCCGGCCAGCAGCCAACCGCTGCTGCAACTGCTGCATCTCCGCCGCGCGGGCACCCGGGTCTCGCTGGGTGCCGACCACTTCCAGGCTGACCTGCGCATCACCCCCGAAAAAATCAGGAACCGGTGACTGGGCCAAAGCCGGAACAGATGCCATCAACAACGCAATCACGCCTGCATAGACCGCAGTTTTCATCAAATCCTCCTTTTCGAGACGCGGGTCATCGGCTACGCTCCACTCGAACAGACGAGTGAAAGAGGGCCACTCCCTTATCGAGCCAATCCCCTATCAGGAAGAGTGCGCGAGACAGCCCAAAGCGAGCCCACCCCTTCGAAGAAATCTTCGGCCTCGGGACAGGGGCCAGCCACTTCGGGACACGGGGAACCTCAAGAGCCGGCTGTGGCGACACGGCGAGAGGGGGATGGCGGGTCTCAGAATACCGCCGCCCACCATCCTGGAAAACCGCCCTGCACATAACAACCGCCGCTGGCAAACTCCACGTAGCAGTCGCCGTTCACGTTCCACTCGCAAGTATCGGCGCCGTTTTGGGCGCAGTGGGTATAGCAGGAGCCCGGGTCGGGCTGGTAGACCGGGGACCAATAGGTCCAGTCCGAGCATCCGCGAACGGCCGAGTCGCTCTGCATGCCTCCCGGTGGCGGCGGCGGCGGCGCGGTGCCGGTCGCATAGATGCTGTTGCGCCAAGCCCCGCCGCAGGTCTGCCCGCTCGGGCACGGCGTATTGGCACTCCTCCTCTCCCACTTGCGTATAGCGGAGCTCGTTGCCTCCCCAGCACTGGCCATACCACTGCAGCCCGGCATAAGCGAGACCGTTGGCGCGCGCGAGGTTCACGCAGGTGTCGATATCGTTTACGTTCCCCAGCCCGTACGGCAAGGCGCGGTTGTCATTGTCGGTGAAGCAGCCGGCGTAATTAGGAGGGGACGGCGGGGGCGGGGGCGGGAGCGGAATGAACGGCGCGACGAAATGGTCCGTAAATTTTGTGTGCGGTGCAGACGTACACTCGCCCAGTTGACCACCGCATCGGTCCAGATCAGCACTCGTGTGCGGCCCGCCGCAGAACCTCTGGCTGGACCACAATCGGTCGATGAACCCAAGCGGCCAAAGATCGTCATGTCGTTGGGCGGACCACTCTCCAACGTTGAGACCCCTCCACGCGTTTATGTCGGCAGCGGTCCAGTCGTAATCGCAGTTTTCGGCATTAAAAGCAAGGTTGCTATCGCACACGTCCTCGCTTAGAAAGTTCCCGTGCTTGTTCTCGGACGCAAGTACAACATCGCTATGTGAAACCTCTGCATTGGAGAAACCCCAATTGCAGCCAGAAGCATACTTCTCGCTCCTTTTTTGACCGTAGGCCCCCTCATGCGCCCACGTCTTGATCGCTTCCATGCTATAGCCGAGAGCGCAGGATGGATCGGGCTTCAGAGTGATCGCAAAGGGCTCAACGTCTCCCCCGTGGCAGGCCAAGGCCGCAGTTTCACCGCCATCCATGCGGTACAACAACGCGTAGCTGATGGCAATGTGACGGGGCGACTGCGGGTGCGGCCGGACGCGGAACAGCAGCCGGCCCGGCTGATTGCTCACGCGATGGTTGTGGTTGCCGCCGGGCGAACTGGTGTTCTCGCCCTGATCGTACCAGATCGTCGGGAAAAAGTGCCGGGCGAGCCGGAACTCGAGATCCTGCGGAATGCCATCGCCATCGAGATCCAGGGTGGTTGTCTCCTCCCAACTCCCCGGCGACAGACCTGACTGCGGATACGCGGCGACGGTGGATAAGGCCAGAATGAAGAACCAAGCTCCTCCGAAGCGTAACAGCGACGATCGCATGGTGGTCCCCTATGGTGAGTTGACACGTCCCTGAGGCGCAGGATGTTTCTGTTAGGTTCTACCTTCAGTGCGTGCTGATCCTCCTGTCAATCTAGGTGCAGCCCGGCTCGTTTGGCGAGCCGGCGAAACGGCCCGAAGGGATACGATGATGCTCTGGCGCCGGGCCGCAATGCCAGCGGTCGGCGGCTCGTCGATTGCCTGTTCGCGCACTTACCTTTACAGGAGAGGAGCCGGGGCTCCTTCCGCCGCGGGTCGAAAAGCGTTGCCTGCGGCTCTCCTCAACGGAGACATTGGATGAAGAGCTTCGCGCTTCTGGCCGCCTTCGCACTCCTCGCCTTCGCGGTTCCGTCGTCGGCCAAGCCTCCCCTGCTGCAGTACTGCTTGGCCGTGCAGGGCACCTCTTGTACGATCCTTGGAGCCACAATGGGCTGTACCGACGTCTGCTCCAACCAGTTGAGCTGCACCTGCGTCTATGACTATGGCAACCCCAGCGTGTGGTACTGGAATTGTGACTGGGAGTGCTGATCGGCCGGGGTGACTCCTGGCGACAGGCCGCCGCCGTCAAAGATCCGCGGCGGCGGCTTGAACTTCAGTGTTGAATAGGTGCCTGGCGCCACCTACCCGGGCACCTTATTTCCATAAGGAGACCTCGATGAAAAGAGCCTTGATCGTCGCCTGCGCCAGCGTCCTGGTCTTGGTCGCCACTCTCTCTCAACCCAGAAGCTCGGCCGCATCCCACTGTACAAATCTTGCTGGTTGGGAAGCTTCCTGTTGCCGCTGCAAGGAATCAGGAGGCTGCCTGGATTGCTGTCGTTGCGAGCGCGGCCCGGGTACGCTCACCGGGTGCGTTCGGATCTGCGAAGGCGGCACCTGAAGATCGACGTTTCGATGCCCTCCGCCTGACCGTTCTAGCCGCCGCCCCTGGAGCCAGCGGCGGAGGATCTCCAGGAAGGCGGCGCTGCCGCCGATCGCGGCTCCAGGACCTCACCCCCTGGCCCCCTCTCCCATCGCTCCCCCACCGACCGGGAGAGGGGGAAATCCACTCCCCTCGCGAAGCGGCTGGGCACCTCCTGGGTGCAACGGACACCTGGTCACCCTGGTAGAGCCTGCACAGTTTTTGCATGCCCAAGGTCCTCTGAATCCAAGCAGTACGTGGCCTGAAAGGAGGACACGATGAGGCGATTCGAGTTGAAGGTATTGCCCTTCGCGGTCGTAGTCCTGGTCACCGTCTGGGCCTGTCTGCCCGGACCGAAGGGCGTCAGGACCAACCCTGCCCTTGAAGCAGAGCAGGAGCGGGCCGGCTACGACGTTCGCGTCGAGTCGCACGCACGGAAGCTGCTCGAGGAGGGACGCGAGATCTTCCGCAACGACTCGTTCGGCAGCGAGGACTTCTGGGGCGGCAAGCTCCGTCTCCACGAGGCGATCCTCGGCGAGAAGAAAGGAGGAGTCGGGCCGGGCCTGACCCCCAAGAAGGCTCTCGAGCTCGGGCTCAAAGTCGATGTCGGGAAGCTCCCCAAAATCCTCTCCGAGGCGGTGCAGGAGGGGGCCGTCAGCCTCGAGAACCCGGAGACCACTCTTGCGCTCTTGCGGTCCCATTCGGTCGTGGGCGTCAAAGGCATCTTCGAGGGTGAAGACCTGGTGAGCATCGGGCTCACGTGCGCCTTTTGCCACTCGTCGGTGGACGACTCCTTTGCCAAAGGGATCGGCAGCCGCCTCGACGGCTGGCCCAACCGCGACCTCAACGTCGGCGCGATCGTCGCTCTGTCGCCGACGCTCAAGCCGTTTGCCGATCTCCTCGGCGTGAGCGAGGACGAGGTGCGGAAGGTGCTCCTGAGCTGGGGGCCGGGCAAGTACGACGCCGAGCTCAATCAGGACGGCAAGGCGTTCCGTCCGGACGGCAAGTCGGCGGCCACGGTCCTTCCCGCCGCTTTCGGCCTGGCGGGCGTCAACCTCCACACCTACACGGGTTGGGGTTCGGTCACCCACTGGAACGCCTACGTTGCCATCACGCAGATGTACGGCAAGGGGACGTTTTTCGACCCGCGCCTCAACGACCGCGCCCAGTTCCCGGTGGCGGCCAAGGCTGGTCACGGCAACATTCGCAACAACCCTGACCTGGTGACGCCGAAGCTCGCCGCGCTTCACTACTACCAGCTCTCGATCCCGGCGCCCGAGCCGCCAGCGGACTCCTTCGACAAGGCGGCGGCCGCCCGGGGCAAGGTCGTCTTCGAAGGGAAGGCGCAGTGCAGCACCTGCCATGTACCTCCGCTCTTTGTCGAGCCTGGCTGGCCGATGCACACCGCCGAGGAGCTCGGGATCGATGACTTCCAATCCAAACGCTCGCCCGACAACCGCTACCGGACGACCCCGCTCGGCGGCCTGTTCGTGCGGGCCAAGGGCGGCTTCTACCACGATGGACGCTTCGCGACCCTGGAGGCGGTCGTGGATCACTATGACCGGCATCGCCGGCTACGGCTCACGGCTGAGGAGAAAAGAGATCTCATCGAGTACCTGAAATCCCTTTGAGAGGGGAGGAGAACATGCACGCCAAGGCACGGTTGTTGGGCCATCCCATCCACCAGATGCTGATTGTGTTCCCGCTGGGGCTGCTCGGTACGTCCCTGCTCTTCGACATCCTTCACCTGGCCACCGGCGGCGACGATTGGGCGCTGGTGGCCTACTACATGATCGCCGCGGGTATCCTCTCCGGTCTGCTCGCCGCGCCCTTCGGCCTCATTGACTGGCTGGCGATCCCTGGCGGGACGCGGGCCAAGCGGATCGGTCTCCTGCACGGCGGTGGGAACGTAGTGGTCCTGCTGCTCTTCGTCCTGAGCTGGTTCTTGCGGCGGGACCTCCCCACCGCGCCAGGCGGGCTCGAGATCGGCCTCTCCGCGGTCGGTGTCCTGCTGGCCCTGGTGACCGGCTGGCTGGGCGGCGAGCTCGTTGACCGCCTCGGTGTTGGAGTGGACGAGGGCGCCAATGTCGATGCCCCGAGCTCCCTCTCCGGCCAGCCTGCGCACCGGACCGCCTCGCCGCCGGTCGCGCCGGACCGCTGAGCGGGCGCTATGGAGGAGGTCGAGCCGGGCCTGGCCGGCCTCCCCTCCCCCACTGTCGGAGAGGCGATAGAGGACGTCTTCGTGCGATGCGCCGCGGCGCTGCTTCGAGGATCCGGGATCAGCTCGGCTGTGGTCGCGAGCTCCCGGAGTTGCGCCGGAAAGCAGGCCGCGTGCGCCGGGAGGCAGGCGGGATGCGCCGGAAGCTTCCGCACTGGATCTGTGACGCACGCGGCGGCGACGAAGAGGCTGGCACCTATTGGGGGAACCTCCTCCACCGCCGGAGAGGCGACAGAGGACGTCTTCGAGGATCCTTCTCGAAACGGGTGGCACTCAGTCTAGCTTCTCGAAACGGCTGGCACCTGGTCTGGGCGAGGGTTCCGTACGCGAGAAGCGGACGACCGATCCGCGTCGAGCATTGGGCTGCTGCGGCGCGGCAGGGGCAGTTCGCAGCGCGGAACGCCGCCGGAAGGCCGGAGCGCTTTGCGGTGGTGCCCTTCTTCTGGAGCCAGCACTATGACCTCGTCTTCGCCTACGTCGGTCACGCCGAGCGCGCTGACGACGTGGAGATCTGCGGATCGCTGGAAGATCGGAATGCCGCCGCGATCTATCGGGAAGACGGGCGCGTCACCGCAGTGACGACGCTCTCTCGCGACGACGTGAGCCTCGCCGTCGAAGTGGCGATGGAGCAGAACGCCGGCGACGACGAGATCGTCGACCTCGTTCGCCGTGCGTTCTGACGTATCCGTCCTCACCCCACCCCTCCCAGGTTATCCGCCGAATCCCGGTCGATGTAGAAGTTGTAGGGATCGACCCCTGCGAAGGTGGGGCGAACGTCGGTCACGAACTTCAGGACCTGCTTGCCCGTGCGGATGGGGTGGCGTTCGAAGAGGATCACGTTTTTTGAGGAGAAGGCGTCGAGGCCGGGTTCGGCGGTGAAGAGGCCGATCTCGATGCGTTCGTTGAAGGGGGTCTCGGTCTCTTTGCCGTGGGCGTCGGCGTACATCTTCTTGGCGTTGATCGGGACGGTGACGTCCCACTTGCCGTCGGGGCGTTTCACCGCTGTCGGGTTGTCGACTTCCAGGTCGTAGAGGGTGATGCGCTCGAAGAGGTCCGTGATGAGGGCCTGGTCTTCGGGCGTCTTCGCTTCCGCGCGGAAGGCGGCGATCAATTCCGTGGTGGTGGGGTAGGGGGCGTTCTTGAATTTGTATTGCGCGAGCATGTTGCGCAGCGCGCGGTTGACCGCGTCTTCGCCGAGGCGCTTCTGGAGGAGGTACATGACCACGGCGCCTTTGCGGTAGGCGATGTGGTTCTGAGTGACGACCCGGGCCAGCGTCGGCTCCGGTTCCTCGGACCAGGCCCGGCCCCCGAGATAACGATCCAATTCGTATTGCAGGTACCGGCGGATCTGGTCTTCGCCGCGCACGTGCCTGATGAGCATGTGTGCCGAATATTGCGCGAGCGTCTCGACCAGGACGGGGTAGCCCTCCACCTCGGCGCTGATCATCTGATGCGGGAACCACTGGTGCGCAAATTCATGCGCGGTCATGCCCGCGACGTTATCGATGGTGTCGGGCAGGCGGTGGTCGGCGACGAACCCGACGGACTCGGAGTAGGGGATGGTACCGGCGAAGGCCTGGGCGAAGCTCCTGTACCCCGGGAACTCGACGACGCGGAAATGGTCGAATTGATAGGGGCCGAAGTTCGCCTGGTAATAATCGAGCGAGGCGACCATCGCGTCGAGCATCCGGTCGACGTTCCACTCGTGCCGCGGATGGTAATAGACCGAGAAATCAATGCCCGCGTGGCGGCGATGCTTCTCCGCATACCGCGCGGACTGCACCGCGAAACGCGGAGGGATCGGTGCCGTCGAGACGAAGCGAGCCACGCGCCGGCCGTCCTTCGTGACGTCTGAAACCTTCTTGCCAGGGGCGATGGGCGTCTGATCAGCATCCGTCGAGACGGTGATCTCCGATTTCCGCACCCATCCATGGCCGAAGGACAGGCGGTCCCGCGCGCCCGGGTCTTCCCGCTTCGGCAACACGATCTCACCCGGCAGTCCGTATTCGCGGCGCTTGTCGGGATCCATATGGAATTCCGTGCTGCCGACGCCGAGGACGGGCATGAGGGCGTTGTTGCTGAGGAAGGTGCCGTTGGGCACCAGCCCCGTTTCGTGGAAGGAGTTTCGAAAGCCGCGTGCCTGGCGGCGCGTCTCGAAGGTCATGACCCGCTTCTCACCCGGTTGCATGGGGCGGTCGAGACGATACACACGGAAGTCGAATTCCGGATCATTGTGGGTCAGGCGAGCGCCGGCGACTTCCGCGCTGGTGAGCTCGAGCGCAGCTTCGTCGTCCACGAGGTGGACGTAAAGCTCGGGGATCGCTTTCGCGGTCAGATTGTGAAGCACGAAGCGGCCTTTCATCACAGCCCGTCGCTCCGCGGGATGAAGCGCGATGTCGAGGGTCAGTTCTTCGAGCGCGGGCTGCGGCAGGTCGCGATATTTGCCGAAACGCCGTTCGTATTCGGCCGTCTCGTCATCTGCCGCGCTTTTGGTCTTGTAATCATTGAGGACGTTCATGTTGTAGTACGCGTAGGCGCCTGTCGCGGCGAACGTGAGCAGCGCCGCGCCGCCCACCCATCCGGCGGGACCGGCCAGGCGGCGCCGCGCGAGTGCAAGGCGCGGCCTGAGCCTCACCTCGGTGCCGCGTCTCCACAACAGATGTGCGGCGACGAGGAGCAGGAGAGCCAATGCGCCCCAATAGAGCCGCACCGTCCACGCGCCGACCCAGAACGATGCAGCTCCATTCAGGTCGCTCAGAGGCACACTGGGCGTATGCCCGTAAAGCAGCAGCTTGTGCTGGATCATCTTGGACTCCCGCCAAGCGAGGAAGAGAGTCATGATCCCCCAACCCACCGCCTTATGGGGACTGAGCGCCTGGACGAACATCGCCAGCGCCGCCAACAGCAGGACGTCGAACGCCTCCGGCAGGATGTACCAGAGCATGTATTTGCCCAACTCGAGTTGGGTGAAGCCCATGGAGAGCTGCAGGGCGATCGAGGCGATGGTGTTCACGACGAGCATCGACAGGAAGACGATGCCCATGCCCACGATCTTGGGAACGACATAGCCCCAGTTGGGCATGGGCGCGGCGTCGATGAGCTCGTGCACGCGACGATCGCGCTCCCGCCATACGAGCTCGCTCGCATAGTAGGCAGCGACGACCATGAGGACCACCTTCAACGCGTCCTGGATCTCCGGGATGAGCGTCAGCGTGGTCGGATACTGCGGCGCGTAGTCGGGGTCGCGAAGCGTGAGCAGGCTGAAGAGGGTGCCACTCATCCCCCAGAGCATGAGCAGGAGGAAGGCCGGGCTGGTGATCACCGACCTGGCCTCGAACTTCGTTCGCATCCAGAGGAGAGCGCGGAGCCACGCGCCCGTGTGTTCGGGGGAGGGGAGTACGGGCGGTGGAGCGGCGGGCTTCAGCCCGCCGATTGCTCGCGCCGGCGGGCTGAAGCCCGCTCCACTGGGACGGCCGGAGACGTTGCTCACGCTCGCGATGACAGGCTGGACGCTTTCCGCCAGTTTCTGTTTCTTCCGTTCCCGCTTCGACATCCCCTGATCCGCGTACCGATAAAGCCGATAGGCCAGCGCCAGGAAGAGCATGGCCACGCCCACCCACAGCAGCCGGTTGTGGAGCAGCGACCCCGTGAACTCGGGCAGGTTCACGTTGCGTTCGCCGATCGTCCAGTAGCGCACGGCGTCTCGCAACGCCCGCGACGCGAACGGTTCCGCCACGGCGACGGTCCTCGCCAGCTTCGGCCCCATCGACGACTCCTGCAGCAGGAAGAAGCCCAGCACGAAGCCGACGACGCCGAGGTACGTGGCCATCATGGAGCGGGTCATCGTGGCGAGGGCGAAGAGGATCGCCGAATGGATGAAGAGGTTCGGCAGCGCGATCAGGAAGTACGCATAGAGATGATCGACGATGCGGTTCGG
>DASVEF010000016.1:0-21355 GCA_036380715.1 Thermoanaerobaculia bacterium | reverse complement strand
ATTCCCGCTCGCCGGTGGGCGTGCTTATGCCGGGTTTTCAGACGTGTAGAGCGCTCCACACCCTCTTACGAGAGGCTTACACGCCCAATCTTCGATCGCGGATCTATTTAGATTCAAACGCTTACAGCCCAGGACCGCACGTGTAAGCCAACATCCGCCCCCCCATCATGCCTGGAAGCTTACACGTGGGCTTTGAGGAGTTGACGAGGATAATGAACAGGCGTAGAGTCAATCTAAGTAGCGGCAAACAGGCCACATAGACGCATTGTAATTTCCGGGTGGGTCGCCCCGTTCAGGCAGACGAGAGCAGATAAGGCAGCCAGGATAGGGGCAGAAGGTGCCCGTCGAATTATACGGTTGGCCGTCTGGCGATCTAACCGATTCTCGCGTCAATGTGAAGATCTCCGAGATGCATGAAGCATAATTTGAAGCCTACCATTGAAGGATGAAACCCTATGAGTCCCTGGTGGGTAAAACCAGCTCAGGTGGATACGGTAACTCGTTGGAGCACTCGCCGCGTTCGCGTTGCAAGGGTTGGTGGCACAGTCCTGGTGATCTTGTTAGCCACCGCCTTCACACTGCCAAATGTTCTCAGCGTCCGTGGGCATATCGCAGGTGTCCAACGTCTTAGCACTTGGGGCTTAATAATGGAGATAGTGGGCATCTGCGTATGGGTGCTTCTCTTGGCCTCCTGGTTCCTAGTATTGAAGGTGTTAACGAGGAAGCGGCTGTGACATGCGCTTGGGCACAGGCAGCAACCGGCTCCGCTCGTTGCTCTTAGGGAAAGGTTCTGCACCCGTTGGTGCTTCGTGGAGCCATGATCGTCAGGTAGGCCGAGCAGCCCTTGGCCAATTCGGTGGTAGGGCCCGCGAGATGCTGCGCAACCCGCTACGGCAATCCCGGCTCCGGCCGAGCGTCTGGTCTTCATTCGAGCCAGCTTGGCGCCTCCACTACGCTCCGACCCCAAACTGGCACTGTCAGCCGACCGGCTCCCGCTCTCGTAGGTTCCGCCTGGGGGAAAGCGCCTCCGAGCCTCTGGCCCTGCTGAGGCGTTCGGGGTTAGAATTAGAAGAGGCGCTGAAAAGGAGAAGGTGCATACACATATCGGAACGTAGCGGTGTAGGCGGCCAACCCGGATTGATTAGGATTGATTAGGTGACAGCCTTTTGGAGAGATTCTTGAGAAGGCGCAGTCCTTAGGTCCACAGGAGGTATGTCTTTAGGCCGGATATGCCTGCCCTCGACCCGGCTTCGCGCCCTGTGAGGACCGACCTGGATGGTATTTCTTCGGCTGAAAGCGAGCTTGTTCCCGCGGATAGGCGTACTTCTCCCAGCTCCGCAGAGAAGCCAGGGACGGGACACTGCTGGTTTCTTGATCAATCGATGCTGCGTTGCCGCGCCTATCCTGGAACAAAGGGCAAGGCTGGAGGGAAGCTGCCTGGAGGGAAGCTGGCGTTTCGATCGCCGGCGCGGAGTTTCTCCGCGGCTATTCGGAATTCGCCGATGAACCAGGCGTACGCCTCGTAGAGCTGGCGACGAACCCTGCGGCTGGCGGCGTGGAAGAGCGGCGCCGGCGACTTCTTCGAACGGTTGGGACGATCGTGAGGATTCTGGGAGCAAATGGCGGTGGGACCCGGGGGATGAATGCCTGTCCTCTCCCGCTCGGCAGCGGCTTCCGCTTCGATCTGCTGGACCAGACCGGCGACACGTTCCCGATATCGCTCGGATGCAAGATGCTTCCAACAAGGCAGCGGCGAGGGGGTCAGGGTCTCGAGGGTCGCGTACCGCAGCCGTTCGAACTCCTCTCCCCGGCGGCGGGCGGCGTACTCCTGCGTGCGATCGAACCAGTAGCCCTGCAAAGGCGTGCCGTCCAGGAGCGCATGGACCGAATGAACGCCCACCCTTCCTCAGCCCCGGAGGGGCGGCACCCATCCTCACCGACGGACCGATGTTTGGTGTCGCCCCTCCGGGGCTTCGGGAGAAATGAGGGACCGCCTACCCGGCGCTCACGCGCCGGGCTACGTGCTGCCGCCTCCTCCGGAGGCTCGGAAGGTGCTCCCGGGAATCTGACTTGCGGGCGAGGCCGCGAAGCTCACGCCACGTGCCCGCAGTGGCTCATGTCGGGTCCCCGCTTCGGTAACCCTCGCTTTCCGCACTCAGCTGGCTCCAATAAGCACCAACTGCCGATGTCGGCTCCCCGAGATCCCGGGCGCTACCCTGGTGGCCTTACAAGGCATGAGCGTGCTGTATGATTTCTGTTTCGAGCCTGTCTCCAAGGCGGTCCTTTTCCACTTCCAGATCGTATCGGATCTGAAGGTTCAGCCAAAACCTCTCGCTGGTGCCGAAGAACCTGGAGAGCCGCAGGGCAGTGTCCGCCGTTATATTCCGCTTCCCCTGAACAACTTCGTTGATGCGCCGAGCGGGTACGCTGATGCTCTTGGCCAGCCGATACTGACTGATTCCCATGGGGCGCAAGAACTCCTCTAGAAGGATCTCGCCTGGGTGCATCGGAGGCAACTTCTTCGCCACTTCGTGCTCTCCTAGTAGTCGGCTATTTCCACGTCGTCAGCATCACCTTCCGACGCGAAAGCTAGGCAGGCGTCGATGTCTTCAGGCTCCAGAGACGGATACTGTCGCAAGATCTCCTCTCGGCTCTCTCCCGCTGCGAGGAATTCGAGGATCGTCTGGGCCGTGATCCTCTTCCCGCGGATCGTCGGCTCACCATTGCAGACCTCTGGATCCGCGGTGATTCTGTCGAGCAGATGATTCCTCTCCATACCTTCCCCTTACCAACGACGGCTCCTCTCCAGAGCCTCTGTCCTGACAGTTTACCAAGTGCAGACCAGCAGTTTCATTCCCGTCAGCTTGAGTCCGCGGAGCGGGCGGCAGCACGTAGACCGGGGCGTCAGCCCCGGTCAGCCTGCCCCCAACCACCTCCGGAACCCCGGCAGGGGCGGCACCTTCTCTCCTCTCTGTTGGGGCTGTCGCCGTCGCACCGGGCCCACGGACTGAGGTAAAATTGGCCCATGCGAGTCACTACCGGAAAAGTCGTCAACGGCAAGATCGAGGTCCCCGGAGAAGACTTCGCCGAGGGTCTGGTCGTGACTATCCTGGCGCCTGAGGATCGAGAGACCTTCACGCTTGGCCCTGAGGCAAAGGCCGCTCTCTTGGCGGCGATCGAGGAAGCAGACCGCGGAGATCTCATCTCCGAGGAGCAATTGTGGCGGGAGTTGGATAGAGATTGAGCACGCGGCTCCCCTTACGGTTCAGCCGCCGTGCTGTACCAGACGGGTGCAGATGCTGCTGCTCACAAAGTAATGGTAAGCGTGGTGTCGGACAGGCTGTAGTGAGGAGGGCGAAACTCCGCTCGACAGCTTCCTTCGCCGGTACCAATTAGTATTGGAACAAAATAACCGTCGTGAAATGAGATGTGCGTGTGCTTCGGCCAACGTTCCATGTGCTTAGTGCGGTACCCGAACCAGACGACAGAGTGAAGCGCTAGGCCGAACACCCCCCAACCTGAGGGGGGTGGGATTGTCTCCAAGTCAAGTGCCTCAAACGACACGTTCATTTGAACCGTGAGCCGCTTCGTGCCGGGGACAGCCCAGAATACTATGACATAGGGAATGAGGCGATCAACCTGGAAAGAGTAATCGCTGATTCTGTTGAAGGCAGGCGAGGCGGGAAGATAGAAAGGCTCTGAAAGCAGCACCGTGAAGAGGTGGCGTACACCAAGCATCTGTGCGTCACCATATCCGAGAAAGTTCCCCCGGACCCTGACCTGGGGACTCGCTGGGTCGCCACTGGAGCGAACATGCGTGACGCCAGATCCATGCAGACTCAGCTTTCCCGCCCCTGGCATGTCGGAAACCTGAAGGCTGGGCTGGCCGCTGGCGTCAAGCGAACCCATTATAAGCCACTTGACACTGTCGAACGCGGGTGAGCTGACGTAGATACTGCCGTCGCTCCGGTTTTGATGAAAGGAAAACAACTGATAGTGGTCGGCTCCCGCCGTGATGAAGAGCCGGCGTTTGTCGCTTTGGTGGGTCGTGGCGGTCGTACTCACTGCACAAACATTAACCAAGGGTTAAGTTCCGTGCAAGCCGGTGCACGGCGGCGCGGTCGAGAGCTCTCCGCCCGGCACCAATCAGCGAACCGAAACCGCGGACGTTTAACAACTGCCGAAGTTGGCCTCACGGCTCTCTGACCCAGAACGCCAACTCGAAACGTGCCGATGACTGAGCCTCCTCCTGCGGGGGAGTCTCCGAAGGGCGGTTCCTAACGGGAAGAGGACGCCGATCGGTCCCAAGATCCTGGACCAGATCCGCTGGAGCCGCTCCAGCGCTGCCTCCTCGTCGGCCCGATTCCAGCAGACAACGGCGCTATGTCTCCAAATATTGGCTTACGGTGTGGAGACATCAGTGCAATGTCTGGAGATATCGCCGTTTTGTCTGGAGAGCTCGGTCCGATGTCTGCGGACGTTGCCATGATGTCTCGGGACGTCGGTCCGAGGTCTGGAGATCTCGGTCCCTGTCTGCGGACATCGCCATCATGTCTCCAGACGCTGACTCACGATCTGGAGATCTGCGGACGATATCTGGAGACGCTGCCACGTCGTCTGCAGATCTACGCTGATCTCTGCGGACATCGTCACGATGTCTCCTGACACCGGCCTGATGTCTGGAGATTTCCAGACAGTGCCTGGAGAAGCCGTCACGCCGTCTGCAGATCTACGCCACCTGCTGCGAACATCGTCGCGATGTCTCCAGACATTGGCCCGATGTCCGGAGATTTCCAGGCAATGTCTGCAGACGCTGTCGCATCGTCTCTAGATCCCGGCCGATATCTCCGGGCATCGTCACGATGTCTCCGGACGCTGGCCTGATATCTGGAGATCTCCGGACGATGTCTGCAGACGCTGTTGCGTTGTCGCCAGATCTACGCCGACTTCTCCGGACATCGTCACGATGTCTCCAGACATTGGCTCGATGTCCGGAGATTTCTAGATGATGTCCGCAGACGCCGCCGCGTCGTCGCCAGATCCTGACCGATGTCTGCGGACACCGACACGATGCCTCCAGACGCTGGCCCGATTTCTGGAGATCTTGAGACGATGCCTGGAGACGCTGCCGCGTTGTCACCGGAGCCTGGGGCGCGGTCGCAGGGAACATTCTGCTGTCCGCGCACAACGAGGTGTCGTCGAGGGACGACGAACCGCCGTTAGCCGGGGCATGGACCGCTTTCAGGGGACCACGGAGCCGTTGCGCGCTCCGACGAGTGGTTGGGCGGCAAAACGAGTCGTTGGACGCGGGAAACGAGCCGTTGCGCGGTCCAACGGCTCGTTGGGGCGCGGAAACGAGCTGTTGGACGCTCCAACGACTCGTCGGAGCACGGAACGAGCTGTTGGACGCCCCAACGAGTCGTTGGCGCGCGGAAACGAGTCGTCGGGCGCTCCAACAGCTCGTTGGAGGCCGCCACGCGCTCGCTGGGACCTTCAGCCGTTCACCGCGCCGCCCGGCTTCTCCCGGCCCATCCCTTGCATGTCACCGCGATACGGCCAGGAGTGTCTGCCGTCTCGTTTCCGCCGGGCGTAGAGGAGGAGCGCACATGGGCACAGCTTTGGAGCTCGAGACCCGGATCAAGGGGGTCATGGCCGAGGTCCTGGACCTCGATCCGGGGGTCATTGACGACAACTTCAGCCGGCACGAGGCCTCGTCCTGGGACTCCCTGAGCCACCTGCGGCTGGTCACCGCGCTGGAGGAGGCGTTCGGGGTCAAGCTCACGATGAAGGACGTCGAGGAGATGTCGCGCTACGGCGTCATCCGGGAACGCATCGCGGGCCGTCTCCAGGGCTGATGGACATCGGCACCCTGATCCGCCGCTTCCTGACGCCCGGCTTCGTGGTCACGATCCAGGCGTATCTGAAGTACGGCTGCATGGTGAGCCCCAAGGCGGAGGTGGAGATCACGCCAAACCTGCGCGTCGGCCGCAAGTCGGTCGTCAGCTCCTTCACCAAGATCAAGTCCAAGGACGGCCCGCTGCACATCGGCAGCCACGTCGAGATCTCGAACAGTTGCGTGATCACCTCCCACACCGCGGGCACCTCCATCGGGGACGACTGCCTGATCGGCCCGAACGTCTCGATCATCGGCAACAACTACCGCTACGACCGCCTGGACGTCCCCATCCGCCTGCAGGAGAAAGTCTCCCCCAAGGGCATCCGCATCGGCGCCAACGTCTGGATCGGCGCCGGCTGCGTGATCCTCGACGGCGCCGACATCGGCCCCGGAACCATCGTCACCCCCAACTCCGTGGTCTCCTCCCGCCTGCCGGAGAATTCGATCGCGCAGGGAAACCCGGCGAAGGTGATCTTCACGCGGCGGTAAGGCTCCGCCTCGGCCGAAGCGCTGGCTCGCCGCGTCTGGACCCATCGCTGGTGGGCGAAAGGGCTCGAGCGCTATACTCTGGTGACAAGTGAAGCAGTGCTTCTTGAGCTGCGGAATGGCGAGTATCCGAGCCGCGAGGCTGCCCTTGCGCTGGCCCAGGAGCTTCCGCTGCTTGAGATCACGCCGGCAGTGGCGGAGATCGTCGAAGCATATGTGCAGCACCGGCTCATGCCGGCTGACCCCTCCTTCGATGCGCTTCACCTCGCCCTGGCCTCTTTCCACAAGTGCGAGTTTCTGGTAACTTGGAATTGTCAGCACTTGGCGAATGCCAACAAGTTTGGCCACATTCGCCGAGTCAACAACCTGCTCGGTCTGTATGTGCCTGTGCTGGCAACTCCGTTGGAATTGCTGGGTGAAAAGCCATGAGCCAGGAATTTGATACATCGGTCGACCAGGGTGAAGAGGAAATCGCCGCCATCCGGGAGGTGCGCCACCGGATTTCGGAACGCTTCGGGCACGACCCTTATCGTTTGGTTGCCTATCTCATGGAACTGCAGAAGGAGCACCCTGAAAAGTTGGTGCCTGCACCGGAGGTAGAGGTCCTGGGCAAGACTCCAACCGAGTAGGCTGGGTTGAAAAAGTGCCCCGTCACGGGCCGGCCTGCTTCGCCGAACCTTCCTCGATTGCTCCCACGTCTGGCAGATCTGACGCCTCGCCCGCGGGCTGTACGCCTGCCCCGCTCTTCGCGGCTCCCATCGCGGTCTGATCGAGCGAGCACGCCTCGCGGACCCGGCCAGGCGCCCAGGAACTGCGCGACAACGGTCCATTGACCTTCCCCCCGGACGGCGGTAGGCTTCAGAAATCGCTGAACAATCCAGCCTTCTCGGGGAGGAAGAGCCATGGTGGAAAGCCTCAACCAGGACAGGAAGCAGCAGCTCTGGGGGAGTCTCTACGAGCGCTACAAGGACTCGGACCGCCCGCACCGGCTGCTCGCCCTGGACGGCGGCGGCATCCGAGGGGTGCTCACCCTGGAAGTGCTATGCAAGATGGAGAAGCTCCTGGCGGACGCCACCGGCAAGGGCGAGTCGTTCCGGCTCTGCCAGTTCTTCGACTACATCGCCGGCACCAGCACGGGCGCGATCATCGCGGCCGGCCTGGCGCGCGGCATGTCGGCCCAGGAGCTGCGCGACTTTTACATCCAGACCGGCCCCGCCATGTTCGACAAGTCGTTCATCCTCAACCGCCTGCGCTACCTCTACGAGTCGCAGCCGCTGGCCAAGGAGCTGCAGGCCACGTATGGAGAGAAGACCGATCTCTTCCCGCAGCACCTGAAGTGCCTGCTCCTGATCGTCACCCGCAACGTCACGACCGACTCGCCATGGCCGATCAGCAGCAACCCGCTGGCGAAGTACAACCTCCCCGAGCGGCCCGACTGCAATCTGTGCATCCCGCTCTGGCAGCTCGTCCGCGCCAGCACGGCGGCGCCCATCTTCTTCGCTCCCGAGGTCCTGCGCTGGGACCCGAACGATCCCGCGAAGCACTTCGTCTTCGTCGACGGCGGCATGACGCCCTACAACAATCCCTCCTTCCTCCTCTACCGCATGGCCACAGAGCCGGGATACAAGCTGGAGTGGAAGAAGGGAGAGCGCAATCTGCTGCTGATCTCGGTGGGCACCGGCGCGGCCCCGACCCTCGGCGCGGACGCCTCGTCTCCAGGCCAGAACGCGGTCTCGAACCTGGCCGGCATCCCCGGGGCCTTGATGTACGGCGCGCAGGTGGACCAGGACATCAACTGCCGCATGGTGGGACGCTGCGTCTATGGCGACCCCATCGACCGCGAGCTCGGCGACATGATCCCGCAGGAACCCTTGGAGCAGGATCTCGGCCGGGCCTTCCTCTACGCCCGCTACAACGCCGAGCTGACCAGCAAGTCGCTCAACGCCTGGGGGATGGGCGACATCGATCCGGCGGCGGTGAGCCGTCTCGACTCCGTCCAGAACATCGCCGACCTCCGGCGCATCGGCCAGAGGGTCGGCGACGAGGTGAAGATCGAGCACTTCGGGCCCTTCGTGCAGGATCTCGCATGAGGAGAGACAGAGATGGCCAGTGAGAGCAGGCTGCGAGCCTTCATCGTCCGCCCTTTCGGGGTCAAGAGCGAGATCGACTTCGAGCGCGTCGAGAAGGAGCTGATCTCTCCCGCTCTCGACGCCGTGGGGGCCAGGGGGCGGACCACGGGCGAGATCCTCAAGCAGGGCAACATCCGGACCGACATGTTCCAGCGCCTGCTCACGGCGGACCTCGTCGTGGCCGATCTTTCGATTCACAATGCGAACGTTTTCTATGAGCTGGGCATCCGCCACTCCTTGCAGGAAAAGCGCACGTTCCTGCTCCGCTGCGATGGAGATAAATATCCGTTCGACCTGCAGACGGACCGCTACATGGTCTACGACAAGAACGATCCGGCTGCGAGCCTGCCGCTCCTGATCAGAGCCCTGAAGCAGACCCTGGCGTCTCCCGACCAGGACAGCCCGGTCTTCCGTTCGCTGCCCAACATGAAGCCGCAGGACCGCTCGAAGTTCCTCGCCGTGCCGGCGGATTTCGTCGAGGAGGTGGAGCTCGCCACCAGCGGCAGGCGCCTGGGCGACCTCGAGCTGCTCGCGGCCGAGGTGAGGGGCTTCGACTGGGAGAGCGAGGGGCTACGAGTGGTCGGCCGCGCCCAGTTCCGCCTCAAGGCCTTCGAAGGCGCGCGCGACACCTGGGAGGCGGTCCGGGACCTCAACGCCGAAGACCTGGAGGCGAATACCCTGCTCGGCACCATTTATCAGCGCCTGGACGACCTCACGCGCTGCGACCAGGCGATCAGACGCGTGCTTAAACGGGCCGACGTGGCCGGTCAGGACAGGGCCGAGGCCCTGTCTCTCCTGGCTCGCAATGCCAAGGCGAACTGGCGGAACGACTGGAAGGGCCTTCCGCCCGAGAATCAGCGCGAGGAGGCCCTGCGCTCGCCGTGCTTGCAGCAGTCCCTGACCGCCTATGCCGACGCCTTCGATGAGGCGCTCAATCACTTCTACTCCGGCCTTAACGCGCTCGGATTGCTCAAGGTCCTGATCGAGCTGGCCACGGCCCTGCCTGATGTCTGGGCCGAGCCGTTCGACGAGGAGGAGGACGCCGAGCGCGAGCTCGAGAAGCGCCAGGAGCAGTTTCAGAAGCTGGCGGCGGCCGTGGAGATTTCCATCGATGCGGCCCAAAAGCGGCTTGACCGGGAGCGCAAGACCGACGTCTGGGTGGACATCAGCGAGGCGGACCTCTGCTGCCTCACGTCGGACCGCCCCAAGAAGGTGGCGAACGCCTATCGCAAGGCCCTGACCGGCGCGCCGGACTTCGCCATCGACGCCGCGCGGACCCAACTCGTGCTCTACCAGCAGCTCGGCGTGCTGCCTGGGAACGTGGCCGCGGCCCTGGCCGAGATGCCCGCCGCACCCCCGCCCAAGCCGCCCCAGGAGAAGCGGCAGCGGATCCTCCTCTTCACAGGGCACATGATCGACAAGCCCGGCCGGGAGGAGCCGCGCTTCCCGCCGAACAAGGAGGACGTCGCCCGCCAGGCCATCCGCAAGGCCATCGAGGAGGAGCAGGCGCTCGCGCCCGTGGCCTACGGCATCGCCGGCGGCGCCAGCGGCGGCGACATCCTGTTCCACGAGGTCTGCGCCGAGCTCGGGATCCCGGCGCGGCTCTACCTCGCCTTGCCGAGGGAGGAGTACATCGTCGAGTCGGTCCAGTCCGCGGGTCCGAAGTGGGTGGAGCGCTTCAACCGGCTCCACGACAAGAAAGAGGAGGAGAAGGAGATGCGGGAGCTCTCCAACTCCAAGGATCTCCCCGCCTGGCTGGCCGAGCGGGCCGACGAGTACACGATCTGGCAGCGCAACAGCCTGTGGATGCTGCACAACGCACTGGCCGAGCAGGAGCAGGAGGTCACTTTGATCGCGCTCTGGAATGGCAAGGCCGGCGACGGTCCCGGCGGCACCGCGGACCTGGTCGAGCAGTCGCAGCGGCGCGGCGCCAAGGTGGTGATCCTCGACACCAACGAGCTGTTCGGGCTCGGCGCTCCATAGAGGAAGCTGGCCCACTGTAGAGACGCCCCGGGGGCGTCTCCTCCGATCCGAAGGCAGCCCGCTGGGGAAGGGCACGGATCTGTCAGTGGGTCAAGGCCCATTCCAGAAGACATCGGATGAACCGCGGACCCGCTGAGGTCTCTGGAAGGATTCCGCCGCTGCGGAGACGCCCCACGGGGCGTCTCTACAGTGGGGGCAGCTCGCAGCAGAAGCCTCGGTAAGGTAGCGCGCAGTCTATCCAGAGAACCGATCTCTGCCAGGGAGGGACTCACATTCACCGGGCCGGAGCGGGGTAAGGGGCCGGTGCGCACGGTTTCGCCCCTGTTACGCCCCGGAAGAGGTACCATAGAGAATTCTACCGCCCGGCTACCTCCCGGGGCCAAGGCGGTAGTACCATGAGCCGGTAGCTCGAAGGAGGTTTCAATGAGCTCGCTCCAACGCTTCCGCCAGTTCGCTTCTCCGCTGGCCCTGGCTTTGCTCCCCCTGACGTTCGCCGGCCCGGCGGCTGGACAGAGCGGCAAGCCCGACCGGTCCGACAGGTTCGAAGGCTCGTCCCAGGTCGTCGCCGTGGAGGTCCCGGTCAACGTCGTGGGCCGCGACGGCCAGCCGGTGCGCGGGCTGACCGCGGAGGCCTTCGAGGTCTTCGACGGCGGCGAGAAGCAGACGATCACCGGCTTCGAGGTGATCGACCTGGCCGCGCAGGAGCCCGAAAAGGCGGCCTCCTCCATCGCCCGCCTCGAGGAGCTCGGATCGAGCGCCCGGCGCCACTTCCTGTTCCTCTTCGACCTGACGTTCTCGGACCCGACCTCGATCCTGCGCGCCCGGCTCGCCGCCCGCGACTTCCTGCTCAACAAGCTGCATCCGTCCGACCTGGCGGCGGTCGCCACCTATTCGCTGGAGACCGGCCCCAAGCTGGTCGTGACGTTCACTCCCGACCGGGCGCAGCTCGCGCGCGCCGTCGACACCCTGGGGATGCGCCGCTCTCTGATGGCCGACAAGACCGACCCGCTGCGCTTCCTCATCGACGACGACGTGACCGGCTTCAGCGCCACCTCGGCCTCCGTGGCCGGCGGCGGCGACACGGAAGGGATCAAGAGCCAGCGCGACCAGATGATCTACGAATACCTGCAGGGCATCAGCAACGCCGCGGACCGCACGGAGCGCTCCTTCGAGGTGTCGCGCCTCTCCGGCTACACGCGGGCGCTGGCCGAGATGGCCCGCTCGCTCAACGCGATCAAGGGGCGCAAGCAGGTGGTCTTCTTCTCCGAGGGGTTCGACAGCCGGCTCCTGGTCGGCCGCGAGACCACGGACGCCGAAAGCGATACCGACAACGCCAACATCGCCAGCGGCCGTACCTGGCTGGTGGACAACGACATGCGCTACGGCAACACCGGCCTGCAGAGCGACGTCAACCGGATGCTGGAGGAGTTCCGGCGCGCCGACTGCGTGATCCAGGCGGTCGACGTCGGCGGGCTGCGCGGCGGCGTCGACGCCACGGGCCGGCGCGCGACCAGCGGCGAGGAGGCGCTGTTCTATCTCGCCAATGAGACCGGCGGCGAGCTGTTCAAGGACGCCAACAACCTGGGCGACCAGCTCGCGCGGCTGCTCACGCGCACCAGCGTCACCTACCTGCTGACCTTCGAACGCTCGGATCTGAAGACCGACGGCGCGTACCGCCGGCTGCGGGTCAAGGCCAAGCTCCCGCAGGGGGCCCGGCTGTCGCACCGCGCCGGCTACTACGCGCCGCGCCCGTTCAAGGAGCTCGCTCCGCTGGAGAAGAACCTGCTGGCGTCGGACAGCATCGCCACCGCCACGCCGCGCCGCGACCTCGGCATGAGCGTGCTCCTCGCGCCGTTCCGGTCGACCCCGCAGAAGGCCTACGTGCCGGTGATCCTGGAGATCGCGGGGCGCGCCCTGCTCGAGGGGCAGAAGGACGACAAGCTGAACGTGGAGATCTACGCCTACGCCAGCGACTCGCAGCACCAGATGCGCGACTTCTTCACCCAGCGGGTGGGGCTCGACCTCGGCAAGAGCCGCAAGGCGTTCGAGGAGTCGGGCCTCAAGTACTACGGCCATCTCGACCTGGTGCCCGGCAGCTACCTGGTGCGCGTGCTGGTGCGCAACGCCCAGAACGGGCGGACCGCGGTGGAGTCGGTGCGCGTCGAGGTCCCTTCCTACGACCAGGCGCAGCCGGTCCTGCTCCCTCCGTTTTTCATGGAGCAGGGGTCGAAGTGGCTGCTGGTGCGCGAGACGTCGGAGGAGGCCGGCCAGCAGGGCTCGGTCGTCTACCCGTTCACGATCGCCGGCGAGCCGTACGTGCCCTCGGCCAAGCCGGTCCTGCGCTCCGAGGGGAAGGCGCGCCTCTGCCTGGTGGCGTACAATCTCGGCCAAGGGGATCTGTCGCTCCAGGGGAAGGTGCTGGCGGCCGACGGTACGACCTCGCCGGGCGGCCGGCTGGCGATGGTCGAGCGCACCACGACCGGCATCAACGGCCTGGACAAGGTGCTCGCCACGTTCGACGCCAGCGGGCTGAACGCGGGCAACTACGTCCTGCAGGTCGCGGTGACCGATCCGCGGACGGGTCACAAGGAGATGAATTCTCTGCCGTTTCAAGTGATCAACTGATTCGTTGATCCTTTTTTTGGTTTGGGGGAGAGACGCTTACCCGTCGCGGCGCGAGGGCTGCCCGCGGGAAGAAAGGAGCTTCCATGTGTAAGGTGAGGCTGCGGACCCCTTGGCTCTCGGCCCTGGGGCTCGGGCTCGCGCTGGCCGCTTCGGCGGCGGTGGCGCAGACGTTTTCGGAGACCACCGAGGTGGTGGTCGTCGAGGTGCCGGTCCAGGTGGTCAAGGACGGCGAGCCCGTACGGGGTCTGACCGCGGAAAACTTCGAGATCTTCGACGGCCGCAAGAGGCAACCGATCACCGGCGTCGAGGTCCTCGACCTGTCCATCACCACCGCCGCGCAGCCGGCGGAGGACGCGAGCGTGCCGTCCGCCGGCCGCCGCCACTTCCTGATGCTGTTCGACCTCTCCTTCTCGGAGCCCAAATCGATCGTCAAGGCGCGCGACGCGGCCAAGGGCCTGGTCAAGAGCCTCCACCCGACCGACCTCGTGTCGGTGGCCACGTACAGCAACGCCACGGGGCCGCAGCTCGTGCTCGGCTTCACCGCCGACCGGCGGCAGATCACCACGGCGATCGACACGCTCGGCGTGCCGCAGCTCCTCGACCGCTCCGCCGACCCGCTGCGCCTGGTCCTGAATGAGGCCAAGGCGACCGCGGGCCAGGTGCCCACCGGCGGCAACGAATCCCAGGCCACCGACCGGCGGGCGGCCATCGAGGCGGCGCTGATCGACACGTTCACGGAGTACACGGTGGCTTCGGAGCGCAGCAACGACCAGATCCAGCGGGCCGCGGTGACGGCGCTGACCCGCTCGCTGTCCGACCTGGCCAAGCTGATGGGCTCGGTCGAGGGGCGCAAGTACGTGCTCTACCTCTCCGAGGGCTTCGACAGCTCGCTCGTCCAGGGGACCCAGGACACGGAGCGGCAGACCGAGATCAGCGAGTCCGCTCAGGCCGGCGAGATCTGGAACGTCAATTCCGAGGAGCGCTTCGGCAGCACCAAGACGGCCAACGAGATCGAGAAGATGCTGGAGGAGTTCCGCCGCGCCGACTGCGTGATCCAGGCCGTGGACATCGGCGGCCTGCGGGCCGGCAACGACCAGGGCTTCCAGCGCAAGGGGGGCAAGGACAGCCTCCTGCAGATGGCCAAGGGGACCGGCGGCGAGATCTACGAGAACTACAACGATCTGTCCGCGGCCATGGGCCAGATGCTGCGCCGCACCGCGGTCACCTACGTGCTGACTTTCCAGCCGAACGACATCAAGTGGGACGGCTCCTACCGCAAGCTCAAGGTGGAGCTGAAGAACGCGCCGCGCGGAGCGCGGCTGGTGCACCGGCCGGGCTACTACACGCCCAAGCCGTACAAGCAGCAGAGCCCGCTCGAAAAGCTCCTGCAGACCGCCAACGAGGTGATGAGCGGCGAGGAGGAGGGGTCGATCGTCACTTCGGTGCTGGCGGCGGCGTTCCAGGTGCCGGGCGACAAGGCCTATGTGCCGGTGCTCATCGAGGTCGACGGCAAGTCGCTGCTCGCCAACACCCAGGGCACGGGCCTGCCGACCGAGGTCTACGTCTACGCTCTGGACGACACCGGCGCGGTCCACGACTTCCTCACCCAGACGCTCCCCCTGGACCTCGCCAAGGCGGGCGCGATGCTGAAGCAGACCGGCCTGAAGTTCTTCGGCCACCTCGACCTGCTGCCGGGCAGCTATTCGCTGCGCGTGCTGGTGCGCAACGGGGTGACCGGGGCGTCCAGCCTGCGGGTGGTGCCGGTCGAGGTGCCGCAGTTCGCCCAGGCCGAAGCGGTGCTGCTGCCGCCCTTCTTCCCGGAGCCGGCGAACCGCTGGCTGCTGGCGCGCGAGGCGCCGCGGGGCGAGCAGAAGCAGGTGCCCTATCCCTTCATGCTCAAGGACCAGCCGTACATCCCCTCCTCCCGGCCGGTGCTGGCCAGCGGCCAGGCGGCGCAGATGGCCCTGGTCGGCTACAACCTGGGAACCGGCGAGCTGAAGGCGCAGTCCAAGGTCTTGACACCGGACGGGCGCGAGGTGGGCCCGGCGGAGATCCAGCTCGTCGAGAGCGAGCCCGGGAGCTCGCCGCACCGTCTGATCGCCACGTTCCGGCCGCCTCAGCTTCAACCGGGACAGTACGTGCTTCAGGTGACCGTCACCAACGCGGCCGGCCAGGCCGAGACCAGCACAACCCCCTTCGTGGTGGGCGCCGCGACGAGCGGCTAGGCCCCCGGAGAATCAGGAGGAGAGCCATGAAAAGATTCGACTCTGGCATCCGTTCCATCCGTCTCCGGCGGCTGCTCGGCGCGGCCCTGTGCCTCGCCGCCGCCGGATCCCTCTCGACGCAGGCCTCGGCGCAGCCGCCGGCGAACCAGGGCTTCACGGAGGCGACCGACGTCGTGGCCGTGGAGGTCCCGGTGCAGGTGATCCGCGACGGCCAGCCCGTGCGCGGCCTCACCGCGGCCGACTTCGAGGTCTACGAGGGGAAGAAGAGGCAGCCGATCACCGGCTTCGAGGTCCTCGACCTCGCGACGCTGGAGGCCGGCCCGGGCGAGCTCAAGCTCGCCAAGGCCAAGGTGCCCGCCGCGGCGCGCCGCCGCTTCCTGCTGCTCTTCGACATGTCCTTCTCGGACAACGCCGCGCTCACCAAGGCCCGCGACGCGGCCAAGGACATGGTGCGCACGTCCTTCCATCCGACCGACCTGATCGGCGTGGCCACCTACCGCCGCTCGCGCGGTCCCGAGCTCCTCCTGGGCTTCACCTCGGACCGCCGCCAGGTGGAAGATGCCCTGAACAAGCTCGGCGCCATGGAGCGCAACGCCGATCCTCTGCGGCTCGTCTCCGGCCCCCCCTTCGGACTGGGCGGCGTCGAGCTGCTGACGAGCGGCGCCATCGACATGGGCCCGCCGGGCGGCCGGCGCACGGAACGGGAGGATGGCGGAGGCGCGGTCAACGAAAGCCCCGTGGGCGCGACCTCGACGGTCTCGATCGGGTCGATCCCGAACTTCGGCGAGCTCTCGCGATCGGCCGACAAGCAGACGGCGATGGAGCAGGACGTCCGGGAGGTGACCGGGTTCTCGCGTTCCCTCGCCGACTTCTCCAAGATGCTGGGGAGCATCCAGGGGCGCAAGTACGTGATCTTCCTCTCCGAGGGGTTCAACGGCCAGCTCCTGACGGGCACCCAGGACGACGTCGAGACCCAGACCATGGACGAGTCCGTGGAGCGCGGAGCGTACTGGAACGTCAACACCACGAACCGGCACGGCAACACCCACCTCACCAACGAGGTCGAGAAGATGCTCGAGGAGCTGCGCCGCGCCGACTGCGTGATCCACGCCGTGGACATCGGCGGCCTGCGCGCCTTCGGCGGCGAGGCCGGTGTCAAGGCGGCGGCCGGCGGCCAGGAAAGCCTGTTCCTGATGGCCGACTCCACCGGCGGCGAGCTGATCCGCAACTTCAACAACCTGTCCGAGGCCATGGGCAAGGTGCTGCAGCGGACCAGCGTGACCTACGTGCTCACCTACCAGCCCGACGGGGTCAAGCACGACGGCGCCTACCGCAAGCTGCGCGTCGAGCTGAAGAACGCGCCGCGCGGCACGCGGGTCTCCTTCCGTCCGGGCTACTACGCCCCGAAGCCCTTCGCCCAGCGCTCCGGCCTGGAGAAGGCTCTGGACGCCGCGAGCCAACTGGTGAGCGGCCGGGACGGCGGGACGGTCGCCGCCTCCGTGCTGGCGGCCCCCTTCGCCGCTCCCGGCGAGAGGGCCTACGTGCCGGTGCTCATCGAGATCGACGGCAAGGGGCTGATCGGCGGCAAGCCGGGCGCGACGCTGCCGATCGAGATCTACGCCTACGCCATGGACGCCGGAGGCGAGGTGCAGGACTACTTCGCCAAGACCCTCGGCTTCGACCTCGCCAAGGTGGGGCCGGCGCTGCAGCAGAGCGGCCTGAAGTTCTACGGCGACCTCTGGTTGCCGCCTGGGTCCTACTCGCTGCGCGTGCTGGTGCGCAACAGCGAGAACGGAGCGTCCAGCCTGCGGGTGGCGACGCTGGAGGTGCCGGCCTTCGGCCCGACCGGGCAGGCCTTCCTGCTGCCGCCCTTCTTCCCCGAGCCGCCCAACCGCTGGCTGCTGGTGCGCGAGTCCAACGAGATGCCCAAGAACGTGTCCTATCCCTTCATGCTCCAGGAGCAGCCCTACATCCCGGCCGCCCGGCCGGTGCTGCAGGCGCAGCAGGAGGTCCGGATGTCGCTCGTCGGATATCACCTCCGTCCGGGCGACTTCAAGGCCGACTCGCTGGTGCTCACCGCCGACGGCAAGGAGATCGGCCCCGGCGAGGTCCGCGTGCTCGACCGCCGCGGCGGCGCCGAGGGCTCGGACCGTCTGGTGGCCACCTTCCGGCCGCCCGCGCTCCAGCCGGGCGAGTACCTCCTGCTGCTGACCCTGACCGACTCCACGGGAGCGGTAGAGACCAGCACCACGCCGTTCGTGATCGCGGCCGCGGCACAGGGCGCGACCCGGTAGACCTGTTGGCGCAGGCGAGGAGCCGTCATGAAAAAGCACTGTCTCCGTTCCTGGCGGCTCCTCGCCGCGGCCGCCTGTCTGGGAGCCGCCGCTCTCCCGCTCGTCTCCCAGTCCCCCTCCTCCCAGACCTTCACGGAGTCGACCGACGTCGTGGTCGTGGAGGTCCCGGTCCAGGTGATCCGCGACGGTGAGCCCGTGCGCGGCCTCACCGCGGCCGACTTCGAGATCTATGAAGGGCGGAAGAAGCAGCCGATCACCGGCTTCGAGATCCTCGACCTCACCACCGTCGAGGAGCCGGCGCCCGGGAAGCCGGCCGCCGCTCCCCAGCGCGTGCCGTTCACGGCGCGGCGCCGCTTCCTGCTGCTCTTCGACATGTCGTTCGCCAACGCCGCCTCGCACACCAAGGCGCGCGAGGCGGCCCAGCGGCTCCTCAAGTCCGGGCTCCACCCGACCGACCTGGCCGCGGTGGCCACCTACCGGGCGTCCAAGGGGCCGCAGCTCATCCTCGGCTTCACCTCCGACCGCAGGCAGATCGAGGCCGCCCTGGACCAGCTCGGCTATGTCGAGCGCGCGGCCGATCCGCTCCAGCTCGTCTTCGCCGGGGACGGCGGCGGCGGTGGGGGTGGCGGCGGCGGCAGGACGGGCGGCGCCAGCGGACGCCGCGCGGAGGGCGACAGCGCGAGCTCCGGCATCGGCGCGGCCGGCAACGAATGGGTCGACTCCCTGGTGGCCTCGGCGGAGCAGGCCGCGAACGAGTCGCAGCAGAACAGCGTGACCGCCTTCTCGCGCGCCATCGGCGAGTTCGCCCAGAGGATCGGCAGCGTCAAGGGGCGCAAGCACGTGATCTTCCTCTCCGAGGGGTTCGACAGCCAGCTCATGCTGGGGACCCAGGACGACGCGGAGATCCAGCAGATGAACGAGGACGCCGCCTCGGGCGCGATCTGGAAGGTCAACCCGGACGTCCGCTACGGCAATACGCGGATCAGCCGCGAGGTCGAGAGGATGCTGGAAGAGCTGCGCCGCGCCGACTGCGTGATTCAGGCCGTGGACATCGGCGGCCTGCGCGCCTACGGCGCCGAGGAGGGCGTCGGCAAGACCCCCGGCCAGGAGAGCCTCTTCATGATGGCCGACTCCACCGGCGGCGAGCTGATCCGCAACTTCAACGACCTGTCGACCGCCATGGAGCAGGTCCTCAAGCGGACCAGCGTCACCTACGTCCTCTCCTACCAGCCGGAGGGGCTGAAGCACGACGGCGACTACCACAAGCTGCGCGTGGAGCTGAAGAACGCCTCGCGCGGCACGCGCGTGGTCTACCGCCCGGGCTATTACGCTCCGAAGCCCTTCGCGCAGCGCAGCCGGCTGGAGAAGGTCCTGGAGACCGCCGGCCAAGTGGTGAGCGGCCAGGAGGGCGGCACCATCGACGCCTCCGTGCTGGCCGCGCCCTTCGCCGCTCCCGGCAAGGCCTACGTGCCGGTGCTGGTCGAGGTGGACGGCAAGAGCCTGCTCGCCGGCCAGACCGGTCAGACTTCCAAGGGGGGAACGCTGCCGGTCGAGATCTACGTCTACGCGATGACCCCGGACGGAGCCGTGCAGGACTTCTTCGCCAAGACGATCGGCCTCGACCTCGCCAAAGTCGAGAAGGCGCTCCGCGGGAGCGGCATCAAGCTCTACGGCGACCTGCGGCTGCCCACCGGGAGCTACTCGCTGCGCATCCTGGTGCGCAACGGCCAGACCGGGGCCTCCGGCCTGCGCGTGGCATCGCTGGAGGTGCCGGCGTTCTCCGCGGACAGGCCGGTGCTGCTGCAGCCCTTCTTCCCCGAGCCCACCAACCGCTGGCTCCTCGTGCGCGAGACGGCCGAGGCGCCGAAGGACGTCCCGTATCCGTTCATGCTCCAGGAGCAGCCCTACATCCCGGCCGCCCTGCCGGTGTTGCAGCCGCGGCAGGAGGCCCGGATGTCTCTCGTCGGCTATCACCTGAAGCCGGGCCGGCTGCAGGCCGATTCGCTGGTGCTCACCGCCGACGGTAAGGAGATCGGCCCCGGCGAGGTCCGCCTGCTCGGCCGGCAGGGAGACGCCGCCGGACCCGACCGGCTGGAGGCGAGCTTCCGGCCGCCCGCGCTCCAGCCCGGCGAGTACCTCCTGCTGGTCACCCTGACCGATCCGGCCGGAGGGGTCGAGACCAGCACCACGTCGTTCGTGGTGGCGTCCGCGGCCCCGGGAACGGGCAGGTAGCGGCGTGGAGGCCGGAGAGCTCGAGGTCCACCTCCGGCCCGGGAGGGAGAAGGCGGTCCGCGACGGGCATCCCTGGATCTTCTCCGGCGCGGTCGCGCGCCTGGCCGGCCCGCAGAACGCTCCCCTCGCCCGGGTCTTCGACGGCCAGGGCCGTCCCCTCGGCGTCGGCTTCCACAGCCCGCGCTCGCAGATCCGGGTGCGCATGCTGGGCGCCGGGGTCGAGCGGGCCGACCGCGCCTTCTTCGCCGGCCGCTTGGCCGAAGCCCTGACCCTCCGGCGATCCATCGTTCCTCCGGACACCACCGGCTACCGCCTCCTCAACGCCGAAGGGGACGGCGTGCCCGGCTGGACCGTGGACCGCTTCGGCGACGTCCTGGTGAGCCAGGTGACCGTGGCCGGGCTGGAGGCGCTGCGCGGCGAGGCCTACGCCGCCCTGCTCGACCTGCTGCCGGGCAGCTCGATCGTCCAGGCCAACGACGTGCCGGTCCGGCGGGCCGAAGGGCTCTCCGGGGAGGACGAGACGATCGCCGGCGAGGTCCCGGCCGAGGCTCCGTTCCTGGAGTCGGGGCTGCGCTTCACCGCCGAGCCGGCCGGAGGGCAGAAGACCGGCTTCTACTGCGACCAGCGGGAGAACCGGCGTCTCGCCGAGCGGCTGGCCGGCGGCCGCACCGTGCTCGACCTGTTCGCGCACTCGGGCGCCTTCGGGGTCTACGCCCTGCGCGGCGGCGCCGTCCACGTCACCCACGTCGAGTCCTCGGCGCGGCTGATCGAGCGCGGGCCGCGGCAGTACGAGAGCAACGGCCTCGACGCCGGCAGGACCGAGTGGATCAAGGCGAACGTCTTCCAGGACCTGCGGGAGCGCACGGAGACCTACGGCCTGGTGGTCTGCGATCCGCCGCCGCTGGTGCGCAAGCGGCCGGACCTCGACTCCGCGGCGCGCGCCTACAAGGACCTCAACCGCCTGGCCCTGCAGCGGGTCGCCCCCGGCGGCTTCCTGCTGACCTTCAGTTGCAGCGGCGCGGTGGACGCCAAGCTCTTCCGCCAGATCTTCTTCGCCGCCGCGGTCGAAGCGGGCGTCCGCGTCGCCCTCCTCCAGCCCCTCGCCGCCGCGCCCGACCATCCGGTCGCCATCACCCATCCCCAGGGGGAGTATCTGAAAGGATGGCTGGCCGAGGTGGTGGGAGGAAGGTTGTGAGCGCAGCGGCCGGGCTGCCGCGAGCCCGGAACGCGGAGCCGGGGCCGGCACCTACTTCTAGACTGAGGTAGAGAGTACAATTGGAAGGAAGGGACAGGCCAATGGCAAGATCGTTGAAGCACGTGGACCTGATGCTCGACCCATCGGATCTATTCTTCCCTTATGATGAAGCGACCGATCATATCCTGCAGCCCTGACGTGATGGGGGGAACGCCGGTGTTCGCCGGGACACGCGTGCCGGTCCAGACCGTGCTCGAGTATCTTGAGGCAGGGGAGACCATCGACGATTT
>DASVEF010000015.1:0-8865 GCA_036380715.1 Thermoanaerobaculia bacterium | reverse complement strand
GCTTCCAGGGCTGGCGGGAGCTCGAGGCCGACCTCGCCCGAGGCCTCGGCATCTCTCCGGCGGTTCACGGCTGAGCTAAGCCGGGCTGAGGGATAGCTCCGGGTCTCGCTGAGGGATTTCCCCCATGCTCGCGCTCCCCCGCGCCGCGCATACTGAGCGGGCCCCGTCCACAAGGGGCGTAAGGAAAAGTCCAACCGGAGAGAACCATGAACCAGCTCGACCGCATCGTCGCAAGAAGTGTCATGGGGATAGCCGCCGCAACGGTGATCGTCGCCAGCCTGCTGGCCGCGGGTCCCGCGCTCGCGCAGCTCGGGGGAACGACGCAACCGGTGTCCACCCTCACCCTCGGTCCCTTCCAGCCGTTTTTCTTCCGTGGCGATCTGCGCGATCTGCCAACGGTGCGCGGATGGCAGCCCGGAGATTCGATCAAGGACGTTCCGGACAAGCGCGGGTGGCCCATCGAGCTCAGGCCGCCCGTCAACGCGCCGAGCTGGACCGAAGATCCGCTGCGCGTGCAGCAGCGGCGTCACGACAATCAGACCTCGCCCACGCCGGTCTTGACGGGGCCGCTGCACAACTTCGACGGCATCGACTTCCAGGGCGTCAACCCGTCCGACCCGGTCATCGACGTCGGCAAGCGCTACATCATCGCGGCCACCAACGGCAACAACGACACCGTCCTCGGCGGCGTGTTCGTGGTCCACGACAAGGTGACGGGCGAGCGCGTCGCGGGGCCCACGACCCTCTCCAGCCTGTCCCCGACCTGCGGGCCGGGGTTCAGCGATCCCATCGTGATGTGGGACCCGTTCGCCGAGCGGTGGATGATGGCCGAGATCTCGGTGGCGGTGAACAACGTGGTCTGCCTGTACGTCTCGCTGACCGACGATCCGGTGACCGGCGGCTGGATGGGCTACGCCATCACCACTCCCGTGCTGCCCGATTACCCGAAGTTCGGCATCTGGTCCGACGGCTACTACATGACGAGCAACGAGAACCTGGCGGACGGATCGGCCATCTACGGCCTGGACCGCTTCGCGATCGAGAACGGTCTGCCGCTCGTCATTCAGCGCACGATCCCCGCGCCGCCACCGCTCACCGGCTTCGGCTTCCAGGCGTTCACGCCCGCCGACCACGACGGTGGCACGCCGCCGCCGGCGGGCGCGCCCAACTTCCTGGTCCGTCACCGCGACGACGAGGTCCACAACCCGAGCGCCAACGATCCGAACCGGGATTTTCTCGAGATCTGGGAGTACGACGTCGACTTCCAGAACCCGCTGAACACGACCCTGCGCGGGCCCATGAACATCCCGGTCGCGGAGTTCAGCTCCGAGATCTGTGGCCTGAGCGCGTTCGAGTGTTTCCCTCAGCCCAACACCGACGTCACCCTGGACCCGCTGCGTGAGGTGATGATGTTCCGCTGGGCCTATCGCAACTTCGGCAGCCACGAGACGCTGCTGGGCAACCTCGCCACGGATGTGGACGGCGCCGAGCACGGCGGCATCCGCTGGATCGAGCTGCGACGCGCGCCCGGGGGCAACTGGGCGCTGTACCAGGAAGGCACCTACGCGCCGGACGCGGAGCACCGCTGGATGGGCGCCAGCGCGATGGATGGAGCCGGCAACATCGCGCTGTCCTACAGTGTCAGCTCCACGAGCACGTTCCCCGCGATCCGCTACACCGGCAGGCTGGCCGGCGATCCGCTCGGCGTCTTGACCCAGGGGGAGATCAGCATCATCGAGAGCACCGCGTCCAACGCCTCCAACCGCTGGGGCGACTACGCGAACCTGGTGGTCGATCCCGAGGATGACTGCACGTTCTGGACGACCAACAACTACGTCAATCCCAACAGCACCTGGCACACGCGCGTCGCCAGCTTCCGCTTCACCGGCTGTGGCGACACCGACTTCGACGGCGTCTTCGACAGCCGGGACAACTGCACGCTGGTGCCCAATGCGACGCAGTGCGACACCAACGGCGACGGGTTCGGCAACCACTGCGACGCCGACCTCAACAACAACGGCATCGTCGACAAGGCCGATCGCAGCCTGCTCACGGCGGCGCTCGGCGCGACCGGACCCAACGACGCCGACCTCAACTGTGACGGGATCGTGAGCGCCGGCGACCTCGACAGGCTGCGCGCTGCCCTGGGGCAGCCTCCGGGCCCGAGTGGGCTCGTGGATTAGAAGGCCGGCACCCAGTGGCGCGGGCAACCCCAGGCCGCAAGCTCGGCGTGCTCCTCGTCGCGGCGACGCTTGCGGCCTGCGCCCGGCCGTCGCCGCGAACCTCCGACGAGGCCTTCGAGCTCGATTCCTTCCGCTGGCGCGCCGAGGAGACACCCCAGAGCGCCATCCTCGCCACCAATGAATGGGGCGACCTGCGGGTGCGCACGGCGCAGCGCGGCGGGCTCGTCGTTTCCGCCATGATCCAGAAGATCGGGACGACGCGGGACGAGCTCGAGATCCTCGTCGAGGAGGCCGCCGAGACGGTCGTGGTGAGAGTCGTGCCGCGCGTGGCCAAGCCCCGCGGCCGCGTCGACCTGACGCTCATCATTCCGCCGGGGAAACGACTGGAGGGCACCACCCGCGACGGGCTCGCCGAGATCAAGTACAAGGGCGACGTCGTGGCGCGCACCCGCGGCGGCAACGTCCTCATCGAAACCTCCGCGCACGCAAGCGCAAGCAGCGAGACGGGCGGCATTACCGCGAAGCTGTCCGGCAAGGCCTGGCAACAGGCGCTGTCGTTCGCTTCCGGCAGCGGCGACATCTCAATCTGGCTGCCGGAAGACGCGAACCTCGTTCTGCGCGCCGCCACGGGCGGCGCGATCGAAGTAGGATTTCCCCAGGCGGCCGGGAACGGCGACCGCGGCGCACCGCGCATCGAGACCACGCTGGGCCGCGGCGGCCCGGAGCTGCGCATCGACAGTGTCCACGGAGACGTGCGCGTCGTCCCCTATCCCGTGGGGCATCACGGCTCCTGAGCGGCGCCGCCACGCTCCCCTCATGACCGTCCTTTTTGAGAAACGCCGCGTCGGCGCGGCTCCGGCCTTGATCGCCCGGCCCTCTTCGGCCCGCCTGCCCATTGCCCACGGTGCTCTGTTATCGCCAGCATCCCGGGCCGACGCCTCGTCGTGAGCTTGGACGAGACGTCGGCGCTCCAACTCGGCTGGCTTCGACTCCCTGGACCTACTCTCCCCGTAGCGCCTGGACGACATCGACCCTGACCGCCTTGCGCACGGGCAGGAGAGTGGCCAGCACTACCACGACCAGGAGGGTCGCCGCGGCGGTGAGATACGGGCCTGGGCTACTGCCAGGCATCCCGTAGAGGAGCCCGGAGATCAGGCTCGCTAGACCGGCCCCGATTGTCAGGCCCACCACCATGCCGATGATTGCGAGGGATAACCCCTGCCAGAGGACGAGCTGCATGAGGTGGCCCAGGGTGGCGCCGATGGCCTTGCGAATCGCGATCTCTCTCGCCCGCTGGCTCACCCAGTAGGAGACGATGGCGAAGAGGCCCACGGAAGACAAGAAGAGGGCCAGCAGCGCGAAGAGTGAAACGATGATCGCCGCGAGTCGCGCTGGCAGCAACGCGACGCTCAGGTGCTGGTCCATAGTCTTCAGGTTGTAGACCGGGAGCTTGGGATCGAGGGTGTTGACCTCCCGCCGAACCGACTCAAGCAGCGAGGACGGATTGGACGCGGAGCGGACGATGAGCGTCAGGTTGCCCCGGTAGTAACGCTCGAGAGGGACGTAGAGGTAAGGAGTGGGATCCTCCCCCAGGGAAAAGTACTTGCCGTCCTGGACGACTCCGACGACCTGCAGCTCGTCGCCGAAAGAGGTGACGCGTTTGCCCACCGGGTTTTCATTGGGCCAGAATTTCTTGGCAAAGGTCTCGTTGATGAGCGCCACTGGCGGGCCGTTCGTGCCGTCGGCCGGCGAGAAGCCCCGGCCCTGGAGCAGCGAGGTCCCCATGGCCGTGGAATAGTCGGGGCCTACCACGTTGTAGCCGACGATCGGCCGGTCCGAGCCCTCGACAAGCTCGGAACCCTGGGGGATCACGAATGCCTGCTGGCGGTTGAGCGACAGAGGGATCGAGTTCGCGTACGACACCGCCGTGACCCCCGGCAACCCCTTGAGACGCTCTCGCAGGGTGCGGATGAACTGGCGTCCGGATTGCTCGTTGTAGCCTTGCAGATCGAGGTCGACCGAAGCGATGAGCACGTGATCGGGCCGAAAGCCGAAATCGACGTCATGCGCGTTCTTGAAGCTCTGCAATGCCAGGCTGGCGCCGAGCAGGAGGATCATCGACAGGCATACCTGACCGATCACCAGGGCCTTGCGGAACCAGACGCTGGCGGAGCCGGACGCCGGGGAGCCTTCCTTGAGCGAAGCGACGAGGTTGGTCCGGGTCAACTGAAGAGCGGGGGCAAGCCCGAAAAGGATGCCGGTGAACACGGCGACGAGGAGCGTAAAACCGAGAACTACGAGATCGAGCTTCGGTTCGACCGAAATGGGAATGTCGAAGGAAGGCTGGAATGACTGGAGTGCCCGCGTGAGGACAAGGTTCAGCAGGAGTCCCAGAATTCCTGCGCCGAAAGCCAGCACGACGCTTTCGGTCAAGAGCTGACGGATCAGTCGCCCACGGCTGATCCCCAGGGCCATGCGTACGGCGACCTCCCGGCGACGGACCGCCGAGCGCGCCATGAGCAGCCCCGCGACATTCGAGCAGGCGAGCAGAAGGACGAAGCCGACGACCGCGAACATCAGCCCGAGAAAACCGATGAAAGCACCCCGCATCATGGGATGGAGGCTTGCGCTCTCCTCTGGATAGAGGGCCACGGTCTTGCCGATGTTGGTCTCGGGATAAGCCTCCTTGAGCCGGCTCATGGTGGCGTCGACCGCGGCTTTCGCCTGCTGAATGCTGACGCCGGGCTTGAGCCGTCCAATGACGTAGCTCAGCCAGAACTGCCCACGGGCCTCGATATCGCGATTGGGAATGATGACCTGGTACATCATTAACGGCACCCAGAGCTCCGAGCGCAAGCCTACATTCGAGCCGGAGAATCCCTCGGGTGCGATGCCGATGATCGTGAAGGGATGGCCATTGAGAGAGATCGTGCTGCCGAGCACTCCCGGGTCGCTGCCGAAGCGCCGTTCCCAAAAGCCATGGCTCAAGATGACAACCGGATAAGCGCCGGGGCCCGCGTCTTCCGCGGGCTCGAACCCGCGGCCTTTCGCGATCTCGACTCCGAGCGTCTTGAAGTAGTTGGCGGAGACGAGGGATCCCCAGAAACGTTCGTTCCGGCCATCGATGCTCATGTGGAGAGGTGTTGGTGTGTCTACGGCGAGCTCACTGAAGACTTGGTTTTGATCTCGCAGGTCCTTGTAGTCAGGATAGGAAAACGATCCGAACTTGAGGCCGCTCGAGCTCTCGATGAAGAGCCTGACGAGTTGATCGGGATTCTTGACCTCGGAGGGTGGCGAGAGAAGCGATTTGGCGAAGCTGAAGGTCGCCGAGTTGGCGCCGATGCCAAGTGCCAGGCAGACCAGGATCGCCAAGGTGAAACCAGGCGATTTGAGCATTTGGCGCCAGCTATAGCGCAGATCTTGAATCAAATTCTCCACGGATCCTCCTTCCGGGTCACCCCCGGGAATTTTCGGGTGCGAGGGAAACCCTGGTGTTTCGATGGCTCCGGGGATTCGTTCTCAAGCGTGAGGAACCGGAGGCCGACCCGCCACGCATCTCCGGTGAGGCATCCTCCGGGTCGGATCACAAGCAGGCTCGGAGAATCTCAGCAATCATCATAGCATACTTTCGTGGTGGCTCATCCAAACATGGCCGCGACTACAGGACCGCGACTTGGGAGACGACGAGCTTGCCCTCGGCGAGCTTCAAGATGCGATCCGCCTGCGAGAAATAGCGGTCGTCGTGGGTGATGACCACTACGATCTTGCCCCGCCTTTTCAACTCGGGTAAGAGCTGCGTATAGAAGATCTCCTTGAACTGCGGATCCTGGTCGGCGGCCCACTCGTCGAAGAGGTAGATCGGACGGTCCTCCATGTAGGCGACCAGGAGAGCCAGTCGCTTCCTCTGCCCGGTCGAGAGATCGATCGTCGACAGCTTACCGCTCTCGATCGTCACTTTCTCCTGGAGGCGCAGCTGCGCGAGGTACTCTATGGCCCTCTCGTCCAGGGAGTCTCCGTCGATGCCCAGCAACCGCTCGAACAGATAGAAGTCCCCGAATATGGCCGTGAAGTGCTGGCGGTACCATTCGCGATTTAATTCCGACACGTCTTCATCGTTCAGACGGATCGAGCCACCATCGGGCTCGTAGAGACCGACGATCAGCTTGCCCAATGTCGACTTCCCGCTGCCATTGCCGCCCGTGATGAAGAGGATCTCCGCCGGCAGGATCTCGAGGTCGATTGGGCCGAGTGTGAAGCGTTCGTCGGCGTTACGGCCGCTGTATGTATAGAAGACCCCGTCCAAGGCCACCCGGTCGACGCGCGTGGCCGCCGTGCGAGCCGCGCTGGGGTTTTCCCGGCTTTCGTTCTCTTCGAGCGCCAGTCCCAACGACTCGATCTTCCTCAGCGCGACGCCGGCCTGTGAGAACGTGTGCATGTGGTTACCAAGGGTGGTCAGAGGAGCCAGCATGAAGACGAACACCAGCACCGCACTGCGCAGCACGTCATCACCGATCCCCTGCAGGACCGGAAGCAGGAAGAGGAGGAACCCGATCACCGCGAAGTAGCCCAGGCTGGCGACCGCATTCGCGGTCTCGAGCCCGGCCAAGCCGACGATCCGATTCTGACGGTACAGATCCGCTGCCGGAAGCAGCATCGTATCGAGGAACGCCTTTCTGCGCGGCGCGTGCAGCTTCAGCTCTTTGGTTCCCTCCGCGACCGCCCGGAACTGCCGGAAGAGAATGTCTCCGATCTCGCGCGCCTTCGTGAGGCGCCGCACCGCCCAGCCGTTCGCAGTGCCGAAGAGGCTCACCGCGAACGCCATGAAGACGAGGAGCGCGACCAGCGCCTTCCATGAGAGAGACCCTAGATAGACCAGGCATCCGGCGAGGATGACGCAGCTGACCATGATGGCCGGGACGACGGCCAAACCATTCGTGATCCGCTCGACATCGCCGGCCAGGGCAGCGTACAACCGGTGTCCACCCAACTCCTCGAGATAACGCAGGCGCCCCTTCAGGATGCACCTCACCAATCGGAGGCGCAGCTTGAGAACGGCCCCTTCAGAGAGATACAACAACGGGATGTGACTTCCCAGGGTCGAGAGGAAGAACAGCAGGCTGACCGCAAGGAAGCGAAGGGCAAGGACGCGACCCTGTCCGGCGTGTGACGGATCGACCGCTTGATGAATCAAGCCGAGGAGCAGCGTCGTTGCGACGCCGCTCAGAATGCCGCAGATCGAGGCGAAGAGGAGGGTTTTTCTGGAGTCTTCAAGGAGAAATCTTATCAGTTTCATCGATGGTCACCTGAATGTAAAGCCGAGAGGATGGACGCCAGGGCCGCCACGCGATCCTTCTCGAGAATGGAGTAATGAGTGCCCGGCACGTCGTGGACCGTGAGCCCGCCGCCAAAGAGGGGAGCCCAACCGAAGGTGTTTTCGAGAGGGAAGACGGACTGCGCATGTCTCTCGACCGTGGCGGCGGCCCTCACAAGGGTGCCGGCCCCCGCGGACCACACCGGCTCGTACGAGCGGATGGCCTGTCGGGTCGCAAAGTGCACGCCGAGCATCCTTTCCAGGTACTCTGCGCCGAGCCCCGGAGGCAGGAGGCTACGATGAGTCAGCTCTGCCGCGACGTGGGCCAGCCGTTGCTCGTGATCGAGGGGCTGCAGAGCCTTCCACCAGCCGTCCCGATCGACGCTGACGGCACCGGCCAGGTCGGCAATCAGGTCGATCCACAGGGAGACCTCGTCCTCGCCGGTTTCCGCCCCGGGCTGGGAGCCCTGGAGCGTGTCGATGAGGACGAGGGCGCCGACCGGCTGAGCGAGGGAGCGGAGCGCTCGCGCCATCTCGAAGGCGATGACGCCACCGACGGACCACCCTGCCAGGAAGTAGGGACCTTCCGGCTGCGCCTCGCGAATGGCCGACAGATAGACCGCGGCCATACGGGGGACGTCGGTCAGGCGAAGCTCGCGGTCCATCAAGCCGGGCGCCTGCAGGCCGAAGATCGGATGATCTTCTCCCAGAGCCCTGGCCAGCTCCAGGTACCAGTGGACCTGCCCCCCCACGGGATGGACGAAGAACCACGGCGGAGCGTTCCCCCGGAGCCGGATCGGGACCAGAGGGGAGACCGGGCTCGTGCTCGGTGCGTCGCGCGCCTGCTCTCTCACGTTCCGGGCCAGTCGCTCGAGTGTCGCCTCCTGAAAGAGGGCCGTGAGAGGAATCCTCTGGCCGAACCGCTGCTCGATGCGCGCCATCAGGCCTACTGCCAGGAGCGAGTGACCACCGAGATCGAAGAAGCTGTCATCGAGGCCCACCCGTTCGGCCCGCAGGAGCTCTTCCCAGATCCTGGCCAGCTCGAGCTCGAACCGATCGCGCGGCGGCCGGTAGGCAGTCACCGCGAGGTCTTGCGGCGCCGGCAAGGCTGCGCGGTCGATCTTGCCGTTGGGCCCCAGCGGCAGGCTCTCGAGAGCCACGAACGCCGACGGCACCATGTAGTCGGGCAACTTCTCGGCGAGGAAGCGCCGCAGCTCCCCGGCCTCCTGCGCCGCCGGGTCGTCCCCGGCCACGTAGGCCACCAGTTGCGGGCCGCGCCCGTCCGAGGAGCGCAGGAGCACGACCGCCTCCCTCACGCCAGGGTACGACCTCAGGACCCACTCGATCTCCCCCAGCTCGATGCGGAAGCCG
>DASVEF010000014.1:0-8710 GCA_036380715.1 Thermoanaerobaculia bacterium | reverse complement strand
GAGGATCCGGACAACCCGGCGCTGCAGCCCAGCATGGAGAAGCGGACGCCCAAGCAGCAGTCCGCGGTCTGCCAGAGCTGCCACGACGGCCGCGGCCAGTTCTTCTGGCACGGCAGCGTCCACGCCAAGCGCGGCCTGTCCTGCCAGAGCTGCCACAGCATCCACTCGTTCAAGTCCGAGAGCTCGCAGCTCAAGGCGAAGAACGAGACGGAGGCCTGCCTGAGCTGCCACAAGGACGTGCGGGCCGAGATGTGGAAGACTTCGCACCACCCCATCCGGGAAGGCGAGCTGACCTGCGCCGACTGCCACAATCCGCACGGCAGCCCGACGCCCAAGATGGTCCGGGCCGCTTCCGTGAACGAACAGTGCTACACCTGCCACGCCGAGAAGCGCGGTCCGTTCCTCTGGGAGCACCCGCCCGTGCGGGAAAACTGCATGAGCTGCCACACTCCGCACGGCTCCAACCACCTCAAGCTGCAGAAGACGTCCGTCCCGTACCTCTGCCAGCAGTGCCACTCCAACGTCCGTCACCCCGGCACGCTCTATGACGGGCTCCGCGCGCCCACGCTCGAAGACCCCGCTCGCGGCAGCAACCGGCTGTTCAACCGGGCCTGCGCGGACTGCCACAACCTGATTCACGGCAGCAACCATCCGTCGGCCCCCTATCTGGGTCACTGAGGAGGATGCCATGCGCACCACGAAGCTGACAGCCCTCACCGCCGGAGCGATCCTCTGGGCGGGCCTGGCGCCGCTCGCGGCCCAGGAGGCAGCGCAAGGTGAGGCCACGGGGTTCTCCTTCACGGTCGACCCGCTGGTCCTCAGCTACGAGCTCGAAGACAACGACACCGACTCCGCGAAGCTCTATGAATACCGGGACTTCGACGACGGCCCTCTGGGCTTCCTTAATATCAACGGCGAGGGCGCCGGCGACCGCTTCCTCGACTTCCGCGCCTCGCGGATCGGCCGGGACGACGGGCGCTACACCCTCGGCTACGGGGTGATCGGGCGGTACAGCCTGGCCGTCGACTACAACCCGATCGTCCACCGCTTCGGCAACAACGGCCGCATGCTGTTCACCCGCACGGGCGACGGGAGGTACGAGATCGCGGACGCGACCCAGGCTGCGCTCCAGGCGGCCATCACGGCCAACCAGAGGCAGCTCAACTTCGCGTTCCTCAACAACCTGCTGGCGCCCTACATCGCCAATGCCAACGTGGTGGACGTCGGCCTGCAGCGCGACCGCCTGCTGGCCCGCGTCGACCTCGGCCGCACGTCCGCTCTCCAGTGGGGTTTCGAGTACGCCCGGGAGGAGCGCGACGGCACGCGTCCGTTCGGCGCCTCGTTCGGCTTCAACAACATCACCGAGCTCCCCGAGCCCATCGAGTACACCACCCAGGACGCCGAGATCGCCGGGGAATGGAACGGCGACCGGGCGGGCGTGCGCTTCGGCTACCGCCTGTCCAGCTTCGAGAACGACATCAGCACGGTGATCTGGGACAACCCGTTCCGGCTCACCAGCTCCACCGATCCGAACGCCTACCAGTCGCCCAGCGCCAGCTCGGTGAACGGCTCGTCTCTCGGCTTCGCCGACCTGGCGCCGGACAACCAGGCGAGCCAGTTCTTCGTCTCAGGGCGCGCCCGCTTCGGGAGCTCGTGGTTCCTCAACGGCAGCGCCGCCCTGATCAACATGACGCAGGACGAGGCGCTGCTCCCCTACACGCTGAACACGGCGATCCAGGGGATCAACTTCGACGGCTCCACGTTCGATCCCACCAATCCGGCCAACCTGCCGGCGCGCAACGCCGACAACGAGGTCGACGTGCTGAACCTCTCGGCGCAGGCGGACACGGACATCGGGGAGAGCTTCGACCTGACGTTCCGCTACCGCTACTACGACTACGACAACAAGTCGCGGCGCATCGCCTTGCCCGGCTACGTGCGCTTCCACGGGGTGTGGGAGGAGATCGGCCGCATCTCGGTGCCGTACGCGTACACGCGGCAGGACGCCAGCGCCGAATTCGGCTGGGAGATCGGACGTCGCAGCCGGCTCGCCCTCTCCTACGGCCTCCAGCTCTGGGACCGCGAATTCCGCGAGGTGGAGAGCTCGGACGAGGACATCTTCCGGCTGACCTTCGACACCCGGCCGATGGACCGCCTGACCGTGCGGGCGCGCTATGAGCTCGGCGACCGCTCGATCGACGGCTACGAGGTCGCGGCGATGGAGGAGAGCTTCCTCGAGCACGGCGAGCCGAACAACCTGCCCGGGCTGCGCAAGTACGCCCAGGCGGCCCGCAACTACGACGAATACAACGTCCAGACGCAGTGGTTCGCCACCGACGCCTGGAACGCCATCTTCGGCGTCACCGGCCGCACCGAGGACTACGACGAAAGCTCGCACGGCCTGATCTTCGACGACATCTTCCAGTACAACGCCGAGGTCGCCTTCACCCCGGGCGACCGCCTCACCTTCTTCCTCTTCGGCCAGTGGGCGGACCGCCAGACGTTCCAGCGGGCCCGCCAGTCGGGCGCCACGCCGTCCACGCGCCCGATCGACGACTGGGACGTGGAATTCGACGAGTCGACCGCCACGCTGGGGCTCGGCCTGACCGCGAAGCTCGCCGAGCGCTTCACCCTCGACCTGTCGGCCCGCCGGTCGGACTCGAACGGCGACGCGGACTTCACCGCCTTCCCGGGCGGCCTGCCTCTGTCCTCGCCGCCGCGAACCGAGGCCACCGACTTCGACAACTACGAGGACGTCGAGCTGGCCTCGATCCTGACCCATCTCGGGTACCGGATCAACGACCGGTTCTCGCTCGGCTTCTCGTACCTGTGGGAAGACTACGAGATCGACAGCTTCATCCTGCAGGACCTGCAGTTCTACCTGCCGGGCGCGCTGCTCCTCAATGCCAACAACGGCAGCTACCAGGGCGACGTGTTCCGGCTCGACCTGAGCATCGGCTTCTGACGCTGGTTTGGTCTGGAGCTGAAGCTGGCGTTCTGAAGATCAGGGGGTAGGCCAGCGCTCCCCCTGTCCTTGTTCGTCCTTGTCGTCCCTGTTCGTCCTTTCTCCCCCCGGCCAGCCGGGGTGGCCTGCCCCTCGCGCGCGCGAAAGACTTTGTCTTTCTCTCTGAGACTCCCTATTCAGTATCCAGGTTGAGAATGGGGAGACGCGCGCACGCGCGCGCGGACGGTGTCCCGATTTCCTCTCTCCGATCCCGGCGAAGCCGACGGCCTCTGTGCGGGGAAGGGGCTCCTCCGGCCGATTTGGAAAGATAGTTATCCCACTTCCCTTTCCTGAAAAATTCCGATCCCCCGTCGAATCAATCATTTAGGCTCAAAATCAGCCGCATCGCCATTTGGAGGGCTTGCGCCCTTCGGTACAACCTGATCTCAGGCAGAGGAGCACTACGAAACCCTGCCACCGGAGGAGCCGCCACCATGCCCACCAGCTTCTACCGCCTGGTCGATATCCACGTCCACGGCGACGAAAAAGTCCGCGCCCTCACCCCGGAGCCCCCCTCCGGCCGGGGGCTCTTCAAACACCTCCTCATCTGCCCGGAGCTCGGCCCCCTGCCCGGAGTCATCCGCGCCGGTGCCGCTGCTCTCGCCGAGACCCTGGAGTGGCCGCTGGAATCCTTCCACGCCTGCTTCGCCGAGCTGCTCCGCGAAGGCCTCGTCCAGGTCGACTGGAAGGCCGGCCTGATCTTCCTGACCAACGGCATCCGCTTCAATCCGCCGAACAACGCGAGCCAGGTCATCGGCTGGCTCCGGCACTGGAGCTCCCTGCCCGACACCCCCCTAAAGTCCGTCATCTGGGAGAGATACCGCGCACACTTCGTAGCTGACGCCGAAAGGCGCAAGAGAGAAATCCGGGCCGGCCTGAGAGAAAAAAAGCAGGACCCCGAAGCCCTCCTCAAAGCCTTCCTCGAAAACATCGCAAAACGAGGAGGCGATCCGGAGACGCCGCCCTCCACCGTCGCTCCGCCGCCTCCGCCAGCACCTCCAGCACCTCCTGCACCTCTCGCACCGATCCCACGAGAGGACCTCCTCGCCCAACTGGCCGAAGACCTCCAGGCAGCACACCCTCATGGGCTCGCCGGAGGCACCGACCTCCACCACGCGCTCCTCCGCGCCCTGAAAACCGGTGACCTGCGGCCCGACGATACCGCCGCGAAGCCAGGGATTCAGAGCCTCACCTTCTCCGAGCTCCGCGAGCGCCACGCCGCTTGGTGCGCCGCCTGGGTGTCCGGCGCCTCCCTCCCTATGAACCTCGCCAACTGGATCAACAAAAGGCGCTGGCGCGAACAGCCACCTGAAGCCCGCGCCCACGGCACAGGCTCGAGAGCGTCAGCCGGCGAGCCCTGCCAGGAAGCGAGCCACCCGCCGGCTGAGATCGCCGAGAGCCTCGAAGCGCTCGCCCATCGCCACGAAGAATCCATCCGAACTCTCGAATGGGGGACCCCCGCGTGAAGAACCTTGCGACGATCTGGACCGACCTCCAGCGGACCCTGGCCGCCAGCCCCGAGGACTGGCCCGTCTACACCTGTCCCGCCGGACACGAGATCGCCATCGCCCCCTTTTCCCGGCTCTGGGACAAAAAGACCGGCCGCCTGATCGACCGGCCGGTCTGCTTCGAATGCGAGAAAGAGAAGAGAGCCGCCCCGCGATCCCTGTCTCGCTCGTTCGCCGACCGCGAGACCGCACTGCGCGCGCACAGCGTCCCCGCCAGCTTCGCCCGCCAGCCGTTCCTCGGAAACCTGCCCCACGTTCTCGGTCACGACCTGGCCGCCTGGACCGGAGGCCCGGACGCCTGGGCCGTTGTCCTCCATGGTGTCGGCAATTCCGGCAAGAGCATGCTCGCCGCCGAGCTCCTCTGGCGGCGGCTCCCGTACGTCCACACCGCCGCCTGGTGGAGAGCCTCCCAACTCGTTGACGCCCTCTTCGGCTCCCTCGCAGAGGAGACCAAAGCCCGAGCCCACCAGGACTGCGCCGCCGACCTCCTGGTGCTCGACGACCTGGCCCACGTCGTGGGAGATCGAGGGTACACCTGCCTCTATAACGTCATCATCGCCCGCCAGGAAGACGACCGAGCCACGATCGTCACCCTCAACGAGCCCCTTCTCGCCTTCTGCAAACGGCACTGGGACATCGGCTCCAGACTGTCCCGCGGCACCCTCCCGGTGCCTTTCGTTCAGACCTACATGCAGAGATGCGCTCCCTGGAGCAACCTGCCCAAAGGTGCCCGGCAGCCGGATTTGGAAAGATGAAGTGCTCCATTCTCTCTCAGGTTTCGGGCCTATATTCTACTAGAATGAGATACTTACAACGAATTTCGACTTGGCCCCATTTGGAGGTCTTGCCTTGCTTGGAGCAATCTGCTCTCGAAACGGAGGAGCACGAGATGCTGAACCGACCACTCCAGAAGCCGCAGACACCGGCACCGGCCGGACCGGAGCTGCGCTGATGCGTCTCAATCCCGAACACGCCCATACCCTCCTGCCTCGCGTCGATCCAGGCCGGGTGCGATCCGGTAGAGCCGTGGGGCTGCGCGATGGAGCCGTCCTCACCCTGGTCGCCGCAGGCTTCAGCGCCGTCGAGATCGCCGCCCTCCGGGCCTCGGCCATCACGATGGAGGGTCGCCAAGCCGTGGTCTCGGTCCAGCGCCACAGCGCCATCTGGTCCGCCGTCCTGCCCACCGACCTCGGGGCCTGGCTGCTCGCCTGGCTCACAGAAGCCGGGCTTTGGGGACTCCCGGAGCCTCTCTTCCGCGGGTGCCGTGGGCCTCTCACCCCGATGGGCGTCTGCAAGATTCTTGAGCGGTACCGCAACCTCCAACCCGCACCCGCCCGCAGGAAAGCCGCATGAGAACCGCGGTCGCCCGCAACCTTCACGCCAGATGGAATGGAGCCCTGTCACGGCTCCGGGAAATCCAACAACAGGATGCACCCGCATCCGCGAGAAGCCATACCGACCCCGCAACCCCTTCGGAGGTTCCCCAATGAATAAACCTGACATCTCCAAGATCGAACCCGTCTTCGACACCGCCGCCGCCGCGCCCCTCCTCGGCGTCAAACCGGGCACCCTCGAAATCTGGCGCTACAAGGGAGTCGGCCCCCGCTTCGTCAAATGCGGCTCCCGCGTCATCTACCGCCTGCGAGACATCAACGAATACCTCGACAGCCGGACGCGCAAAAGCACCGCCGACCCCGGGCCGGCAAAGGAGTAGCCGTCGTCTCGGCGATGCCCGCGCAGCAGCGCTGCCGACTTCGGAGCAACCTGCCGGACCAGGGCTGCGCGTCCACTCTGGCCACGCAGCCGTTCCCTCCTCAGACCTCGGAGAAGCCCGACCGAGGCCGGTAGAGGAGTAGGTTCTAGGGCGGCGGCAACCGCACCTCGCCGCCCGCCCGCGGCCGAACGCCGTACTTCGGCCCTCAAGCCTGCTGGCGTAACCCCTTCGCGCATCGCGCAGCCGGCACCTACCTCGCTCCGATTCGCCCACCCTCTCCAGCCCCATATCTCTGCGCCTGTCGCCCCGCCCAGACGTCCTCTGAGCTTGGACCAGCACTCGCCAGCCTCGCCTGTCTATGGAGGGCTTGGAGCGCCCTCTGAGCGCGTCTCCTGGGCACCCTTCAGGAGATAGCCATGGCTTCCGCGCCTCGGCTGTTGGCGAGCTGCTGTAGAGTGTCCGTAGCCGGTCACCTCGCACCTGAGCCTCAGCCAGGCTCCAGCGAGAGACACGCCCCCCGCAAGCGCGCTAGAGGAGTGAACGGAAACGGCAAGAAGTGGCCCAACTGGGTTACGCTGAGGTTACGCGGCCCCTCAACCCTCTTCCGGCCGGTCTGTCTTAAGTCATTGTACTATAGGCACTTACGTTCGGTTCGCCGGTCCAATCTCGCCCGCTCCCCTGCTCTTTGTCAAAGAACCGGCCGGCGCGGCCTATGGCCCGCGCCGGGCTCATCTCCAGATGATCTTCTTCAGGTGCTTCCGGAGGCGCTGGAACAGCTCGTACTGCGCGTCCGCGTCCCGCGTGGTGATGAAGATCGTGTCTTCCCCGGCGAGGGTGCCGCCCACTTCCGGCCACCCCTCGGCGTCGATGGCCCAGGCCACCACTTTGGCGGCGCCGGGGCTCGTCAGCAGGACCGCGATGTAGGGTCCCGACGGGTGGGCCTGCTGCACGAAGCCGACGACGTCCTCGAAGTTGCCCTCGTCCACGTCCCGCCAGGCCTTGAGGATGTACCGGCCCTTCACCCGCTTGATGCCCAGCTCCTGCAGGTCGCGGCTGAGGGTGGACTGGGTCGCCTCGATCCCGTGCTCCTCCTTCAGCAGCTCTTCCAGCTCCCCCTGGGTGCGGATGGCCTTCTTCTCCGTAATGAGCTGCAGGATCGCGTCCTGCCGCTTCTGGCGGACCTCCCGTTCGCTCGGCATGCTGCCTCCTCTCCGGGTGCTACCCCGCACATCGAAAATTGTCTGCACCGGACCCCTTGACAGGTCCATCCTGGAAATGCATTATACCCGCATTTCTGTTGGGTAGCAAGTAGCAGTCCGCATGGTATTGATCTTCTGGCGCCACGAAGGCGTCGGATGAACCGAGCCCTCAGGGCTCAGAAAGGGAAGCACCATGGCACGCGAGACTACACAGTCCGGAGTCGTGGGCAGTTTGCAGCGTCTGATGGGAGCGATGGAGGAGAACAAGGAGGAGCTGCCTCAGCTCGAGCCGTTCCGGATCAAGCTGGGGAGTCTGATGGAGCTGCTCCTCGCGGCGAACCAACTCCAGGCCAAGCACCGGGCCGCCAAGCAGCAGGCGTCGAAGGAGCTCCGCCGCCTGCTGGCGGAGGCCCAGTTGCTGGCCAGCGTCGTACGCGTTGCCGTGAAGGAGCACTACGGCACGCGGGAGGAGAAGATCGCCGAGTTCGGTCTGCAGCCGTTCCGGGGCAAGAAGGCGAAGCCGTCGCCGGAAGAGCCTGAGCCTGCCACGAAGCAGGCGGGGGATTCCGGCGATTCCGGATCACCCAACGAGCCCAGCCGGTAACTGGCCTATCACGGGGGCGGCCTCGTCGCCGCTCCCTCTTTTTCTCACCGCGGTTTCAATCGGCGTTCCATCAACCCCCTGCAGCGGCCCACGGTCGGCTGACATCGTTCCAATGACCCTCGACAACGGTCTGTTGACAGTCGTCATCCTTCCTTCGACCATCGACAACGGTTCATTGACGGTCGTCATCGTTCCGTCGACCATCGACAACGCTCCGTTGACAGCCGTCATCGTTTCGTCGACCATCGATAACGCTCCGCTGTCGGCCGTCATCGTTCCGTCGACCATCGACAACGCTCCGCTGTCGGCCGTCATCGTTCCGTCGACCATCGACAGCGGTCCGTTGTCGGACGTCATCGTTCCGTCGACCATCGTCAACGCTCCGTTGTCGGCCGTCATCGTTCCGTCGACCATCGTCAACGCTCGGTTGTCGGCCGTCATCGTTCCGTCGACCATCGACAACGCTCCGTTGACGGCCGTCATCGTTCCGTCGACCATCGTCAACGCTCCGTTGTCGGCCGTCATCGCTCCGTTGACGATGGACGTCCTTGCCTTGGAGCGCGTGCTAGAGTGCCTCCTCTCGGATGAGCATCGGCGTTCTCGACCTCGCGGTCCTCCTCGCCTACATGGCAGGCATGGTCGTCCTCGGCCTGTGGCTGGGCCGGGGCGCGCGCGACGTGG
>DASVEF010000013.1:0-5197 GCA_036380715.1 Thermoanaerobaculia bacterium | reverse complement strand
CAGGCTAGAGGCTCTACACATGATACTGAATCCTTGGCTGCTTACGTTTCTTCTGCTCTCCAACCAGGAAATCTCTCCGGTTGCCGGTTTCTCAAGCTATGTCGCCAACCAGCGCTTCGAGTTCATTGTCAGCCGGGCCGCTCTCTCCGCTTCTCCTCGCTGGAGTGGTGCGGAAGCTTTTCCTCCGCTTTCGCCGCGCGCTGCGATTTCGGCTGCCCGGCAACAGCTTGAGGCGCTCGTAGCCGACCCTGAGCGTTGGCGGCTGGAAACGGTTTCTCTTGTTCCGCTGGGAGAGGATGATGAATGGGTGTATCTGGTGGAGCTCGAGGAGCCACCCCCGAGACCCGATGGGGGAATTCACGGCAGTCTCGAGATCGTGGTTCTGATGGATGGTAACGCGGTATCGCCCCTGGTGAAGCCCTGGCCTTGAGCTGGCCCGTAGCCCGTGAGGGTGCGGCCGCGTCACGAAGGCCGCGAGCTGACATATCGCATGGGCTGATGCCAGGCGCGGTGGAAGTAGGTCGCGATGCCTCGGAAGGCGTCGGGCTCCACGGGCACGTGGTGGTCCGCGTGATCGACGACGGCGTTGCGGAAGAGGAGCCACATGGCCTGTCCTTCGGAGTGCATTCCCCAGGTGGCCAGCGCGGGGCCGAAGCTCTCGACGAGCTCGACGGCGGCGGCGAATTTCCCCTGCAGGCTGTAGACCTCGACGAGGTCGATGGCGGCCAGCGTCTGGTCCCGGTGCATGCCGCGGGCCTCGAAGCGGTCCACGACGGATCGCAGCACGGCCTCGGCCTGGCGGAGGTCGCCGAGCGAGCGGGCGATCCGGCCTTCCAGCCAGCGGAGGCGGAGCTGCGTCCAGGAGTCCGGGAACGATTCATAGAGGTGCCGGGAGATTTCCATCAGGGCCAGGGCCTCCCGCGCCTGGCTCGCGTCGTTGAGGAACCAGGCGAGGCCGTGGCGTGCGCAGAGCTCCAATCGCGGCTGTTGCACGGACTCCAGCAGGGCGAGAGCGGCGTACAGAAGCTCCACGGCCTGGCTGGGCTCCAGGTGGCCCAGGACGTTGGCTTTGAGGATGAGGGCCTGCGCGCAGCGGGGCTCGTCGCCGATCTCCCGGTAGAGCTGGATGGCCCGGTCGAGGAGCCCGGCCGCGCGGTCGGACTGCCCCAGGTCGAGGCACAGCCACGCCTCGATCTCGAGCAGCTCCGCCTCCGCCATGGGATCGCCCGTGCCGTGCTCCAGGGCCTCCTTCTTCGAGGAAGCCGGCGAGCCGGCGGGCGTTGGCGAGCGCACCCAGGGCCGCCGACCGGAAATCGGCCAGGAGCTCGGGGCTGTGCTCGCCCGGAGGGAGCGTCGCCAGCACCGCGAGCGCCAGTTGGGCCAGCTCGATCCCGGACCTGGGGTCCCGCCGGGCATGCTCCGGATAGAGAGCCAGAAGACGATCGAACACTCCCCAGCTCTGGAGCTCCGCGTCGTCGCGGATCGCCGGCAGCCGCTCCTCGGCGGGACGCTGGAGCAGCTCCAGCACGAGGCCGACGCCGCGGAGCCGCTCGTGCGCGACGCGCAGGAAGTCCTCCTCGCCCTTCTCCAGAAGGCCCAGGAAGGCCGCCTCCCGGACCGTCTCGGGCTCGCCGGAGAAGAAGAAGCCTTCGCGCTCTCCGACCCTGTGGGCGGTCTCGACGCAGCGCGGGCATTGCGCCAGCAGGTGCCGCACGACCTCCGCGGACTCCTTCCGCGAGAGCTGCGACCGGAAAAACCGCTCCATGACCTCCTCCGAGACGTGCTGATCCTTACCGGGCATCCGAAGATCCTCCGCAGGAGCGCAAGGCGCTCTCAAGATCGGCCTGTCTTCTCGCGAGAAGTGTCGGCTTGACGCTACCGCACGGACTGATTATACAGCACGCATGCGGAGGGCGTCAAGCCCTGGGGATGCGGCAAGGATTTGCAGCCAAAGCGGCTTTGCTATAGGCTGTTTGGTCATGAGACCTGAAACACAGCAGATGATCCAGGTGATCCGCACCGTGATGCGGCTCCTCGGCTTCCGCAACTCCGACCTGGAGAGGAAGCTCGGCGTCAGCGCAGGTTATCTCAGCCGGGTGTTCTCGGGCGGAATCGAGCTACGGTTCGATCTCATCGCCGAAATCGCGGAGCTGATGGGGCTGCGGGTGGACGAGCTTTTCCGCTTCGCCTATCCGGAGACGGGCGAGCCCCCGAGCGACATGGCGGTCCGCCTGCGGGAGTCGACCGAGACGTTCCGGCCAGCCCCGGCCGTCCATGCCGGACCGAACCCGGAAGAGCTCGAGCGGGTCTTCACGCGGAGCCTGCGGAAGTTCTTCGGAGAGGTTTCGAAGGCGGCAGGGGGGGAGTAGGCCGGCACCCTCAGAACTCCTCGTCCCTGAGCGAGAAGCGGACGTTCGGATTTACCGCCGCCCGGCGCATGTACTCCGTGACGTTCTTGAGAAGGGAGAGGGTCCCCTCGCGCATTTCGAACGTCTCTCGCAGAAGGACGATCGCGGCCATGGCGTTGGGGCCGATCTGCAGGCGCGTGAAGATCCCTGCGGACTCCAGCACGACCTGCCGGGCTTCGATGGTCTTTTGCTGCGACAGGAGAGCGATCGCCAGGTCGAGGCCGGCGATGGCGGCATTGTAGCCTCGCCCAAGATTCTTGAGGTCCTGCGTCACCTCGCGGAAGATGGTCTCCGCTCTGGCGAAGTTCCCAATTCCTGCGTCAATCCTGCCGTCCATCGCGCGAAGCAGGGCCTGGTATACAGCTCCTGTTGTATGGCTCAATTCGCGGCTGTATTTCAAGCGGAATTTCCGAGCGTCCGCGAAACGTCCTGTATCGATGAGAAACATCAACTGGTTGTGCATCGCCGCGCGGACCAGAAGAGGATCACTGTCCCTGTCGATGAGAGACAGGCCTTCGTTGAGGAGATGGATTCCTTTGTCCGGGTCGCCCGCATAGCCGGTGTAGAGGCCCTGGTTGATGAGGGCACGACCGGCGAGGTGGTGATCCTTCTGCCGGCGATAGAATCTGAAAACCTTCATCATCTTGAGGCTCGCCCACTCATACTCACATTGATCGGCGGCGAGAGATCCTTCCAGCTCGACGATGCGGATTTCCAGGAACGGATCCTTCGTCCCCAGGGCGAACACCTGGCGGGCGCGGCCCAAAGCCCAGGTCGCCCTGTGAAAATCATCTCCGACCCGATAGGCGTTTCCGAGTTCGGCCCAGGCACGGCACCGAAAATCCATAACCTCCCGGAGCCCATGAGCCCGAGTATCGACCTGATCGATTTGTCGGAGGGCAGCCCATGCTGCTTGCTGCATCAACCCCGGGTTCTCGTGCCGCAGCGACCAGCTATAGGCGAGCAGAGCGTCGTACAACGCAAGAGGATTGACCTTTTTGGGAAGCTTTTGCAGAGCGTCGAACCCACCTTCCCTGAGCTTTTTCTCGATCCGGTTCGCCTCCACCTTCCGGCGACAGAGCCGTGCCTCGTGCTGCCGGGCGACGCGGGCAACTTTGTCGATGACCTCATCGTAGGCCGCCTCCGAATCCGTGGCCTGCCCGCTGCCCGCCCCGTCGAGCCCGAGAGAAATCCGCAGAGGCGCTGGCGCTTTCGCCAGGCACGTCTCGCAGAAAAACAGGATGTGCTGCGCGATCGATCGCGCCTTCTCGGCGGGCAGGTCTCCACGCCAGAGCGCTTCCAGTTCCTCTTGGCTGGGATGGTCGCTCACGCTTGTCTCCTTTAGGCTGGCGCGAATTCTCTCACAATCCCGAAAAGGGTCAAGCCCATGCCGCCCTTCCGGGAGCGGCAGGAGGAACCGCCCCCGGAAACGGGCGTATCTCTAGCCGTTCGGGTCGATGCCCAGCCCTCTGTCGTCCTCCGATCCCGCGGAGGGCGGATCTGGCTGGTCTCCCTCCGTGTCCGAGCTTCCTTCCTCCCAGATGGACTGGGGCGACGCGGGGACGACCCGGTCGACCAGCCATTCCCAGGCGCGCAGCAGGAGATTGGAGATTTCGGGGGGGCCACCCAGGTCGGCCGCTTGGGCCGGGGTGGCGAGCGCGACGAGCGCGACGAGAAGCGCCGCGATGCAGGCGCGCTGAACGGTTCGCTGAGGCATGGAGATCTCCTTCCAGTCCGCGGGTCGGGAAGGCGCCGCCATGGCTCCACCGCCCGCGGTCGCAATGTCCTCCCGTTGCTGGGGGATCTCAGTTTGGCATGACGCAAGGGCAGCCGAGAGGGCGAGGTTCCGCCTAGACAGAAAATACATTCTGCATGCGATTACGCCAAGAAGCGCGCCGGCATTCTTTGACGGATTCGGAATCCACGGCGTTGTGATCGTCAAAAAAGTTGTCCGTTTTACGCACAAACCGCTTGACGTCGAAATCGGCCTCCAGGACAATTCGGACATTCTTGATGCCGTTACAGTGGAGACCAGAAGTAGGGAATTGACCGATTCACACCAAACCCCTCCATAAAGGGGTATGTCAGGAAGGACAAGATCATGCGGATCGAGTCGCGCAGGATCACGATGGAGCGGGAGGTCTTCACAGCCGAAGGCGAGGAGTCGAGACGGCTCCTGAGGGAACTGGGAAGCCGGATCGCGGATCTGCGGGAGCTCAGGAACTGGTCGCGGTTCAAGCTGGCGCGGCGGCTCGGAGTACCCCGGGGGCGGGTTGGCCGGTGGGAGAGAGGCGAGTGTGCGCCGCCGATCGATTCCCTGGTCGCCCTCAGCGAAGTGCTCGATGTCTCGCTCGACGAGCTGGTCAAGGGCGGGCGGCGAGCCGGATGACGAAATCACCTTTCCGGCGGTCATGGAGGCCGCCGGATTCTCGAAAGGAGAAGGAAGCATGAACACGCAGCAAGCCGTTGAGACGAGCCTGACCGCCCCTCAGGAGAAGAGGAAGCGGCCGCCCAAGCCGGTCGGCGATGAGCTCGTGCCGGAGCCGGTTCAAAGCCTGCTGATGGACAGGGAGGCTCAGGAGCGCCTCAAGTCCGAACGGGTCCAGGAGGCGATCAAGGCCCTGCCGGGCTGGCAGATCGCCGAGGAAGGCAAGGCGATCCACCGGGTCCGGGTGCTCCCCGGCAATGCGAGCGCCCTGGCCTTCGCGGCCTTCGTCACCACCTGCGCGAGGGACCTGAGAGTGCCCTTCGCGGTTTCGATCCACCACTCCCGGCACGTCCTGCTCACG
>DASVEF010000012.1:0-27254 GCA_036380715.1 Thermoanaerobaculia bacterium | reverse complement strand
CCTAGTTTACATAGCGCTCGCGTTATGTAAAGGCGCAGCCCGGAGGCGGGGGCGTCGCAGGGCGAAGGTCGGAGCAAGGGCGCCTTCTCGGACCTTCGCCCGTGTGGGTGGGTGCAGCCGCCCCCGCCGCAGCCAGGGTCAGGCAGCTCTCGGGCCGCGTGGGGGAAGGGCCAGGGTGGTCCGGGTACGGTGCGGGTCCCCGAGGGTGGGGGAAATGAAGAGGGCGGGTGGACGGGAGATTGGGTGGGCGCGCCGGAGGACCGGAGGCCGGCTTTTTCGGCCGCAGGCTCCGGCGTGGCCACCCGACCTTTGATGATAACGCCGCCATCCCCACGACAGGATCGGCACTGCGCGGGTGGGCGGCGGGCATGAGGTGGATTCGGCAGTTTGGCGGAGCGCTTCGAAGGCAGTCCTGCAGCGGTCTGCGGAGCCAATCTGCCGGGCCTTATCCGGTGCGGGGACGGGGGACGCACTGTGCTCGAGCTGGTGGTCGACAAAGTGATCGCCGGTCCGCACGGTTCGGCACCCGGGGCGGGGGAAATGAAGATGGATTCGGCAGTTTGGCGGAGTGCTTCGAAGGCATTCCTGCATCGGGCGAGCGGAGCCAATCTGCCGGGCCTCGTCCGATGCGGGGGCAGGGGCCGCACTGTGCCCGCGCCGGTGGTCGGAGGAGGACGCCGGGTCCACGGTGCGGCCCCCGGAGGGCGGGGGACATCGAAATGGGCGGGCGGACGGGAGATTGGGTGGGCGCGCCGGAGGACCAGTGGACGGCCGTCAGGCCGGCCGCAGGCTCCGGCGCGGCCATCCGGCCGCTGAGGGTAACGACGCCATCCCCACGGACGGTGCACGGAGCTCGGGAGCGGTTCGGGGACGCGGGTGGGGGTGCGGGCGCCTGCCATCCCGCGGACGGTGCCAGAGCGCGGGTGGTGGCGTTTTGCGTCAGCGAGCTGGTGGGGGCGCGACTCGGAGGACGGCTCGGAGTCGCGGGTGGGCGGGGGACGCTGCCATCCCCGCCATGGGTGGCCGGACTGGGGGTGGGTGGTGCGGGCGCTGCCATCCCGCGGACCGCGGGGCAGCACGGAGGACGGTGCGGGGACGCGGGTGGGCGGGGGACGCTGCCATCCCCCGCCAGCGGTGGCCGAAGCCGCGGGTGGCTGTCCGGCCAGCTTGCCGCCGGATTCGACGCGCCTCAAGTGGCGGCGCCGCAGGTATGGGGACCGCCGCACCGACGTCGAGCGCGCGGTCGGTTGGCTCACACGCGGCGCGCGTCAGGTCGCGTGGGCGGAGCAGCAGCCAATGAAATCGCCATCACTTCTCCAGGTACAACAAGTGACGCCGCCATCCGAATGAAAGGAGCACCTGGTGTCGTCACCCCCCTCGACCTTCTTATCGCAGGAACTGGGTGCCTGGGCGTTTGCACCGCCAGAAATCATGAAGGTAAGGGCGAGAGCAAGGCTGATGAGGACAAGGCGCAGTTTCATTGTGGCCTCCGATGACGTCCGCTCGGGCACTCGGGACCATCCCAAGTGCCTGCCACGCACGCCACTACTAATTAAGGTGCGAAACAATCGCGGGTGCGGGACGGCCGCCTTACCGGCGCTCCGATTCGCTCGAGAGGATCAACATCCGGTGGCCGAGCAGCAGGGCGGTCCTCGCTGGCGAGGAGTTCGCCGCGACGGCTCCAGAGCTCCCACGGCAGCAACTTCCTAATATCCCACTACCGCGCCGGAGGACCGGAGGCCGGCCTTTCACAGCCGCAGGCTCCGGCGGGCTCCGGCGCGGCCACCCGGCCGCTGGTGGTAACGACGCCATCCCCACGGACGATGCACGGAGCTCGGGAACGGTTCGGGGACGCGGGGGGGGCTTTGTCTTCCTTCCTGATAAAGCTCGTGACCTCGTCGCCGCGGCTGTGCGTAGCTGTGGGAATCCCGGCGAGGTGGTGGGTGGCCAGGGGCCGGGATTTCCAACGGGTGTGGGAAGGTCCGGGCGTGGGTGGGTGGTGGTCCGGAGCTTTCCATACCCGGTCAGCTTCCAAAGCCGATGGGTGGGGGAAATGAGATGGGCGGGTGGGTGGAGATTGGGTGGGCGCGCTGAAGGAGCGGAGGACGGCCGTCCACGGCCGGCCGCAGCCTTCGGCGCGCCCACCCGGCCGCTGATGGCAATGGCGCCATCCCCACGGACGTGGCGCAACGGGACGAACGGTGCGGGGTCGCGGGTGGGTGGGGGGCGCTGCCATCCCAGAGTGGCCGCAAGACCCTCCTCAGCGTTCTGCCGGGCCGTGTACCAAAGAGCTGCCCAGAGAGGCCCGCAGAGCCGCCTGAGTGGCCGCGCAGGCCTTGCCAGAGCCGCGTGCGGACCTGCGTGCAGAGCTGCGTGCGGCTCCGGCAGAGCCGCGTGCGGCTTTGCGTGGCCGGATTCTGAGGCCCCCACCCCCCTCCTCTCCCTTCGGATCGCCTCTCTCGCGGATGGGATTTTTTGGGAGCGGAACGAAACTCCTTTAGTAGATGCGGCCCCATCAGCCGGGCGATGGCATGGAGGCCCCTGCCCGTAGGAGAATCCGGGAGCAGGCGAGGGGCCGTCCAGCGGTGCGCCCTGGAGAGCCGCTGGAGTGCTCTGCACTGGCCGGGCTCCTGAGCGGGCTCAACGGCCGGATCGCTGCCCCCCGGCAAGCTGCCTTGTTGACACTTTGTTACCCCCCAGTGACCCGGGAGCGCTAGTGAAAAGTGAAGTATCTGAAAACAAGACACTTACACGTTGTAACCGGGTCTGGGGGAACCCTGCTAAAAACTGACTTGCTTTTCTCCCCCTCTCCCGGGGGAAGGGAGTGCGGATGGGAGAGGGGGACGGGGGGTGAGGGTCCCGGCGAAGCCGGCTTCTTCTCGCGCCACAGCCTTTCGAGACACCCTCTATGGAGGAGAAGTCTCGCGGCCGGCTCGCACCCTCTCCAGGTCCCAGGCCCGCACCACTCCGTCCGCGTAGTTCGGCGGCCCCCATTCGCGGGCCAGCCGGGCGGCCAGGCGCTCGCCCGCGCGCCGGAGGTCCTGGCGCGCTTTCGGACGCATCCTGCGCGTGGGAGGACGGCCCGGCGGCACCTGGACGCGGTCCTCCTCCCAGGGGAGCTTCACGTGAACGACCAGGGTGCGGGCGCGGCTCGCGAGGATGGCCTGGGGCTCTGGAGTCACCTCGTTGCGGAGGTCGATCCGCGGATCTCCCGGCAGGTCCACGGCCGAGACCATGACCCGGCGGCCGTGGATCCCCTGGTAGATGTAGAAGACGCGGCCGAAATCCCAGGCCGTGGGCCAGGGCGCTTCGAGCACCGGGCCGCGCGGCAGCCGGCGGTAGATCTCCGGCACGACCTCGGCGGGCAGGGTGGCCCGGGAGGCGAAGAAGCCGACGAAGTCGTTGTGGTGCATGAACGAGCTCTTCCGGAAGCCGCGCGACAGGAAGGGACCGGTCCAGATGATCAGGAGGAAGAGGAAGGTGCCCACGTACCGCTGCGCCATCCGGCCCGAGCATCCCGCGTCCCGCACCCAGGGACGCCGCAACGCGTAGGCCACCCAGAGCAGGATGAACGGGAGCACGGGGAGCAGATACCGGTTGAGGACCAGGGGGTGGCCGAGGCCGAACGGCGAGAGCATCCGCATCCCGATCAGATGCCCGGCCGCCAGCGTCAGCGTGTAGAGGGCGACCCGGGGGCGGTCGCGCAGCAGCAGGACGAGCCCGGCCAGGGCCGCCACCCAGAACAGGATGGCCACGGTGTGCGAAGGGGTCCCCGCCTCCATGCGGAGCACGTCCCAGACCGTATCCAGCGGGATGGTCTGCTCCCGCCGCTTGTTGGCGATCAGCTTCTCCAGCGATTCGCGCGCCGGCAGCAGGAAGGCCGCGAAGGCGAGGCCCAGGCCGGCGCCGAGGATCACCAGGTCCCGCATCCTCGCGAACCGCTCTCCGCGCCGCCAGATCAGGTCGCCCGCCGCGAACAGGAACGGCGAGGCCACGAACGGCGCCGCGCCCAGGTGGATCCAGACGGCCAGCGCCGCGAGCACGACATAGAAGACGCCGTACCGCCAAGTCCGGGTCCGCCACCAGGCCTCGAACGCCAGGACGGCGCCGAAGCTCAGAAGGATCATGGGCATGTAGGAGCGGGCGATCCGGCTGTACAGGACCATGCAGGGCGAGAGGGCGAGCAGGACGCCGTACAGCTCCACCGCGACCCGGTCCACCTTGCCGAGCATGGCGCGCGGCATGGCGATCAGGGCGATCAGGCCGCAGAGGATCGACGGCAGGCGGAAGGCGAGCTCGGAGAGGGTGATCCCCCAATCCATCCAGAGGCGGAACAGGGCCGTCAGGGGGATCGAGTTGTCGGTGAGCGAGTAGGTCGTGAGGATCTCGGGCAGCGTCATCCGCAGGGCGGCGCGCACCGCGTGCAGCTCGTCCCCGCCAATGACCTGCCCGCGCAGGTTCCACAGGCGGAGCCCCAGCCCCGCCATAAAGGACCCGTACAGCGCAAGATAGAGAAAACGGCGGTCCCGCTTCGAAGGCGGCTCGGTCGGCGCGGTCCCCAAGGCCATGGGGAGGAAGGATATCCCGGCCGATCCCTCACCCCCTAACCCCCTCTCCCACACGCACTCACACCCACCCGGGAGAGGGGGAACCCTGCCAAAACTGACTTGCTCTTCTCCCCCTCTCCCGGGGGAAGGGAGTGCGGATGGGAGAGGGGGCCGGGGGGTGAGGGTCCTACCCCAGCGCCTGCCGCACGAACCCTTCGATCGCCGCGGCCGGGCGGGCGCCGCTCGTCCGCGCGACCTCCCGTCCTCCCTGGAACACCGCCATGGTGGGGATGCCCTGGATGCGGTGCCGGGCTCCGACGGACGGATCGACGTCGGTGTTGGTCTTGACCACCAGGAGCTTGCCCGCGTTCCTCGCGGCCACTTTCTCGATCTCCGGGGCCACCGCCTTGCAGGGGCCGCACCAGGGCGCCCAGAAGTCGATCAGCACCGGAAGCCCGCTCTCCTGGAGGAGGCCCGTCAGCTCGCTCCCGTCGTCCACCGCCAACGGCTCCGCCGGAGGCGGCAGAGGGGCGCCGCAGGCGCCGCAGCGCGCCTCAGCGCCCAGACGGGAGTAGAGCACCCGGTTCTTCTTGCCGCAGGACGGGCAGGTCCTCACGATTCCCTGTGCCATCGCAAAAGCCCTCCTTCCACCCGGAACAACAGGGCTTCCTTCCTGCTCTCTTCCCCCTCTCCCGGTGGCGGGAGGGCGATGGGAGAGGGGACCGAGGGGGTGAGGACCCTACGGCAGCCAGGCGTAGCCGATCTTCAGGAAGAAGGTCCGGTTCGCCCTCGTCAGGTCGAGCCGCTGGTTGGCCAGCGAGATATCCGAGTAGCCGAGGAAGAAGACGGTCTGGGGGTTGAGCTTGTAGGAGAAGAGGAGCTGGGTGAACAGCCGCTCGGACTCCGGCGCCACGTCTTCGGGGTCCAGGGCGATGTACAGCCCGGGCGTCCGTTCGACGCTGGTGTACTGGAGGATGGCCCGGACGAAGGTGCGGACGTTGAGCTGGTAGACATTGGTGAGCTGCGTCAGGTTGGCCGTGAAGAGATTCCCTCCCTCCACGTCGAGCTGCTGGAAGGTGTGCGAGAGGCGCATGCGCAGGTGACGGCCAAGGTCCAGCCGCACAGCGGGCTCGATCTCGATGAGCTCCCCCGCCTGGGTGTTGACGAAGTCGATCTCGTCGCCCGCGTAGAGCGAGAGGCTCCCGTAGAGGCTGCCCGTGAAATCCGCCTCGCCGAAGGCGTGGGCGAAGGTCTCGTCGAAGGTGACGCCGTTGAAGAACCGCTCGCGCTGGCCGGCGCCAACCAGGAGAAAGGACTGGAGGGGGCCCTGGAAGTCGGCGGAGACCTCGACCTCCTCTTCCAGGAGCTGCCCGCTCTGGTCCTCCCGGCGGTCCCAGTCGCCCCCGAAGCTCATGCGGTGCCAGCGCTTCCCGTACCAGTTGCGCCGCAGGCCGGCGAGGAGGAAGTTGTAGTCCACCTGCGGCAGGAAGCCCATGTCGGCCCGAAAATCGCGGCCCACGTCCTCATAGCGGGCGTAGCCGTTCCAGTCGCGGGAGATGTGGTCGTAGGAGAGCCAGAGGGCGTCGTCCTCCAGCGTCCCCGCGGGGAGGTCGAAGTCGTCCTCGCCGTCGCCGTCGTTGTCGGCCCTCCCCACCGGGTATTCGGTCTGGGACCTCAGGAGCTGCGCGCGGACGTGATTCGAGTCGTTGATCCGGTAGAGACCGTCGAGCCCAGCGAGGCGGTTGAAGTAGCCCTCCCCCTCGCGGCCGGTGAAGAGGACGCCGACGGCCGAGGAGCTGCCGAGGTCGCGCCGGTAGCGGAGCACGGCGTCGGTCGTCTCCATGGGGAAGGAGGCCACCTCCGACGCGTTGCTCCCCGGCAGGAGGAGGTTGGTCCGCCCGTCCTGGGCGACGAAGAGGCCGACCGCGCTCTTGCCTTGCTTGCCCGTGAGCTTCACCCCCCAGTCCGGGTCGGCCACGTTGCGGGTGAAGACGACGTTCAGAGGAGTGCGGAAGAAGTCGGCCCCTTCGAGGAAGAACGGGCGCTTCTCCTCGAAGAACAGGGCGAACTGGGTGTTGACGTCGAGCTGGGCGGCGTCGGCCTCGACCTGGGAGAAGTCGGGGTTGAAGGCCGCGTTGAGGGTGAGGTTGGGGGTGATCCCCCACTTGGCCGTCAGACCCGGCTCGGTCTCGACCTCCCCTTCGCGCAGGGGACGATCGAGGGTGTCGTCCTCCCGCGCGTCGGTCCGGTTGGAGGTGACCGTGGGAGTGATCTCCATGTTGCGCCCCGGAGTGACGCCGGAAAAGCCGGTCATCTTGGAGGCCTGGCAGAGATAGCAGGTGATGTTGCGGTCCAGCGGATGGCTGGAGATCCGGTGGCGCTGGCTCCTGGGATAGAAGCGCAGGGCGTCGAAGCCCCAGGTCTGCCCGCCCTCGGTACGCGGAAAGCGCAGCGAGCTCCAGGGGATGGCGATCTCCACCTCGTAGCCGCTCCCGTTGATCTTCCCCGCCGAGTTCCAGATGGCGTCCCAGGAGGCGTCCTCGTTGCCTCCCACGTCGTCCTGGAAGAGGTCCATCTGGACCCCGAGCGGGTTGACGAAGAACTCGAAGCCGCGGCGCTCGTCGTTGAAGGTGTCGAGGACGATGCCGACGAAGTCGTCGCTGAACGCCGTGTCCCGGTCCGAGAGGTGGGCCCGGATCTCCGACGGGTTCGGGTCGTGCGCCCGGAAGGCCACATAGAAATGGTCGCTGTCGTAGGTGAAGAAGCTCTCGGTCCTGACCGGAGGCGGAGCATTCTCGGCCGGCCTCGTCTCATACCGCAGCTCCAGCTTCGCCGCGCTCTGCCAAGCGAGCTCGTCGAGCACTCCGTCGACCGAGATCTTCGAAGCCGCGCGCCCGATTTGCAGCGGCGGCCGGCCCCCGCGGCCCGGCGCTCCCTCAGCCGCCTCCTGGGCCCGGACCGGCAAGGCCGCCAATGAGATCAAGATCCCGCACGCGCAACCCGCGATCCGCCTTCCGAGCTTCCTTGATGTCCTATGCTTCATGGTGTTCCCTCCAGAGCGAGCACGATGCGAACTACCGGGGTAGTACGTATAACCTCTCGAATTGTTTAGCCCTACCGCACGGCCCTCACCCCCGTCCCCTCTCCCGTCACCGGGAGAGGGGCGCCTCCACCAAGCTCTCCTTGTTCCCCCTCTCCCGGCGACGGGAGAGGGGGTCAGGGGGTGAGGGCTCTGTGCCGTTAGACGCACTACCTCGCGGGAGGTTTGCCGCCGGTTTCGTTCCGAGGGAAGCTAACCCGCGACGGCGCCCCTCGTCTAAGGAGTCGCATGGAGACCGACGACGCAATCCTGATGGAACGAGCCCAGGCCGGAGACGCGGATGCCTTCCGGGTCCTGGTCGAGCGGTACAGCGCGAGGATCTTCCGCCTCGCCTATCGAATCCTCGGCGACGAGGCTAGCGCCGAGGACGCGGTGCAGGAGACCTTCCTGCGCGCCTACCGTTCGCTCGCCCGCTTCGACGCCCGGTCGCAATTCGGGACCTGGCTCCACCGGATCGCGGCCAACACGTCCGTCGAGATCCTGCGCAAAAACCAGCGCCAGCGCTCCCGCCAGGAGCGGTCGATCGACGAGGGGACCGGAGAGGCTGCTCCCCTCTCCTCCCGCGACCCGGGGCCGGACCGGCGCGCCCTCTCTCAAGAGGTCGAGCGGGCCGTACGCGGGGCGCTTTCCGATCTCTCCCCCATGGAGCGGGCGGCGTTCGTCCTGCGCCATTTCGAGGGCCGGTCGATCGCCGAGATCTGCGGCGCGCTCGGCCTGCGGGAGAGCGCCGGCAAGCAGGCGATCTTCCGGGCGGTCAAGAAGCTCCGCCGGGTACTGGAACCGCTGTACGTCCCCCAAGCCAATCGCGAGGTGCTCCCATGAGACAGCTCCGAGATGAAGACCTGATCCTCTATTACTACGGCGAGGCCGAAGACCCGGAGGAGGTCCGGGCGCTCCTCGAAAGCTCTCCCGAGCTGAGCGCCCGCTACGAGGCCCTGCGCCGGACTCTGGAGACGGCCGGCGAAGCCTTTCCCGTCCCCGAGAGGCCGGAGTCGTACGGCGCGGAGGTGTGGGAGAAGCTGCAGCCGGCCCTCGCCCCCCGGGCCCTCACCCCCGCCCCCTCTCCCGAGCCGGGAGAGGGGAGAAACAAGTCACTTCGTCGTTTCCGTCTCCTGCCTTTCTCCCCCTCTCCCGCTCGGCGGGAGAGGGGGCCGGGGGGTGAGGGCCGCTGGATCGGGTTGGCGGCGGCCGCGGTCCTGCTCCTCGTCGTCGGCTTCCTGGCCGGCCGCCTCTGGCCCCGGCCGGACGAGGCGCGGATCGCGGAGCAGGGCGCCTTCTCTTCCGAGGCGCGGCAGCGGATCCTCGTCCGCACCGTGGCCACGCACCTGGAGCGCTCCGAGCGCCTGCTGACGGAGCTGGCGAACGCGGAGACGGACGGCTCCTTCGACATCTCGGCGGAGCGCCAGTGGGCCGAAGACCTCCTCACGGCCAACCGGCTCTACCGGCAGTCAACCCAACGGGGAGGGCGCCCGATGCTGTCCTCCCTGCTCGACGACCTCGAGCCTTTCCTCCTCGAGCTCGCCCACGGCCCCTCCGAGATCGCGGCTGAGGATCTCCGGGACCTCCGGGCCCGGCTCGAGGAGCAGGCCCTCCTCTTCAAGATGCGCGTCGTCAGCCAGCGGCTGGAGCGCGACCAACAGTCTCTTTAGGAGAACGACCATGCGAAGGACTCTGATCTTCCTGCTCTCTCTGGCCGCCCTTGCCCTTCCGGCGGGCGCGCGGGCCTTGGAGCTGTCTTTCCTGTCCTGGAGCGCCGACGATGCGGCGGCGAAAAAGGACGACCTGTACCGCGCCGCCAAGCGCGACCTGGACGCCAAACGCTGGGGCCAGGCCATCGACAAGTTCGGCCAGGTGGCCCAGCGGGGCGGCTCCGAAGCGGACGCGGCCCTCTACTGGAAGGCCTACGCGCAGAACAAGGCCGGCCGCTCCCAGCAGGCGCTCTCGACCCTGAAGCAGCTCTCCGGCTCGCACCCGAAGAGCCAGTGGATCGACGACGCCAAGGCCCTGGAAGTGGAGATCCGGGGCACCGCCGGCAACGGCGCCGCATCGGAAAACGAGGAGCTGAAGCTCTACGCCCTCAGCGGCCTCATCGCGAGCGACCCCGACCGCGCCCTGCCCATGCTCCGCAAGTTCCTGCAGGGCAACCACTCGCGGCACCTCAAGGAGCAGGCCCTCTTCGTGGTCTCGCAAGGCGATTCTCCCGAGGCCCGGAAGATCCTTCTCGACGTGGCCCGCGGCGCCGCCCATCCCGAGCTCCAGCTCAAGGCTATCGAGTACCTGGGGATCGCCGGAGGCGGCGAGGCCCTGAACGAGCTCTACCGCGGCTCGAACCGGTCCGAGGTCAGGAGGGCCGTCCTCAACGCCTACCTCATCGCGGACCAGAAGGACGGCCTCTTCGCGGTCGCACAGAATGACAAGGATCCCCTCCGCGGCGAGGCGATCAACCTTCTGGGGGCCATGGGCGCCGACAAGGAGCTGCGGCAGCTCTACCGCAGCGAAAGCTCGCCGGAGGTCCGGCGGAAAGTCCTCGAAGCCATGGGGATCGCCGGCGACGTCGAGACCCTGGCCGAGGTCGCCCGCCAGGAGCAGAACCCCTCGCTGCGCCGCCAGGCGATCCAGGGGCTCGGCATCCATGACAGCGCCAAGTCCGCGGAAGCGCTCCGCTCTCTCTACGCCGCGTCTTCAGACCCCGGGACCCGCAAGGCGGTGCTCGAGGCGCTCTTCATCCAGAGCAACGCCCGCTCCCTGGTCGAGATCTACCGCGCGGAGAAGGACCGCGAGGTCCGCCGGGAGATCGTCCGCTACCTCTCCCTCATGGACTCCAAGGAGGCCGAGGATTTTCTGGGCAAGGTTTTCGAGAACTGACCGGATTCAGGAGACGAAGCCATGAAATCGATTCCGATCGCGATTCTGATGTCGACCCTCATCCTCCTCCTGGCCTGTCCGGTCCTGCCGGCGCAGACCTCCGGGGAGCCCCCGGTTTCGAACGCGCGCTTCGAGACCCTCTCCCCCGCCGCCGGGCTCGAAGCCGCCCTGAAGCAGGCCCGCTCCCGCGACGGCGAGCCGTTCTGGGTGGGCTATTCGGTTCCCATGGTCGCCGGCCAGGGGCGCAACTGCTGCTTCACCTGGAAGAAGGGCTCCGACCCGCGCCCCTCCGTCTGTCTCCTCGAAGGGAAGAACAACGGCTGGGGGAGCACCAGCCGCGACGAGCCGCGGCCGGACCAGAGGCTCCATGTCCTCCTCCGCTTCGCGGGAGGCAAGGTCGGCGAGATCCGCGGCTTCTCCGAGGACTGCGCCGTGGACGCGGGCGGCCGCCGCTTCGTCTGGCTGGGGGCCGTCAAGCCGGAGGAGAGCGTCTCCTATCTCGCGGACCTCGCGCGGACCGGCCAGGGCGGCAACGGAGATCCCGGAGAGGAAGCGATGGTCGCGCTCGCCATGCACCGCAACGCCAACGCGGACACGGCCCTCGAAGAGCTGGCCTCCCCTCCGTCCTCCCGCAAGACGCGCGAGCACGCTCTGTTCTGGCTGGGCCAGACGCGCGGCGAGCGCGGCGCCCGGTTCCTCGCCAACGTGCTCCGCGACGACCGCGACGAAGACATCCGCGAGAAGGCTGTCTTCTCCCTGAGCCAGAGCCGGGTACCCTGGGCGGCGGAGACGATCGCCCGCACGGGCCGGGAAGACCGCAGCCCCGGGATCCGCGGCGAAGCGCTCTTCTGGCTGGCCCAGATGGACGCGCCCGAGGCCCCCGAGACCCTCTTCCAAGCCATCGAGAAGGACCCGGAGATGGAGGTGCGCAAGAAGGCCGTCTTCGCTCTCTCCCAGCTCAAGGGTGGCAAGTCGGTCTCCTACCTGGTGCGCGTCGGCAAGGAGACCCGCCAGCCCGAGATCCGCAAGGAGGCGTTCTTCTGGCTCGCCCAGTCGAACGACCCCGAAGCGCTCAAGTACCTCGACAAGGTCCTCAACGACGACTGAGCCGTGGTAGCGTCCCCGGCCATGAAGCGATACAGGATCGAGCCGGGGACGAAGGTCGACCTCTCCCGCTTCGACGCGGGCGAGACATCGGAGGCCAAGGGGGGCAAGAAGGCGATGGCCGAGACCTTCGCCTCCCTGAACGACCGCCTCGAAGAGCTGCAGGAGACGCTCTGGGCCGAGCACCGCCACAAGGTGATGGTGGTGCTCCAAGGCATGGACACCAGCGGCAAGGACGGGATCATCCGCCACGTCTTCGACGGGGTCAACCCGGCCGGCGTCCGGGTGGCCTCCTTCAAGGCCCCGACCGAAGAGGAGCTGGACCACGACTTTCTCTGGCGCGTCCACGCCAAGGTGCCGGGCCGTGGCGAGATGGTCATCTTCAACCGCAGCCACTACGAGGACGTGCTGGCGGTGCGCGTCCGCAAGCTCGCCCCCGAAGAGGTCTGGCGGCCGCGCTACGACCAGATCAACGACTTCGAGCGGCTGCTCGCCGAGACCGGCACGACGATCCTCAAGGTCTTCCCCTACATCAGCAAGGACGAGCAGAAGGAGCGCCTGCAGGCGCGGCTCGACGACCCGACCAAGCGCTGGAAGTTCCGCAAGGGGGATTTGGACGACCGCGCCCTTTGGGACGAGTACATCGAGGCCTACGAGAAGGTCCTCTCCCGTACGAGCACGGAGCACGCCCCCTGGTACGTCGTGCCGTCCGACAAGAAGTGGTACCGGAACCTGGTGGTCGCCACCCTCCTCGTCAAGACCCTGGAGAAGCTCGGCATGCGCTACCCGGAGCCCGAGGAGGACCTCGACGAGGTGGTAATCCCCTAGCTCGGACAGTCAAAGGGTCGTCTTCCGACCCGTCTGCTCATTTTTTGACCCGGCGTTTCCACGATTTTGGGTCAACCTGTGCCCCACTCCACGCTGATCCCCCTCGGCTGGCTTCCCCGGCATGCAAATTGCGAAATGAAGCAGCTCGTACTAGCTTCCGAGCGCGGCGTTGGGCGGGTGAGGCCGGGCAGCAATCCAAGCCGGCTCCCAACCCGCCACGGTGTGTCAGGCGCTATTGCGCCGCCATGCCGCGGGAATGGACCCGGAGCGCCGCGCCCGGGCGTCTTTTCTTGTCGTTGGCCGTTCCCCTTGTCGTTCGAACCCGTTTTCAGGCAAAGGAGGAGAGTCAACCGTGCCCATCCAATCCCTTACAAAGCGCCTTTCGGTCCTCGCCGCGGCATCACTGCTCGCGCCAACACTGGCGTTCGCCATCGAGCCGCCGGCCGATCCCGAGATCACCCGCGCTGCGATCTTCTCGGCCGAATTCTCGTCGCCCGAGCTGGAAGTCCAGCCCTCGCTCGTGACCTTGCCGCGCGGCCAGGCCAACGCCCTGGAGCACACGCGGCGCTTCTTCGCGCACCATTCCGATGACTGGGAGGTCCGCTTCGACACCCGCGGCAACCGGCCCAACGTGATCGAGGGGGTGGGCGTGCCGCTGCTGCCCGGCCGGGGCAACAGCCTTGCCGGCGACGGCGAGGTCACCCTGGCCGACGTGGAAGCGCGGCTGCGCGGCTTCATGGACGAGCTCCCCGAGCTCCTCGCGGTCTCCCAGGACCAGCTCCGGCTGAACGCTTCCGCCTCCGCCAACGTCGGCCCGGACCGGCAGCTCTGGTTCGTCGAGTTCCAGCAGGTCCGGGACAGCATCCCCGTGGACGGGGCCAGCGTCTATTTCCGCATCAACGAAGGCAACATCATCCAATTCGGGGCCGAGCGGATCGGCGACGTGCACGTCAGCACCCGTGCGCAGGTCACCCGTGAGGAGGCCTTCGCGGCGGCCCTGAAGGCCGTGGGAGCCCGGGTCTCCGAGATCTCCGAGGTCGTCAACGCCGGCGAGCTGAAGATCTTCCCCGCCCTCACCCTGGGCGAGCGGCCGGGCGAGCGCTACAACGGGAGTGCGGGCCGCGGCTACCGGCACCTCCTGGGCTGGGAGCTGGCCTTCCGCCGGACCGGCGACGACACGACCTATCAGGCCGTGGTCAACGCCCACAACGGCAAGGTCCTGCGTCTCGTGGACCTCAACGACTACGCCCAGGTGACCGGTGGCATCTATCCGCAGACCAACACGGACACCGAGGTGGTGCGCGGGTTCCCGTTCGCCAACGTGAGCAACGGCACGACCAAGGTCACGGACGCCGGCGGCAACTACACCTACGGCGGCGGCACGGCCACGGTGACGCTGAACGGCCGCTACATCAGGATGACGGACAATTGCGGCGCGATCTCCAAGTCGGACAGCTCGACCGGCAACATCGCCTTCGGCACCAGCGGCGGCACCAACTGCACCACCCCGGGCTCCGGCGGCGCGGGCAACACCCACGCCTCGCGCACCGGCTACTACCACCTGACGAACATCAACCGGAAGGCGGCCGGCTACCTGCCGGGCAACACCTGGCTGAACGGCACGCTGACCTCCAACATGAACATCAACAGCACCTGCAACGCCTTCTGGAACGGCAGCACGGTGAACTTCTACCGCTCCGGCGGCGGCTGCTCGAACACCGGCGAGATCGCCGCGGTGTTCCTCCACGAGTGGGGCCACGGCATGGACACCAACTCGGGCGGCGCGGCCAGCGACAAGGGCACGGGCGAAGCGGTCGGCGACACCTTCGCCTTCCTGGAGACCAAGAGCGGCTGCATCGGCCCGAACTTCCGGCCGGGCGTCAACTGCACCAACTGCACCAACTGCACGGGCGTGCGCGACGTCAAGGAGTTCTCGCTCCAGGGGACGAAGACGATCGCCAGGCCGAGCACGATAGCCGACAACAACGGCATCAACTGCGACCGCTACGCCTGCCCGTACAACGTCAACTTCTTCTCTCCCTACCAGGGTCCGATGGGCTACCAGGGCCATTGCGAGAGCCACATCGCCAGTTCGGCGAACTGGGACCTCGCGCAGGCGCTGGTCGCCCGCTACGGCACCACGGCCGGCTGGGCGGCGATGGACGCCATCTGGTACAAGAGCCTGACGCCGAGCAAGAGCGCCTACCGCGTGGCCTCGGGAGGCAAGTGCAACCCGAACGCGGTCGTGGACGGCTGCGGCTCGTCGAACTGGTACACCGTCTTCCTGGCGGCCGACGACAACGACGGCAACCTGTCGAACGGCACGCCGAACGCCTGCCGCATCTGGGACGCCTTCAACGCCCACGGCATCTCCTGCGGCAGCCGTCCCGTCTGCACTCAGTAGGGACGCAGCATGCCACGTCCTGGCATGCGACATTGACGTCGATCCGGGAGGACCGTCCGGTCCTCCCTTTTGTTATCCTCTCCCGGCTTTGAGCCAGCGCAAGCGCGACGATCCCAGGAAGGCCGCCCGGGCGCAACGCCGGGCCGCTGAGCGGCAGTCCCGGAAAGGGGGCGGTCCCGCCCGCCCGCGCCTCGACCTCTGGATCGCCCTGGGCCTCACCCTCCTCGCCTGGGTCCACCGCCTGGCCTTCCTGCGCTCGAACCGCGACTGGAGCTGGCCCTACACGATCTTCTACGAGGGGGATTCCGAGACCTTTTTCAACTACGCCCGGGCGATCCTCAAGGGGGCGCCGTACGACAACGGCATCCCCTTCCATCCGCCGGGGTTCGCCTGGGTGCTGTCGGCCGTCCACACCCTGGTGGGCGCGGGGGGGCCTGACGACCGCGTACCCTATTTCGCGGTCAAAGCCGCGGTGGCGCTGATCGGCAGCGCCTCGATCGGCCTGATCTACGCCGTCGCCCGTCCCTACATCGGCCGGACGGCCGCGCTCCTGGCGGCCCTCCTCTCGCTCTACAGCTTCGGCCTCTACGTGCTCCACGTCGCTCCTATCACGGAGGGGACCTGGCAGACGCTGCTCCTCCTCTGCCTCCTGTGGACCCGCCGCTTCGAGCACCCGCTCTCCGCGCCCCTTGAAAATCCCCGGAGAGCGGGGATCGGAGGCGCGCTCCTCCTCGGCCTGATGCTGGGAGCGCTGGCGCTCGTCCGCGCCGAGGGGGCGCTCGTCGGGCTGATCCTTGGGGCTACGGGCGTGATCGGCTGGCTGCGCGAGCGGACGGGCCTCCGCCCCTGGACGCTGGTGCTGGCGGGATGGGTGCTGGCGGTCGCTCCGTGGACCGCGCGCAACGCCGCTGTCCTCTCCGAGACGAACGAACGGCTGGCGCTCGCCGAGCCGCTCCCGACCTTCGTGCCACTGACGATCTATGGTCCGATCAACCTGGCCCTGGCCAACAACCCGCAGGCGGACGGCACCTTCTCCCGGGCCTACCTGAGCTCGGCCTCGTCCTCGCCCGTGCTGGACCTCCAGGATCCGCAACACCTGCGGTTCATCCTCCACGGCGACGAGATGGCCTGGGCGTGGATCCGGGAGAATCCGGGGGGCTTCCTTCGTCTCCTCGGCAAGAAATGGGGCCACTTCTTCGAAGCCTGGACGCTGGGCTGGACGCAGTGGGACGTCCCCGGCGGGCTCAAGGGGGTCCGCCGGCCCGTGGACGTCTTCGTCCCCGGCTCCAAGATCGCCCTCCTGATCGGCCCTCCGCTCGCCGCCCTGGGCCTCGTCCTCTGCCTGGGCACGCCGGGAGGCCCGCGCCGCTGGGCCGTCCTGGTCCTCCTGCTCACCAGCGTCGGCCTGGCGGCGACCGGCCTCTTCTTCGGCTACGTCCGCCAGGGCCTCCTCTATCTCCCCTTCTGGAACACCCTGGCCGCCGCCGGCCTCGTCGCCGCCGCCCGCCGCTTCACCCACCGGGGAGAGGGCTGGAAGCTGCCGCCGGCCGCGGAGTCCGATCCCTCTCCCCGCCTCCTGAAGATCCTTGCGGGAACCGCCCTGGTCCTTCTGCTCCTCGAAGGCTGGGGCGCCACGACTGACCGTAATTACAAGGCGACCGGCACCACCATCCCCGGCCAGAGCTACCTCAATCGGGACGAAATGATGTGGCTGGAGGTGCTGCCTCCAGAGCCCGCCGCGGATTGACCAGCCTTCCGAGACCCTGGCCCGACTCCTGCATTAGATAGGAGTCGAGGGGCGGTGAAACCATCCGGGATTCAAGCTTCGAGCCCCTCAATCGACATGAAGGAAGGGACGAAGGAGGTCAAAACCATGAAGAGTAACAAAAGCACGCTCAAGAACGCCGCTTCCTGGCGGCTGCTTCTCTTCGCCGCCCTGCTGGTGGGGCTGCCGTTCTTCGCCGCCTGTGGCGGCGATGACGAAGCCCAGATGCCGAGCCAGACGCTGGAGGTCCGCCTGACTGAGAACGCCATCGAGATGCCGACTTCGGCCGCCCCGGGCCCGGTCCAGCTCCAGGTCGTCAACGAGACGGACACGCCTCGCAAGCTCGGGATCGAGGGGCCGATCGGCTCCGAGGAGATGGAGCAGCTCCAGCCCGGTCAGAAGGCTTCTCTCGAGCTGGTGCTCGACCCGGGGACCTATCGGGTCTATTCGCCTGGCCACTCCCGGGAGGTACAGACGGCTCTCCGCGTGAGCGAGGGGTAGGCGCGATGGGGCGGCGGAAGGGACCCGAGGTGGTCGTGATCACGGGCGCGTCCGCGGGAGTCGGGCGCGCCACCGTCCGCCGTTTCGCCCAGGATGGCGCCCAGATCGGCCTGATCGCGCGTGGACGGGACGGCCTGGAGGCGGCGGCCCGGGAGGTCGAGGAGGCGGGCGGCAAGGCGCTCGTGCTGCCGGCCGACGTGGCCGACGCCGGCGGGATCGAAGCCGCCGCCGAGGCCGTAGAAAGAGAGCTCGGGCCGATTGACATCTGGATCAACAACGCCATGGTGTCGGTCTTCTCCCCGGTCAAGGAGATGCTGCCCGAGGAGTACAAGCGGGTGACCGAGGTGACCTACCTCGGGGTGGTCCACGGCACCCTGGCCGCGCTCAAGCGGATGCTCCCCCGCGACCGCGGCGCGATCGTCCAGGTAGGCTCGACGCTCGCCTACCGGGGGATTCCGCTGCAGTCGGCCTACTGCGCGGCCAAACACGCCATCCAGGGATTCCAGGACTCTCTGCGCAGCGAGCTGATCCACGACGGCAGCAAGGTGCGCACGTGCATGGTCCAGCTCCCGGCGCTCAACACGCCGCAGTTTTCCTGGGTCAAGAGCCGGCTGCCGCGCAAGCCGCAGCCGGTGCCGCCCATCTACCAGCCCGAAGTGGCCGCCGAAGGGATCTACTGGGCGGCCCACCACGACCGGCGCGAGATCTGGGTGGGATGGAAGACAGTGCAGGGGATCGTCGGCAACCGGATCGTCCCCGGATTCGCCGACCGGTACCTCGCCCGCAACGGCTATGAATCGCAGCAGTACGACGGGCTCGACGACCGGAACCGCGCCCACAACCTCTGGGAGCCGGTCCCCGGCGATCATGGGGCCCACGGCGACTTCGACGAGCGGGCCACCTCGCGCAGCCCGCAGCTCTGGGCCAGCCAGCACCGCGGCCTGCTCGCCCTGGCGGGCGCCGGCCTCGCGGGGCTCGCCTTCGCCGCGACCGGCCGCCGCAACGGCGACTGAGCCCTCACCCCCTGGCCCCCTCTCCCACCCCCTCCCCCCGACCGGGAGAGGGGGAAGCTGACGGCCGATATCCGTCCTTTTCCCCCTCTCACGGGTGGGTGTGAGTGCGGGTGGGAGAGGGGGTTAGGGGGGTGAGGGCTCTTCCGACAGGGCCTGCCGGATCGCCGATTCCAACACCTGGAGAGTGATCGGTTTGGTCAGGTGGCGGCCGAAGCCCGCCTCCCGACTGCGGCGCACGTCCTCTTCCATACCGTAGCCGGAGAGGGCGATTCCCCGCAGGCCGTAGCGGCCGGACAGCTCGCGCATCAGGTCGAGACCGGTGCCGTCCGGCAGCCCCAGATCGCTGATCACTAGGTCGATCCCGCCGTTCTCTCCCACGGCCGCCCCCTGGGCCGTCTCCAGGGCTCCCGCGACGCTCCCGGCCACAGTGACCCGATAACCCCGGTCGCGCAGCAGGTCGGCCATGGCCTCGGCGGTGTCGGCGTGATCCTCGACCAGCAGGATGTGCAGGGATGGAGTCCGCAGCGACTCGGGGGGGTTCTCCCGCGGCGTCCGGCGCTGCGAGCTGCGCCACGCCCCGGAGTCGTCGAGCAGCCCCAGCGGATCGCTGGCCGGGAGGCGGATCGTGAACGTCGCGCCGAGCCCCGCCCCCTCGCTCGCCGCCGTCAGGCTCCCGCCGTGCATCTCGACGATGGCCTTGCTGACCGCGAGGCCCAGCCCCAGCCCTCCGAACTGGCGGGTGATCCGGCGGTCGGCCTGCTCGAAAGCGTCGAAGATGCGCGGCAGCACGTCCGGCTCGATGCCGATGCCGGTGTCGGCGATCTCGATGGCGAGCTGCCCCACCGCCTCCTTGCGCGTACGGACGGCGATCGATCCGCCGGGTGGAGTGAACTTCACGGCGTTGTTGAGCAGATTCCAGAGGACCTGCGAGAGCCGCGAGGAGTCCGCCCAGATCCGGTGGCTCGGCGCCGCGAGGTCGGTCTCCAGGCGGATGCGGCCCGCGGCCACCTCGCGCGAGGAGCAGACCTGGATGGCGTGCTCCAGCACCGGCCGCACATCGGTGATCTCGCGGTGCAGCTCCAGCTTGCCGCGCGAGATGCGCGTCAGGTCCAGGAGGTCGTCGATCAGGCGGGCCTCCAGCTCGACGTTGCGCCGCACCATGGCCAGCGCGCCGCGCAGCTCGGGGGGGAGCCGCCGGTCCATCTCCAGGCTGGAGACCACGGCCAGCACCGGCGTCAGGGGGGTGCGCAGCTCGTGGCTCAGGGTGGCGAGGAACTGGTCCTTGGCCCGGTTTGCCTCCTCCGCCGCCTGCTTGGCACGGCGGAGCTCCTGGTCGGCCAGCCGGCGCTCGGTGACATCCTCGGCGAGCCCCGCGTTGCGGTAGGGCTCGCCGTGCTCGTCGTAGATGGGGAACGCCCGCGAGCGCACCCAGCGCACCTCGCCGTCCGGCCTGACGATGCGGAACTCCTCGTCGAATCCCCCCCGCGAGATGCTCCGCAATGCCTCCTTGACCTGGCTCCGGTCGTCCGGGTGCACCGCCTCCATCCACAGGCGCGGCTGCTCGTAGAGGGTCTCCCGGGCGCGGCCCCAGATCCGCTCGTAGGCGGGGCTGACGTACAGGAGGCGCCCCGGGTTGCTCTCGGTGGTCCCCTCGGTCATGAAGAAGACCGCGCCGATGTTCTCGGCGAGCTGCCGGAAGCGCATCTCGCTCTCGCGCAGGGCGCGCCCGCGCTCGCCGGCTTCCAGGGTGAGCGCCACCAGGTCGGCGAGCGAGGCGGCGAAGGACTCTTCCTCCGGAGCCCACTGCCGGAAGGCGCCGACGTGCTCGTGGCAGACGACCCCGGTCATCGTTCCCTGCACCCGGACAGGCGCGTCCAGCATCGAGGAGATACCGAGGGGGGTCAGGTAGGGAGCCGAGAACTCCCGCGTCCTGGGATCGGCGTGGGCGTCGGACGCGGCGATCGTGCGCTCTTCTTCCAGAGCCTGGAAGTAGGCCGGGAAGTCCGCCGCGGACAGGGCGGCGCCCCGGGTGTGCCGGTCGCGGCTCTTCTCGTAGAGGTCGACGCAGTCGATGCGCGACCGGTCGGCGCTGTAGAGCCAGACGCTCACGCGCTCCACGTCGAGCGCCCGCGCCGCGGCCTCCGCCAGCAGCCGCACGGCGGCCTCGACGTCCCCCTCGGCCACGATGCGGCTCTTCGCGAGGTCGACCAGGACCCGGTCCAGCCGCTGGCGGAGCTCTTCCCGCGCGCGCAGCATGGACGCGGGGTCCCTGGGAATCTGGGGATCAGACACTTTCTGGAGCATCCAGGCCCAGCGCCTGCTGGATCGCCGTCTTCAGAGCCTGCAAGGTCACCGGCTTCGTCAGGTGCCGGCTGAAGCCGGCTGCCAGGCTCTTGCGGACGTCCTCCTCCATACCGTACCCGGAGAGGGCGATCCCCTTCAAGCCGTGGCGCCGGACCAGCTCGCGCATCAGGTCGTGGCCGCTGCCGTCCGGCAGCCCCAGATCGCTCACCACGAGGTCGATGCCGCCGGCCGCACAGGCCTCTTCGGCAACGGAGAGACCGGCGGCCACGCTCCCGGCGACGGCGACCTCGTAGTCCAGGATGCGGAGGAGATCGGCCATGGCCTCCGCCGTGTCCGCGTGGTCTTCGACCAGCAGGATGCGCAACGGGCGGTCGGGCCGTGGCGCGACAGGCCTTTCGATCCCCTGGGGAAGCGGGAAACCCACAAGGGTCTCGTCGAGATCGACGAGGTGGCCGCCCGGCAGGCGGACCGTGAAGGTGGCACCTCTGCCGATCCCTTCGCTGGACGCCGTGAGGCTCCCGCCGTGCAGCTCGAGGATCGCCTTGCTGACCGCCAGCCCCAATCCGAGGCCGCCGAAGCGGCGCGTGATCCGGCGGTCGGTCTGCTCGAAGGCGTCGAAGACCCGTGACAGCCTCTCGGGCTCGATGCCGATGCCCGTGTCCGAGATCTCGGCGACGAAGCTGCGGCCTGTCTCCCCTTCCTCGATCCGCGAGCGCACGGTGATCAGCCCTCCGGGAGGCGTGAACTTGACGGCGTTGTTGAGCAGGTTCCAGAAAACCTGCGTGAGGCGCGGACCGTCCGCCCGCAGCTTGTAGTCGCCAGGCGCGATCCCCATCTCCAGGCGCAGACGGCCGGCGGCCACCTCCTGGACGCAGGAGATGTTGACCGCGTGGTGGAGGATCTGCTGCACGTCGACGCTCTCGGGGTGGAGCTCCAGCTTCCCCCGGGCGATGCGGGTCAGGTCGAGCAGGTCGTCGATGAGCCGCGCCTCCAGCTCGACGTTGCGCCGGATCATCGCCAGGGAGTCGCGGAGGTTCCGGCGCAGCGACTCGTCCGCCTCCAGCGCCGAGATCGTCGCCAGCACGGGCGTCAGCGGAGTGCGCAGCTCGTGGGAGAGAACGGCCAGGAAGTGGTCCTTGGCCCGGCTGGCCGCCTCGACCGCCTCCTTGGCGGCCCGCAGCTCCTCCTCCGCCTGCTTGCGGTCGGTCAGGTCCGAGACGAGGACGAAGATACCCCTGACCTCTCCATCCTCCCGGTGAGGAGCATAGGTGACGTGGATGAAGCGGGTGCCTCCGGACTGGTAGGAGATCCAGGTCTCGTACGTCACCTCCTGGCCCGCGAGGGCCGCCTCCACATAGTGACGGATTGTCTCGTAGGCCTTGTCCCCGAGCACTTCCCGCATGGTCCTGCCATAGACCTCATTGCGGGGCAGGCCGAACCACACCTCGTACTGCCGGTTGACGAAGCGATAGCACAGCCCGGTGTCGATGTACGAGATCAGGGCCGGCACTGAGTCGGTGATCAGGCGGAGCTGCTCTTCGCGCAACCGCAGCGCCTCCTGCGCCCTCTTGCGGTCGCTGATGTCGTTGATCATCGAGACGAGCGACTCGGGCTCGCCCTGGGGGCCGTGGAGCACGGAAATCCACAGCTCCACGTCGATCAGCGTGCCGTCCTTGCGCTGGCGGACGGTCTCGACGCCGCTCAGCGGCCGGCCTTCGAACGTCCGCCGCAGGTTGTCCAGAAACTCCTCGCGTCTGGCCTCGGGCACGGAGGGGACCAACCGGCCCAAAACCTCCTTCCGGCTCCAGCCGAAAATGCGCTCGGCGGCGGGATTCCAGGCCCGCACCAGGCCCTCCCGGTCGAGGACGCTGATCGCCAGCGGAGAGGACTCGATGAGCGTGCGCAGCGCCTGGTTGGTCCGCAGCAGGTCTTCCTCCGCCCACCGCCGCTCGGTGATGTCGGTCCCGGCGCTGAGGACGTGCTCGACCTCTCCCCGCCCGTCCAGCAGCGCCGTATTGGCCCAGGCGATCAGGCGCGGCTCCCCCTCGCGGGTCCGCAGGCGGCTCTCCTGGCGGTTGGGAAAGTGGGCCGGCGTCAGGTTCGCGAAGACGGCGCGCAGCGAGTCCGCCTCCTCGGGCGATGCGAGGAGGCTCCAGAGCGGCCTTCCAATCACCTCGGAGGCCGTGAAGCCGGTGACCCGCTCGCACTCCTTGTTGAAGCGGACGATCCGCCCCACGCGGTCCAGCACCAGGACCAGGTCCCCGAGGTGGTCGAGCGCCGCGGCCGCAAGGTCGCGCTCGTCAGGCTCAGGAAGGGGCTCGGGCTTCAACATCACGGTAGATCCGCCGTCGAGAGATGGCCTGCCGGATGGCAGGGCGCGCTGTGCGAAGATCGCGACTGCTATCCGCAAGTGTATTCTGGAAATCGGAAAACTGACAGATCACCGTGTCAGCGTCGCAAGCGTCGCCCGAAGCGGCCGAGCCAGAAGCCCAGCTCCTCCGCGGCCAGCCAGCGGGCGAGCAGCAGGTAGGCCGCCGCATAGGCCCCCACCACCAGGAGCGCCCGGACGGCGACGTGGACGGGCGGGAGGACCGCCCAGACCAGCCCGCCGAGGAGGGCGGCCGCGCCGGCGAGGAGGAGCATCCGCCCGACCTCTCGCGAGGGGAAGAATGGATCGGGGACCGCACGGGCCAGCGAGCGGCGCAGCATCAGGAACTCCAGCCAGGCGCCGATGCCGGAGGCGAGCGACAGTCCCATGGCGCCGAGGAACAGGGTCCGCCCCAATCCCGGCGTCCGCACCAGGTCCGAGACCGCGTAGCGGTCCAGCCAGACCATGAGCGGCCAGCCCAGCGCCGCCGAGACCGCCACCCGCAGAGTGGCGATCCAGGCCGGCGTGCGCGTGTCGCCCAGGGCGTAGAAGGTGTTCTGGAGCAGGCGGGACGAGGTCGAGGCGAGCAGCCCGAGCGTATAGCCGCAGAGCACCAGGTAGGCCAGCCAGTTGTCGGTCACCTCGAACTGGCCGGTCCGGTAGAGCGCTCCGACGAGCAGGAAGCCGAACGCCAGGTAGCCCACGAACGTGGGCACGTTCAGAAAAGCCATCTGCCGCAGCGACCGCCGGACGCGGGCGAGCAGGTCGCGCGTGGCGCCTCCCGATCCTGCCTCGCGGAGGCGCGACAGCTCCGGCAGCTCGGCCGCGGCCACCGACATGCCGAACAGGCTGACCGGCAGCATGTAGAAGCTCTGCGCGTACCCCAGGACCCCCACCGCCCCCGGGGCCAGGAACGCGGCCAGGAAGACGTCGAGATAGCCCGAGAGCTGCACCACCCCGCGGCCGGCGATCACCGGGCCGACGGCCCGCAGCGCCTCCCGCACCCCGGTCACCCGGGTCGAGAGGGACGGGCGGAACCCGCGCATCAGCTTGAGCACGAGCGGCAACTGGACCAGGAGCTGGAGGCAGCCGCCAAGGAGAGCGCCCCAGCAGGCGGCGAAGAGGAGGCGGTCGAGCGTCGCCAGGGAGACCGCCTGCCAGTACAGCGCGGCGATGATCGCCACGTTCCACAGGACCGGCGCGAAGTACGGCAGGAAGAACCGGCGGTGGCTGTTGAGCACCCCCAGGGCCCAGGCCGAGAGGACCAGCACCGCGGTCATGGGGAAGATGATGCGCACCGCCGCAACCGTCAGCTCGTAGCGGTCGACTCCGCCCTGGTCGAACGTGAAGCCCAGGGCGAGGAGCGCGACGATCGGCCGCGCCAGGAGCACGCCGAGCAGGGCCAGGGCTCCCGCCGCCGCGGTGAGGAGCCCGAAGACGGCCCCGGCAAAGCGTCCCGCCTCTTCCTCCCGCCCCTCCTTGAGCAGCCGCGAGTAGATCGGGATGAACGCCGCCGACAGGGTCCCCTCGCCGAGCAGGTTCTGCAGGGCGTTGGGAGCGCGCAGCGCCGCCCGCCAGACGTCGGCGTGCGGCCCCACGCCGAAGAAATGGGCGATCGCCCGGTCGCGCACGAACCCGATCAGGCGCGAGGCGAGGATGCCCGCGGCCACCATGACCGCACCGCTCCGGCCGGCCGGGCGCTCCGCGGCAGCCGCCGCGGCCGGGGCCGGGCTCGGGGGGTTCGGCTCGCTCATCGCGTGCGGATTCTACGCGAGCCCCCCGGGTAGGCGGCACTCATACTCCACCGGCGGGCTGCTTCCGGCGCCGTCATTCCGGAGGCCGGACCAGCGCCTCGAGCGTAGCTTTGATCTCCGCCTCGGACTTGCCTATCTCCTGGAGCAGGAGAGCGTAGTTACTGAAGGCTGCCTGCAGGTGCGGGTGCTCGTGCCCGGTGCGGCGCGTGAAGTCGAGGAAAATGACCAAAACGCGGCGCATCAGCGGCTCGGCCTCCGCAAGGCGGTTCGTGGCCTGGAGCAACTGGGCCAGATTATTGAGGTTGACGGCAACCCGTGGGTGTTCCGGCCCAAAGCTCTTCTCGTCGATGGCCAGCGCCCGGCGCATCAGCGGCTCGGCCTCGGCATGGCGGTTCGTGACCTGGAGCAACGAGGCCAGGTTGTTGAGGGCGGTCGCGACGTCCGGATGATGCTCGCCGAGGCTGCTCTCGAAGATCGTCACCACTCGCGCCATCAGCGGCTCGGCCTCGGCGAAGCGGTTCGTGGCCTGAAGCAACTGACCCAGGTTGTTGAGGTCTCTGGCGACATTGGGGTGTTCCGGCCCGAAGCTCTTCTCGTCAATAGCTAGCGCCCGCCGCATCAGCGGCTCAGCTTCCACGAACCGGTTCGTGGCCTGGAGCAGTGGACCCAGGTTGTTGAGGGCGGTCGCGACGTTCGGGTGATGCTCGCCGAAGCTGCTCTCGAGGATTGTCACCACCCGCGCCATCAGTGGCTCGGCCTCGCCAAGGCGGTTCGTGGCCTGGAGCAACTGGGCCAGGTTGTTGAGGCGAATGGCGACCTCAGGGTGTTCTGGCCCGAAGCTCTTCTCGTCGATGGCCAGCGCCCGACGCATCAGCGGCTCGGCCTCGGCAACCAGAGCTTTGCTGAAGAATAGCAATCCTAATTGGTTCATCAGCCGGGTCGTAGGGTCGGCCAAGCCGGCGGCATCGGCGAACGAGGCAACGGCGCGAGCGTGGGGCGCGAGAGGGTCGAGGGTAGACCAGGTACGGACGTCCTGGGGTTCACCCACGAAGCCGGCGTCCACCCAACGGAGAGCCTCGGCCAGTGACTCGTTGCCGGGATTGTTTGTCACGCGGCGGCGGGTGGCGTCCTGCACCAGGCGATGAACGGTGAAGGTGGGCGTATCGGCCGCGCGGGTCACCAGGGAGTAGGTCGCGAGCTCCACAAGGGCATCGCGGAGATCCTTGGGAGAGTCTTGCAGTGGCGGCCTGAGGCGTCTGAAAACACGCGCCCAGGCCGATGAGCTCCGCAATGCTGGCACGTCCAACAAAGACTCCGGGATCGGCTCCGGGCCGAGCCAAGCCAGGCGCTCGAGCAGTCGCCGGGCCGGATCGGTGAGCCGGTCGAAGGAGGTCTGCCAAGTGACGGCGACGCTCGCGGGATAATGGCTCACGCGCGGATCGAACCAGCCGAGGACCTGATCGCGCCGCGACCGCCACTCGTCGAGATAGGCGGCGAGGGTGAGCCGACGCTCGGCGATGTAGGCGCCGGCCTGCTCCAGGGCGAGGGGGAGGAAGCCCAAATCGCGGGCGAGCGCGGCGGCGTGGGCGGCGTCCTCGTTCGTTGTTCTCCGACGACCTTCAGTGCGCGCCAGCAGGAACGCGGCGGCGGCCTCCTCGGCCAGCACGTCGAGCTCGAGCGGCTCCACCTCCGCACTCCAGCGGGCGAGGCGGCCGGTCAGGAGGACGTGGCCGCCGTGGAGGCGGGCGACCAGGGCGTCCACCGCCGTTGCGGCGTCTTCCAAGTCGACGTTGTCGAGGATCAGCAGCCACCCCGAGCGCTCCCCGAGCCAGCGCAGCACGGCCGCCTCCCGGACCTCCTCCTCTTTCACCCCCTGCTCCGGCAGATCGAGCACCTGGCGACCGCTGAGCGCCGCGAGGTTGCGCCGCAAATCGGCCGGCGATCCCGCTCCCACGAACAGCACGGCCGAATAGTCCGCCGCATGCTTCCAGGCGTATTCGACTGCCAGCCGCGTCTTGCCCACGCCGCCCAGGCCATGGACCGCCTTGACCGCGATGGCCGTGGCCCGCCCGGCGGAAGCACGCTCCAGGCTCTCGCGCAGCCGGGCCAACATCTCGTCCCGGCCGTGGAAGAGCGGGCCGAGCGAGGGGAAGGGGAGGACGATGGGCTTTGGTGCGCTGAGGTCGGGAAAGGGGAGGACCAGCACATCCTCGACCAGCTTTTCCCGGGTCGTCAGCCCGTCGTAGTGCTCGCCCGAGGCTTCCACCCACCCGCGATACGCCGTCTGGCAGGCCCGGAGATCCGCGTCTTCGGAATTCGCCTCGTCCGGCGTGAAGCCCGGAGCGGAGAGAAAGACGTAGGTCCTCTTGCCGTACTGCTTGGCGAGAAGCATCTCCCACTGCGTGTACGAGGCGCGCGCCTGCCCCGTGGACCTGCGGTAGGACTCGAAGACGGGCACCGTCCCCAGCGCCGCGACGTGCTCCTCGGTGGGAAACGCCCCGCAGCGCTCGCCGATCAGGAGGATCACGGCGTCGCACTGCTCTATATAATCCCGGAGCTGTTCGAGCAGCGTCGCCGGACCCTGGCGGAAGTGCTCCTGCTCCCGGACCTCGATCTCCTTGCGCCGCAGCACCCGGGCGACCTCCTTCCGATAGGAGCCCAGCTCCCGTGTGACGGCCGAGAGGAAGACGCGGTAGGTGTC
>DASVEF010000011.1:0-8662 GCA_036380715.1 Thermoanaerobaculia bacterium | reverse complement strand
GGGCGCTTCTCCCCCGACCTGCAGAAGGTGGCCTACCTGGCGCTGCTGGAGGAGTACCGCTATTACATCCGCGAGGACTACTCCGACGACGACCGGCACACGCTCACGCCGAAGCTCTCCATGGCCCGGTTCTATCCCGGCACCGACGTCAAGTGGGGCGATCCGGACAGCACGTTCGAGCTGGCGGTCGACATCGCCGACAACGTCTTCGACCTGCAGGTGGCCCTGGGCGTCGACGCCAACAACGACCAGATCGTGACGGAGGGGACGGACGCGGGCACCCGCCAGGCGGACGAGTGGCTGTACAACGAGGCGGGGGACAACACGACCCTGCCGGGCTGGAACGGCACGGCGGCCGACCCGAGGCGCCTGTACTACGTCCGCATCACCACCGCGGCGCGCACCGACCGGCGCGACCCGAAATACCGGGCGGATCCGCTCGTCGTGCTCGAGGACAAGAGGTACGGCGACTACGTGTCCTACTGGAACTTCAACGGCGCCGCGGAGCGGCAGTACCGCCGCCAGGTCCTGCAGACGGTCGTCGACCTGAGGAACATCTCGTGAGGAGCGCAGACACCATGAGCCCGAATCCCATGACCGCGGACGGCGCGCGCCGCGGCGAGGCGGGGAGCGCCTACATCCTGGCGCTCGTCGTCCTCGCCATCCTGAGCATCGTCGGCCTCTCGCTGGCCTTCATCACCCAGAGCGAGATGCAGGTGGGGTCCAACGAACGGATGACCAGCCGCATCTTCTACAGCGCGGATTCCGGCATCGCGGTCGCCACCGCCAACGTGCTGGTGGCGGGCGACTACCGTCCGAAGAGCTACACCCTGCCGGAAGACGGCAGGCTCGCCCTGCGGACCTCGCTCGGCGTGGAGCAGCGGGTCAACGTCTCCATGATCGCGCCGCTCTACGACGGACCCTGCAACCTCTGCGAGATCAACAACCTGGGCACCTACAACGACCGCGCCTACCGGAAGATGAACCACGGCGTGACCTCCACCGCCGTGCGCACCGCCGGAGGCGGCAGCGAGCTGCTCTCGCAGAAGACCGTGGCCGCGCAGATCGAGATCCAGCCCTGGCGGCCGACCATCGACACCTATCTGCTCGTCAACGATCCGGCCGAGCTGGCCAAGGTCAAGTTTTGACGGAGGGGCCACCCATGAACCGTGAACGACACCCGCTGCGCAGTCTGGCCTTCACCTTCGCCGTGGCCGCCCTCGTCGCGGGGCTGCTCGTCGCCTCGGGACGGCCCGCCTTCACCGACGACACCGAGCTGCTGCGGCAGGGCGCCGCCGAGCCGTTCATCTTCCTCATGGTCGACACGTCGGCGTCCATGAATCTCGGCCTGGGCAACGTCTGGCTGCCGGGCGGCGGCGACAACCCGAGCTCGCGCATCTACATGGCCATGCGCGCCCTGCGCGAGGTCTTCGAGGCGGAGGAGAACGTCAACCTCGGCCTCGGCACCTACAACCAGGACAAGCTGCGCGTCATCGCCAAGCACTGGATCTACTACGCGGACGAGGCCATGCCGGCGGCCGGCACCTGGCCGATCCAGTTCCCGGTGCCGGACGCCGACGGCCTGACGGTGCTGGTCGACACCCTGACCATCGACGGCTCCGACCCCGACCTCAAGCCGGACCAGGCCGACGGCATCCCCGACACCCGCTTCAGCGACGTGGAAGGGGACGTCATGACCTTCGGCGCGCCGTTCCCCGTGGGCACCAACGTGCCGGCCGCCCGCCAGGCGGGGGCCTGCAATGCGCCCCTCGACCTCGACACGGCTGTCGGCCGCCGGCGCGCCCAGATGTTCGCCATCGACCCGGCCCCCGCCAACCCGTCGACGCTGTGGGTCAAGAAGGGGAACAAGACGTACCGGCTGACCGTGAGGACCGATCCGGCCTCGCAGATCGGCAACGACAACTTCAAGGTCCAGATGACCCTGCAGGAGGTCAACAACTCGTGCGTCGACACGGGCACCGCCCAGTCGCTGACCCGCAACCTGCGGCTGGACGACCACCTCAATGACTTCCTGATGGTCGACGGCGCGTCGGACGACCGTATGGCCGGCCTGTGGAGCTACAGCGACGTCCTGGAGACGACCGACTACGTGACCGAGCGCCCCCACACCGGGTTCGGCTGGGAGGGCAACTACGACTCCAACCACGACGGCAGCCTCAACAGCATCGCCAGCGGCGCCGAGAACCTCGACCGCTTCTGCACCGGCGGCGGCAACAGCGGCACCTGCGTCCCCTACAAGCCGGTCCTGCAGACGCGGCTGAGCTCGCTCAACCGGGTGCTCGACGAGGGGGACATGCTCCCTCTCGACTGGACCGACAATCACCTCGACGAGTTCCTGGAGCGCATGAGCCCGGTGGCCGGCGAGTACGGCCCGGCCGGCTACTTCCAGAACAACCCCACGAACGGCATCCTGCTGCCCAGGGACAACAACAGCATGCCGTTGATGGCCGCCGGCCTCAGCCCGCTGAACAAGACGATCAACGACTTCCGCTGCTTCTACATGGGCTCGCAGGTGCCCGGCGGCAAGTGCCAGCAGACGCCGTTCTTCAACCCCGGATGGGACAAGGTGGCCTGCCAGTACGACCGCTCCTACGGCTGCCGCCGTCCCTACCTGATCCTGATCACCGACGGCGAGGACAACACGGGCGGCTCCTCCGCCACCTCGGAAGTGGCCAACATGAACTCCAAGATGGGCATCCAGACCTGGGTGCTCAACCTGGGCGACGCGAGCAACTGCAACGGCGGGGCGCTCAACTCCCTGACCCAGTCCGGCAGGGGCCAGTGCATCACGGTTGCGGACCCGACCAACCTCAAGGTGGAGCTGCAGAACATCCTCGGGCAGATCGAGCAGAGGGCCCGCACGTTCGCCTCCGCGGCCGTGCCTTCGGTGCAGGTGACCGTCGAGGAGACGGTGTACATCACCAATTTCGTCCCTCTGCGCAGCCGGTCCTTCTGGGACGGCCACGCGCGCGCGTTCATCAAGCCGCTCGTGGACACCAACGGCGACGGCAAGCCGGACATCGTCCCGTGCAGCAGCCCGACGCTCGACGACCCCCCCTCCGCGTGCCACCTGTGGGACGCCGGGCTCGCCATGCTGTCGCAGGCGGCGGACAAGACCGTGAACGCGACCACCGGATCGCTGAACCTGGGCGTCGGCAAGAACCAGCGCCGCGTCTACTACTCCCAACTGCCGGACCAGTTGAATTCGATCGTCGACGCCTGGCCCGAGAACCGCCGGCTCTTCGACCGCACGAACGGTCCTCCGGAGCCCGTCCGCTACGACCTCTGGCGCGGCTTCCGCATCATCCCGCAGAACGTCAAGGACGACACGCTGCTGGTGTCCGAAGAGACGATCAACGAGACCACCGCCAACGGCATCATCGCGAGAGCCCTGGCGAAGAAGGAGGCGCAGGCCGACGACGGCAGCACCATCACCTACGTCCTGGGCGACATCTTCCACTCCAACCCGGTCATCGTCGGCGGCCCGTCCAACGTCCGCTACTTCGCCGACGACCTCAACGACTACCGGGACTTCGCCCGCAAGCACGAGAACCGCCGCAAGATGTTCCTCTTCGGGGCCAACGACGGCATGCTCCACGCCATCGACGCGGGCCGTTTCTGGGTGAGCCGTACGGACCCCAACACGGGCAACACGCTGGAGCGCGAGTTCGACACCGGCACGGGCATGGAGCTGTTCGCCTACGTGCCCCGCGCGATCATGCCCCGGCTCGAGCAGATGGTTACGGGGACGACTCACCAGTTCACCGTGGACGGCACCCCCGTGGTGGCGGACGTCCACATCGACCCCAAGGTGGACGCGGGCACTCCGGTCGCCGCCGAACGCCAGTGGAGGACGGTCGCGGTCACCGGCCTCCGCGAAGGCGGGCAGGGCTACTTCGCCCTGGACATCACCCAGCCCGACCACGTCGACGAGGTCGGCAGCTCGTTCATCCCGGACTACAGGACCGGCGACAACACCGACTACGTCCCTTCGTGCATCACCGATTACAGCGCGTCGGAGTGCGGCGAAACCCCCTTCCCCGTGGCGCTGTGGGAGTTCAACGACTCCGTGTGGGACAACAACATAGGCAACGGCAGCGGCAAGAAGATCTACGTGGAGCTCGACGAGGACGACAACGGAAAGGGCGACCTGGGCGACGCCTGGTCGACCCCGAACATCGGCCGGATCAAGATCTGCCGCACCATCGGCTGCGACGCGCCGGTCGACCGGTACGTGGCGGTCTTCGGCGGCGGCATGGACAAGTCGAGCAAATCCACGCCCGGCGCTCCCGCCGAGGGGAACTGGCTCTACATGGTCGACATCGAGACCGGCAAGGCGATCTACAAGCGTCCGCTCCTCGGAGCCGCGCCGAGCGAGCCGGCCGCGGTCGACACCAACCAGGACGGGTACCTGGACCGCATCTACATCGGCACCATCGCCGGCAAGCTGTACCGGGTCGACCTGAACGCCGACGCCGCGGGCAACACCTATCCGGCCCTCGAGAACCAGACGGTCCGGGGGATGGACGACCAGAACCATACGGTGCAGCGGATCCCGGCCACCTCCTGGATCCCCAGGGTGATCTTCGACACCAACTACGAGGGGAGCACAGCGCTCGTCTCGCCGTCGGCGGTGCGCGGCATCTACTACCGCCCGTCGGTCCTCTTCGCGGCCAAGCTGGGCCTGTACGCCCTCGCGTTCGGCACCGGCGACCGCGAGGACCTGTGGGCCTCGTACCCGGGCGTCTTCCCGCGCTTCTACGTCTTCGTCGACGACACGGACAGGATGGCGCTGGGCGACCTGCCCATCCGGGAAGGCTACCTGCAGGCCCTCGACGTGGCCGTCAACAGCTCGACCAACAGCGACTTCCTGCTGGCGCCGGGCATCTCCCCCGGACGCCGCGGCTGGTATCTCAGATTCAACGAGGACGACCGCCTGATCACCGATCCGTTCTCCCTGGCGGGATTGACGATCTTCTCGACCTACCGGCCCCGCGTGGCGATCACCGACGGCAGCAACGGCACCCCGGTCACGATCGTCTGCGGCAGCGGCTCCTCGGACACCAACAACACCTGCGCCAAGCGGGGCAACAGCCGCATCTTCGTGATGAACACGACCAACGGCAACAGCTTCCTCGTGAGCAACGGCCAGTCGATGCGCTACAAGGAGCTGGACCTCTTCGTCACCAACCCGTTCACCGAGCAGTCGGCGACGCAGAACGAGGGGCCGGAGGAAGGGAACCTGAACACCCTCGGGGTGGACGAGCAGGCGGTCATGGAGTCGCTGAAGAGCCTCTTCCCGAAGAACTGCAAGTTCGGCAACCACCGCATCGACATCAAGACGGTCACCGACGAGGGCGGGGTGGAGAGGATCGCGCCCATCCCGATCTGCGTCATCGAGAAGAACTGGAAGGAGTTCTGACGTGAAGAGGTCCCTCGCTCGGAATTGGAAGCTGTCCGCCGGGCTCGCCGCCTGCCTGCTGGCGGCGGGCTCCGGGTCCGCGGCCGCCGACTGGCTGGTCACCCGCGAGGGCGGCCGCATCGAGACACGCGGCCCCTGGAAGGAAAAAGGCAAGCTGCTGGTCTTCACCACGGCCGACGGCAATCTCGCCTCCCTGCGGCTCTCCGAGGTCGACCTGGACGCCAGCCGCAAGGCCACCGCCGAGGCCGAGGCCGCGGCGCGCGCCCAGGCCGAGGCCCGGAACGCGCCGCAGAAGCCCGCCGAGCCGAAGAAGGAGGTCTTCTCGATCACCGACAAGGACGTGCGCCCGCCGGCGCCGCCCGCGGACGCGCCGGCCCAGCCTGGCCAGCCCTCCTCGTCCGAGGCGCCCGCCGCCGATGGCGCCCGGCAGCCGGGCGAGAGGCTGCCCGCCGTCACCGTCGTCGGCTGGGAGCGCGAGCAGGTCGGTACCGACGGCCACGTGGCGATCACCGGCACGGTCCGCAACGACTCCGAAGGCTCGGTCGCCGACGTCCGCGTCTTCGTGCAGCTCTTCGACGACTCGGGCTCGGCGATCGCCACGGCCCCGGCCGACCTCACCGCGACCGCGCTCATGCCGGGCCAGCTCGCGGCCTTCCGCGCCGACTTCCCGAGCCTCTTCGCCTTCGCCACCGTGAAAGTCGACGTCCGCGGCCTCCGCCTGTCCATCCGCCCCCGCGAGCCCGCCGCCCCCCCGGAAGGCGGCTAACGCTCCGTTCATTGCTGCACCCTGAAACGGCCGGCCCACCGGGGTCGGCCGTTTTCCTTTAGGCTCCGCCACAGCGTCCTGAGGGGCTTCATGTAACCTTCTGATGTAAAATGTAGTCACTTGGAGGACCGGTGATCCGGCAAAAGAGGATCGAAATTTGAGCGCTCAAGGAACAGCTCGGCAGCCATATCGAGCTTGAGGGGGAGCTACTCTGGTGACCACCGATCGCAGTAAACTCGTCGCCCGCCTCGTACCCGTCGCAGCCGGAATCGCTGAGAAAGTCCAGTCCATGCTGGACTCTGGAATGGCTTCGTGGAGCGGCCAAAAGCCGTCATCCGACCTGCCTCGGGTACCCGTGCGGGGACCGAAGACTCTGGCTGAGCTCCTGCTCGAAGACCGGGAATGATCTTCATCTAGCATGAACTACGATTTCGCCGAGCTGCTGGCGCGCGCGGAGGCTCCGCGATGAAGCCACCGAAGCCCTCCAAACCCCGGGACAGGAAGCGTTCTCCACCCGCCCTCTCCGCGGTAGTCGATGAGCAGGCGTTCGCCGAGGTCGTGGAGATGATTCAAGCGGCCCGCGGGAAGACCCTCGCTGCTGTCAACGCCGCCCTCGTCGATCTCTACTGGCGGATCGGTGAATACATCTCGCGCAAGCTCGATACCGCAACCTGGGGAGAAGGCGTGGTGGTGGCTCTCGCGAGCTACATCGCCCGCCGCCACCCGGGCTTGAACGGCTTCACCCGGGCAAACCTCTTCCGGATGCGGCAGTTCTACGACACCTACCGCGGAGACGAGAAAGTCGCACCACTGGTGCGACAAATCCCATGGAGCCACAATCTGCTCATTCTGAGCCGCTGCAAACGACCAGAAGAGCGCGAGTTCTACCTTCGCTTGGCACACAGCGAGGGCTGGTCCCGGCGCGACCTCGAGCGGCAGCTCGCCGGCTCCTTGTTTGAGCGCGCGGTGCTGAACCCGCCAAAAGTCTCAACGCTGTTGAGACAATTACACCCTGGCGCCGCGACCGTCTTCCGCGATGCCTATGTCGTCGAGTTTCTGGATCTGCCCGATGGGCATCGCGAAGACGACCTGCACAAGAGCCTGCTGCGCAACCTGCGCCATTTCCTGGCCGAGCTTGGGCGCGACTTCTGCTTCGTCGGCAGCGAAGTGCCACTCCAGGTCGGTGGGAAGGACTTCGCCCTCGATCTACTGTTCTTTCACCGTGGCCTGACCTGCTTGGTTGCCTTCGAGCTCAAGATCGGTGAGTTCGAGCCCGAGCACCTCGGCAAGTTGAACTTCTATCTGGAGGCCCTGGACCGCGATGTCCGTAAACCACACGAGGGCCCGTCCATTGGTGTGCTGCTCTGTGCCGGCAAGGACAGCGAGGTGGTGGAGTACTCCCTCAGCCGCTCGCTCTCGCCGACGCCGATTGCCGAGTACCAGACCCAACTGCCGGACAAGAAGCTGCTCCAAGCCAAGCTCCACGAGCTCTATACACTGACCGCGACGGAAACCGAATGACCCCGAAGGAGACGCTCATCGAAGTCGCCCTCCCGCTCGACACCGGGGGGCGCCGCCGCCGCTCGGGCTTGAACGGCCTTCACCCGGGCCAGCCTCTTCCTTCGCTTGGCCTACAGCGAAGAGTCCGGCTCCGCATCACTCACGTCTTCGCCTGAGGCGCCGGCGAAGGCGGAGCCAGGTCCGCCAGGGCTTGGCGGATACTGGCCGCAGCCTCGCTGGGCGGCTCCCCCCTCTGCGGGTAGACGAAGGCGAAAAGCTCCGCGGGGCGCAAGCCGATGGCTCTGCAGATCGCGAGCACGTGCTCGACCCGCAGCTCGATGAGCCCGTTGAACAGCCGGCTCAAGTAGCTGGGGCTCAAACCGATCCGCCTCTCCACCTCCCGATTGGAGACATTGAGAATTCGCATTGCCAGCGTCAACACCCGGATCAGGCGCTCGATCTCTTCCTTGTCTTGAGGGTCCATGGCCACAGCGTATATCAACCCCCTCTTCTACCCCTTCTGGCCGGGTTCTTCCTCGAATCCGGAATGATGTACACCGCCTCGTGGCCCTTCCGCGATGCGGCCGAAAAGCCCCAAGTCGGAGACGTGTCTGCCGTCTTCCCGCCCCGTGGCAGGGGGTACCGGACGTTTCAGCAGCAGCCCTCGCCCTCGGAGAGCAACGGACCGAGTGCGTCCAGTGAAACGGCTAGGATCTCGTTCCCCGGGCGGGGGCAGTGGCGCGTCCGTGGCGGCTGCCGGTGGCTTCTCGAAACGAGGTGGCCGCCTAGTCCGCTGCAGCCCTCGAGATGGGTGGCAGTGCGGCACGAAAGGAGGTTTGACGTGAGCTGAGCTTCAGATTACGGAGAGACCTCCTGGGTCTCGAAGGCCAGCGGGTGGAAGTCCCGCCCGGGGAATTGTCGGTTCGCCCGGTAGCCACTGGAGCAGCCGAGCT
>DASVEF010000010.1:0-19313 GCA_036380715.1 Thermoanaerobaculia bacterium | reverse complement strand
AGGGCGTACCGGGCCTGCTGGGCGTAGCCCGAAAACTCCTGCCCGAGGCGGACCGGCACCGCGTCCTGGAGGTGGGTGCGGCCGATCTTGACGACGTCGTCGAGCTCCTCGGCCTTACGCTGGAGCGCGTCCGTCAGGCGGCGCAAGGCCGGCTCCAGCTCCTTCTCGATGGCGATGTAGGCCGAGACGTGGATGGCGGTCGGGATCACATCGTTGCTCGACTGTCCCGCGTTGACGTGGTCGTTGGGATGGACCGGCTTCTTCGAGCCGATCTGCCCGCCGAGGATCTCGATCGCCCGGTTCGAGAGGACCTCGTTGGCGTTCATGTTGGTGGACGTGGCGGAGCCGGTCTGGAAGATGTCGAGGGGGAACTGGTCGTCGTGCTTCCCCTCGGCCACCTCGTCGGCAGCCTGCCGGATCGCCCGGGCCGCCTCGGCCGGTACGATCTCCATCTCCTCGTTGACCGCCGCCGCCTCCCCCTTGATCATCGCGACCGCCGCGATGAACCGCTTCGGCAGCCGGATCCCGGAGACCGGGAAGTTCCGCCGCGCCCGCTCCGTCTGGGCGCCGTAATACGCCCCGGCGGGCACTTCGATCTCGCCGAGGCTGTCTTTCTCGATGCGTGATTCGGCCATGCGCTCTCTCCTGGATGGAAGGATGGCTCCGGGCTCCCCTCAGGGGCACCGGGGCGCTGGTATCGTATCGGAGAAATGACCGCCGCCGAGATCCTCGTCCTCCTGCTCGCCTCCTTCGGCGCGGGAGCGATGAACGCCATGGCCGGTGGCGGCACGATCCTCACCTTCCCCACCCTGGTCTTCCTCGGCATGCCGGCGATCATGGCGAACGCGACGTCGACCGTGGCGCTGCTCCCGGGCGCCGCCACCAGCATGGTCGGATTCCGGCGGGAGGTCTCGACTCACAAGGGGTGGCTCAAGACGCTGTTCGCGCCGAGCCTGATCGGCGGCGTGATCGGCTCGGCGCTCCTCCTGCGGACCCCCGAGAAGGTCTTCGCGAACCTGGCGCCGGCGCTGATCCTCCTCGCCACGGTCCTGTTCATGCTCCGCGGAATCCTGGCGCGCCGCTTCTTCCCTGCCAGGGAGGGCGTGGACGTCCTCGAGCCGGCGCATCTCACGCCCGGCCGCTGGGTCGCCGCCGCCCTCCTCCAGCTCGGCGTGGCGATCTACGGCGGCTACTTCGGCGCGGGGATCGGCATCCTGATGCTCGCCCTGCTCGGCTTCCTGGGGCTCACCGACATCCACGCCATGAACGGCCTCAAGAACTTTTTCAACCTGTGCATCAACATCGCGGCGGCCGGCTACTTCATCCTCCGTGGCGCCGTCTCCTGGCCGGAGGCCCTGGTGCTAGCGGCCGGCGCCGCCGTGGGAGGGTACGCGGGAGCCCGCTTCTCCCGCTCGATTGGCCAGGAGAAAGCCCGCGCCGCCGTGGTGGTCATCGGCCTGCTGGTCACGGCGATCCTGGCATGGCAGCAGTTGGGACGGTGATCTCCTACTGTGCTTTCTCTGGAGCCGATTTTGCACCAGCTCGCGGCATGAAAAAGGCCCTTTCCGGAGGCTCGCGCGCCAGGCCCTGGCCGGCTCAACGCCGGCCGGAGAGATCGGGAAATGAGTAAGATTCCGCCATGATCCGCGTACCAGAGTTGCCATGACTACGCGCTACAAGACCCCTTCCGAGGTCGTCCGCAGGAACGGGATCCTGCTCGTGCTCTCGATCGCGCTCACGTTCGGGATCCTGCGCGTCGCGCTCCACGCCTCGCCCGACTCGGACTTCGACGTCGGCGCCTACAACATCCACCACCTGTTCACCGGGTTGCTGCTCATCGCCGCCGGCGGAATCCCGCTGGCGATCTTCCGCGGCTCGACGCGCCGGCTGGACCTCGCTCTCGTCGTCTTCGGCGCCGGGCTGGGGATGGCCCTCGACGAGTGGGTCTATCTCATCGCCACCGACGGCAGCAACGCCTCGTATCTCCTGCCAGTCTCATTCTGGGGTGGCGTCGTGGTGGTAGGGCTCGCCTGCCTCTGGGGAGCCCTGCTCGTGCTGATCCGCTATCTCACCGCCGTTTCCAGAGAGCCTTGACGGAGGCGACAGCCACACCTATGAGCAGAAAGATCAATCCGAGATGCACGCAGAACCACAGGATCAGGCCATGTCCTAGCCCATTGCCGATGTCGACCACGCCCAGCTTGTCGAGGCCGAAGAAAAGAAAAAACTGACTGTAGCCGAGCGTGATGAGCGCCGCGCCAAGGATCAAAGGGACATGGATCAGAGGCCGAAAGCTCTTCATCGGCGAGCGCCGCGGATGAAAAGGGCTGGCCAGCATCAGCAGCGCCGCGCCGAACAACTCCAGCGCTCCGACCGCCCCACCGCCGTTTTCCCCGCTCGTGATGCGCTGCCCCTGCCTGTCATACATCGCGATGGCCGGCGTGCCCGGTCCCTGCACCGTGCCGTTCTTCGCCTGCTGCTCGAACTGCGCCAGCGCCGTGTTCAGATTGGCGATCAGTCCATCGGTCGCTTTCTCGAACCCTTCCGCCGCGAACTTCCGCCGCTTGCGGTCGACGTTGAGCGGGCTCGACCGCCCTTTGACCGTGCTCTCGCCGGCGGCCCGGAAGAGGAGCGCCCGCGACCCGACATCGTAGACTACGGCGTCGATCAAGGTGCGGGTGTCGTTCTTCTCCCCTTCGATCAACAGGGGTCCGACGACGGTCAGATAGGTCCATGAGGCGCGCGTGGATTCGGTGAACTGGGCCTGGTTGTACGACAGCAGGACCATCAGATCGACTCCCAGCAAGGCTTTGACCTGATCGAGGTTGGCGAAGCCGCCGCCGGGCTGGAGATAGGCCGTGGGCACGACCTCCAGGTGTCCGATTCCCTGGTGCGCCTTGAACGCCTGGGCGACTTCCGCCAGCAGCTTCTGCTTCTGCTCCTCGGTGATCGGGTCCGGCTCGGAAGGCTCGTTCGGAGCGAAGGCGAGCCCCACCCGGACCGGGAGCCGGAGGACCACCTCCCTCGCCGGAGTGGCGGCGCTGACCCCCTCCGGATAGAGGAAGTCGAGCGCGCTGTTGGTCCGCTGGGTGGGCCGCCAGGTGCCTCCGCAGCCCGCCAGGACCAAACACGGCAACAGGATGAACAACAGAGCGATGCGCTGCCTCATGGTGACCTCCTCCGTTCAGCGTCTCCGGTTTCGGAGACTCCACGCCGGGAAGAGCGAGGCCCGTGCCACGCGGAGCAAAGGCTCTCAAGTGCTTGTGAGGATTGATCTTAGATAGACCACACGGATCGCGTGCGGCCGCTCCGGAGGTTACTGGAGGACATCTCCTGTACAGCGGGCGTACACAGGATGTACGGCAGGTGAAACCTCACTCCCGCGGATCAGGATCCCCGCGACAGCCCGAGGGCAGCGGTCATCTTCAGACGCGGCTACCAGGGCGATTGTGAGGTGTGATCTACACCCCAGATCCCGAAGGACTGACCTCCCGCCGTCTGACCCGGGTAGAGCAATTCCAATTGCCGAACCGTCAAGGGCGGAACCCCGATCTGCGGCGGCGGATGCACCGCCAGGTTCGATGTCGTAGTCGTAGACGAATGGGAGTGCGGCAGAGAAGAAGTAACAGGCGAGGCCGTGGTCTGTTGGGTCGGCGGCTCCAATTCGGCCAGCTTCTCTTGAGCCGTTTGATTCCCAGATTCGGCCAGCTCTCGCAGTCTTTTCTTGGCTTCCTGGTCGCCTTCCCTGGCCCATTTGGCAAGCAGGATGACACGGATCCTTTCCTTGTCATACCCTTCTTCGTCTATCTGCGCCCGGCCGCCTTTACGCCGTTTCTCGCTCCCGGATATTGTCGTCGATCCGCCAGGGTGCGTCTTCAACCACTCCATGAGATCTTTTTTGCAGGTCTGGATCTTGGTGTCGGTACCGCCGCGCTTGCCGCTCTGCTGCCCCCCTAAGCTGTGCGCAATCTTGCTCTTTGCCCATCCCTTCTCGCGGAGCGCCCTCAAGATCGCCTTGCGCCGAGTGGAGGGATCGGAATATCCAGCCTGCATGAAGGCATCGTCCACCTCTGTGCCGGCGCTGCCGTTGTTGTACTGGCAGAGCACCTTGTCCCAGTTGTGAACGGCCTCGTCTTCACCTCCTGTTTTTGCCGTCTGGACTACCGGGAGAACGAGAACGGACCGTGGCGCCGGCACGGGCGCCCTCGGGGCAGGGACAGTGCTGGCGAGAGAAGGAGCCCGTCGGGCTTGAACAGCAGGTGGCTGCGTCGGTCGTATCGCATGGGGTGCATAGACCGGAGGAGCCGGTATGGGCGGGCGAGCTCGTTGGAGAGATCCAGCCATCTGAGGCTGCACAGGCCCTGGCGTGTTCGGCCACCTGACGGGCGGTATCGGTACCGGTGAACGTTTCGCCGGAGAAGCTGCCGTTGCTTTCGGCTGGACAGCGCTCGGCTTATGCGAGAACGGTGACTCGGCAACGGATGGATCAGGATGCTGTCGTGGATTCATGGATCCATACTCCATAGGGTCAGACATCGCCCCACCCGTCGCCGCCGGGCAATTTCACAGAAATGGCGAATGCAGCGTACACCGGTAATTTTACGCCGGGCGTACACAGGATGTACAGCGGGTCAGGCGTCCGTTTTCGTCGGCGGATTGAGCGCGAGCAACTGCTTCAAGGAGGTCTACCGCGCCGGTCGCCGGCAGATGTTGCGGCGCGATGCGGCGCAGAGATCCGGAGACGAGCTAGCCGGTCCGATCCGCCGCCGATCCCACTCCAACCGCGCGGTGGATCTCCTGGAGAGGCCGCACCTGCAGGCCGTCCTTCTGGAGAGCGGCAATGCCCTCGACGGCGGCCATGGCGCCGGAGAGCGTGGTGATGCAGGGGATGTCGTGCTTGAGCGCGGTGCGGCGGATGACGCTGTCGTCCTCGTGCGAGGCCCGGCCCAGCGGAGTGTTGACGACCAGTGCGATCTCGCCGTTGATCAGGTCGTCGACCACGTGCGGACGGCCTTCGTGGACTTTCATCACGGAGCGCACGTCCAGGCCGCTGTGGCGCAGGAAATCGGCGGTGCCCTCGGTGGCGGCGAGGTGGAAGCCCAGGTGGGAGAGGCCGCGCGCGATCGGCAGGAGGAACGGCTTGTCCTGGTCGTGCACGGAGAGAAAGGCCGTGCCCGCCAGCGGCAGCTTGTGCCCCGCTCCGATCCAGGCCTTGGCGAAGGCGCTGCCGAAGCTTGCGCTCGCGCCCATGACCTCGCCGGTCGATTTCATCTCCGGGCCGAGCACCGGATCCACTCCGGGGAAGCGGCGGAATGGGAAGACAGGCGCCTTGACGAAGACGCCCGGGACTTCCGGCTCTTCCGTAAAGCCGAGCTCGTCCAGGGTCTTGCCCGCCATCACCTGCACGGCGATCTTGACCAGCGGCACGCCCACGGCCTTGGCAATGAAAGGGACGGTCCGCGAGGCGCGCGGATTGACCTCCAGGACGTAGATCCGGCCGTCTTTCATCGCGAGCTGCACGTTCATCAGGCCGACCACGCCGAGGCGCAGGGCGAGGCGGCGCGCGATGTCGCGCATGACGTCCTGGTCCGCCCGGCTGACCCGGTAGGGGGGCAGGACCGCGGCCGAGTCGCCGGAGTGGATGCCCGCCTCTTCGATGTGCTGCATGAGGCCGGCGATCACCGCGCGCCGGCCGTCGGCGATCAGGTCCACGTCGAGCTCGAAGGCGTCCTCCAGGAAGCGGTCGAGGAGGACCGGATGGCCCGGCGAGACGTCGGCCGCCTCGCGCATGTAGCGCCCCAGGGTCGACTCGTCGTAGCAGATCGCCATGGCCCGGCCGCCGAGCACGTAGCTCGGGCGCACCACCACGGGGAAGCCGATGCGCCGCGCCACCTCCAGAGCCTCCTCGGGCGAGGTCGCGGTGCCGTTCTCCGGCTGCAGGATCCCCTCTTCCGCGAGCAGGGCGCCGAAGCGCTTGCGGTCCTCGGCGAGGTCGATGGCCTCGGGCGGAGTCCCCAGGATCGGCACGCCGGCGGCGGCGAGGCCGTGCGCGAGCTTGAGCGGGGTCTGCCCGCCGAGCTGGACGATCACCCCTACCGGCTTTTCGCGCTCGATGACCGCCAGCACGTGCTCCAGGGTCAGCGGCTCGAAGTAGAGACGGTCGGAGGTGTCGTAGTCGGTCGACACCGTCTCCGGGTTGCAGTTGACCATCACGGTCTCGTATCCGGCCTCGCGCAGGGCGAAGGCGGCGTGGACGCAGCAGTAGTCGAATTCGATCCCCTGTCCGATCCGGTTCGGCCCGGAGCCGAGGATCACCACCTTGGGCCGGTCGTCCGGGTCGGACTCGTCCTCCTGGCCGAAGGTCGAATAGAGGTAGGGGGTGGTGGCCGGGAACTCGGCGGCGCAGGTGTCCACCCGCTTGTAGACGCGGCGGATTCCGAAATCGGCGAGGGCGCGGGCCAGCTCTTTCTCGGAGCAGTTGAGGAGCCCCGCGATACGCCCGTTCATCAGGCCAAAGCTCTTGGCGCGGCGCAGCAGGGCCTTGGGGGCCGAGGAGATCTCCCAGCAGGCCAGCTCGGCCTCGAGATCGAGAATCTCCCGGATCTCGCGCAGGAACCATGAGTCGATGTGCGAGGCCTCGTGGACCTCTTCGATGGTCCACCCCTGGCGCAGGGCGGCGAAGACGGCGAACAGGCGCTCCCAGTTGGGGATGGATAGCCGGCCGCGCAGCCGCACCGGGTCGGACATGCGCTGCTCGCGGGAGGCGGCGCTGCCGTCGAGCTCCAGGGACGCGAGCCCCTTCATCAGCGCCTCTTTGAAGGTCGAGCCCATGGCCATGACCTCGCCGACCGACTTCATGGAGGTGCCGAGGACGGGCGGGGCTTCGGGGAACTTCTCGAAGGCCCAGCGCGGGATCTTCACCACCGTGTAGTCGAGCGTCGGCTCGAAGGCCGCATAGGTCTTGCCCGTGATGTCGTTGGCGATCTCGTCCAGGGTGTAGCCCACGGCAAGCAGGGCCGCGATCTTGGCGATCGGAAAGCCGGTGGCCTTGGAGGCCAGAGCGGAGCTGCGCGAGACGCGCGGGTTCATCTCGATGACCACCCGCTCGCCGGTCTGCGGATGGACCGCGAACTGGATGTTCGAGCCGCCGGTCGCGACGCCCACCCGGCGGATGACCTTGAAGGCGTCGTCGCGCATGTCCTGGTATTCGCGGTCGGAGAGGGTCTGCTGCGGCGCCACGGTGATGGAGTCGCCGGTGTGCACGCCCATGGCATCGACGTTCTCGACCGAGCAGACGACGATGGTGTTGTCGGCCACGTCGCGCATGACCTCCAGCTCGAACTCCTTCCAGCCGAGGACCGACTGCTCGATGAGGACCCGGCCGGCCGGGCTCGCCTGGATCGCCGCCTCCACCACGTCTTCGAGCTCGTCGCGGTTGTAGGCCACGCCGCCCCCTTCGCCGCCGAGGGTGAAGCTGGGACGGACGATGACCGGGTAGCCGATGCCTCCAAGACTGCCGACGATCTCGCGCGCCTCTTCCAGGCTGCCGGCGTAGCCGCTCTTCGGGACCTTGAGCCCGATCTCTTCCATGGCCTGCTTGAAGAGGAGGCGGTCCTCGCCGAGGCGGAGCGCGTCGATCGCCGCGCCCAGCACCTCGACGCCGTGGCGCTCGAGAACGCCGCGCTCTTCGAGCGCGATGGCCAGGTTGATCCCGGTCTGGCCGCCGACCGTGGGCAGCAGGGCGTCCGGCTTCTCGCGCTCGATGATCCGCTCGACCACTTCGGGCACCAGCGGCTCGATGTAGGTGGCGTCCGAGAATTCCGGGTCGGTCATGATCGTGGCCGGATTGGAGTTGACGAGCACGACCCGGTAGCCCTCGCGCCGCAGGGCGCGGCAGGCCTGGGTGCCGGAATAGTCGAACTCACAGGCCTGGCCGATCACGATCGGCCCCGACCCGAGGATCAGGATGGAGTGGATGTCGGTGCGCCGCGGCATCGCCGGGGGAGTCTAGCCGAAACGGCTCCTCTCCGGGGGGCCTCGTCGCCTGGGGTTGGCAAGAACCATCGAAATGTCTACAATCGGCCCCGCGGTCAGCAGTACCACCGTCTGTAGCAGCATCGGGCAGAACAAGCTCGTTCTTTCCACGCAGCCAGCGGCTCGTCCCGGGAGTGCATCTGTGATGGCGAAAACCACCCTCCTGCTCCTCCTCGTCAGTGCGCTTGCAATCTCCACCCCGGGCGCTTCGGCCTCGGTGGCGCGCTTCGAGACCACGGACATCATCCTTCAGGCCGACCGGTCCTATGACGGCCGGCAGGGCGTGCCCAACCCTTTCACCGACGTCACGCTGACCGCCCAGGTCACGTCGCCGTCAGGCCGGCGGCACACGGTGACGGGCTTCTTCGACGGCGACGGCCAGGGAGGATCGGCCGGCCGCATCTTCAAGCTCCGGCTGACCCCGGACGAGACCGGCACCTGGACCTGGACGACCACGAGCAACCAGGTGTCTCTGCACGGCAAGTCGGGCTCTTTCCGGTGCGACGGGAGCCTGTCCGGTGTCTTCTCGGCCGGTCCCGTGGAGGTCAACCCCGAGCGGCCGCGCAGCTTCCGGTACCGCGACGGCCAGCCGGTCTATCTGATCGGCAAGTTCCTCGACGTCGCCGCCCCCGCCAGAATCCGCTTCTCACACACGATGTTCTCGGAGGAGCTGACGGACGCCGACCGCCAGGACATGCTCGACCGCCACGCCGGCATGCGCCTCAACAAAATCAACGTCTACGTCGCCAACCGCGGAGACTACGCGAGCGTCTCCACGACCCCCTGGGTGGGCACGGCCTTCAACAACGACAAGACGCGGTTCGACCTGTCGCGCTGGCACGTCTATGAGGCCTGGGTGCGCCGGCTGCGCGACGCCGGCATGGTGGCGCACCTCTGGTTCTTCGCCGATGACTCGGGGTTCGGCAATCTGCCCGACGCCGACCAGCGCCGGCTGCTCCAGTACGGCATGGCGCGCCTGTCCGGCTACGCCAACACCATGTTCACCCTGGCCTTGGAGTGGCAGGAGGGGTGGACGCCGACCGAGGTGCAGACGTACGCCCAGTACCTCCATCAGCAGAACCCGTGGGACCGCCTGGTGAGCGTGCACGGCCTGACCGGCGCCTTTTCCTTCCCCGGCGCCTCCTGGGCCGACTACATGGACATCCAGGCCGGCAACGAGGTCGATCACGACAGGGTCTACGACCTGGGTCTGCTGCACATTTCGCTGGCGGACAAGCCGCTGATCCAGGAGGAGCACGGCCTGGGGACCGAGGACGGCCCCCACCGGAAGAAGGCCTGGGCCGCGTTCATGGCCGGAGCCGGAGGGTCCGGGACCGGCGGTTTCCTGGAGCCGCTGGCGCGGTTCATCTCGACGCTGCCGTTCGAGCGCATGGAGCCGTCCCCGCTCCTGGTGCTCTCGGGCGACGCCTATGCCCTGGCGCAGCCGGACCCCGAGCCGGGCCAGATCTACCTTTTCTACCTCTACGGAGGGGGGTCCGTGACGGTCAACCTGACGGCGCTCCCGGGCACTCTGCTGGCCGAGTGGCTCAATCCCCGGACCGGCAGCTTCTCGGGCCTGCCGGACGTCCAGGGCGGAGGGGTGCGCACGTTTTCCGCCCCGGGCGCCGACGACTGGACGCTGATCCTGCGCCGGCCCTTCACTCCCGGAGAGCCGCCGCCGTCCTACTTCTACACGGTCCCCCCCTGCCGCCTGGTCGACACCCGCCAGGGAGAGGCGTTGCGGTCCGGGCAGCGAACCCGGTTCGTGGCCTTCGGCGCCTGTGAAATCCCGCGCACGGCGAAAGCCGTTTCGGCGAACCTGACCTCGGTCGCTCCGACCACCTCGGGCCTCTTCGCCCTCTGGCCCGGGGACCAGCTCAAGCCGGTGGCCAGCTCAGTCAACTTCACGGCGGGGCGGAACCGGGCCAACAACGCGGTCCTGACGCTGGGCGAGGACGGAACGGTCTTCGCCGAGGTCTCCATGGGCCATCCCTCCGCGACCACGCACCTGGTCATCGACGTGAACGGCTACTTCGAATAGGCACGCTTTTCTCCCCCTCTCCCGGTGATGGGAGAGGGGGCCGGGGGGTGAGGGCCTGGCACGGGAATGGCATTGTCGTCCTGTGTCAAATCCCGTGAGCTCTGCCTCGCCAGACTCGACGGGGAGGAGTGAATCAGCCATGGACAAGACGAACGTTGAAAGACTCTATCTGCTCCTCAAGCGCCACGAGGAGATGCTGGAGGAGAAGCGCACCCGGCCGGAGGAGCTCACGCGCCAGCATGAGGTGTTCCGCGAGGGCTTCAAGAAGGTCGCGCGCTCCACGGTCGTCCCGATCATGGAAGAGATCAAGGACATCCTGGTCGGCAAGGTGGAATCGGCCTCCATCTTCCACGGCGTCACCGCCGCCGGCCTGAAGGTGAAGCTGGACCGCTGGGAAGACTTCGAGCGCTCGCTGCTTTTCTTCAGCGACGACGCGTCCCGGGTGATCCGCGTCACGCACGAGGGCGTCGGCTTCGGCATGCTCAGCAAGAAGATCCCGCTCCACGAGCTGACCCCCCAGCTCGTCGAAGAGGAGGCGATGAAGTTCCTCCGCCGCCTTTTCGGAGAGGAGCAGCTCCGCCGTCCCCTGCAACCCGCAGCGACGGACAGCCGCAAGGCCACCAGCCCGTTCGGCCGCGCTCCCGTCTCCGAGCTGGTCCGGCTCTGAGCCTCAAGGGCCCCCTCCCCCGGCCCCTCCCTCGCGGTGCGGGAGAGGGGAGAAAAACTTTCTCTTGAATTCCCCCTCTCCCGCGCTGCGGGGGAGGGGGGGTCAGGGGGAGGGGGTTTCGGGCGCGTATCCCCGGCACGCCACGACCGGCAGCGGCGGATACCGCGGAAAGGCCGGATCGACCTCGGCGAGGCCGCAGCGGACGAAGACGCTGCGCTTCGAGGCCAGCACGCGCAGGTGCTCGCAGGTCGCGCAGAGGCCCGGGGGCACGCTCAGGCGCTCCAGCGTCCGGCGCTCCTCGGCGGAGGCGCGGCGGCCTTCCCCGATGTCCCCGGTATCCATATCCGGTCAGTCGATCTGGAGGTGGGCCACGGCCTGGTCGGGCTCCACTCTCCCTTCGCTCAGCGCCTCGACCGTGGCGGACGGGGCGAGCAGCGTCAGCACGTCTCCGGCCTCCAGCACCGTGTCGCCGGCGGGGATCACCACCTGGTCCTCCCCCGGGCCGCCCGTACGGCGGATCTCGATGACGCGGGCGCCGAGCGTCTGGGGGAGCCGGGCCTCGGCCAGGGTCTTGCCCACGAGCTGCGGCGGTACCGGGACTTGGCGGAGGGCGAAGTCCGGAGGGATTTCCACGTACTGGCGGCGGCCGCCACCACCCCCCTCCGAGCTCTGGCTGGAAACGAACGTGGCGAGCAGGGCCGGCCGCCCCAGCACCTCCTGCGCGTAGACCGCCAGCAGGTCGCGCTTGGCGAGCATCCCCTGGTATCCCCCCTCGTCGTCGACGACCGGCAGCCGCTCGAAGTCGGTCTTGGCGAAATACTCGGCCGCGCGGTGCAGGCGCTCATCCTGCCGAATGGCGTCGTTCACGGGCAGCATCAGGTCGTGGGCCACCACGACAGGCAGGCCGTCGGGGCTGTCGAGCGCGTGCTTGATGTCGTGCAGAGAGACCACCCCCTGGAGCTTGCGGTCGTCGCCGATCACGAAGAGGCGCTCCCGCCGCGTCGAAAGGAACTTCTCCACCACGTCGCGGTACGTGTCGCCGGGGCGGAGCGTGTCGGGATCCATGCGCGCCAGGTCCTCCGCCTTGAGCCCGGCGAGCACGGCCTCCTCCATCCGCCAGGAGGGGTCGAACCCCTTGCGGCGCAGCGGCTCGGTGTAGATCGAATAGCGGCGGAGCCCGCGCGAGAGGATGGTCGAGATGATGGACGCCACCATCAAGGGGAGGATCAGGTCGTAGTTGCCGGTGAACTCGAAGAGGATGAGGATGGCGCTGATCGGCGCGTGGCTGGTGCCTGCGGCGACGGCCGCCATGCCGACCGCGGCGTAGGCCCCGTAAGGAGAGATGAGCTGCGGCCAGAGCGAGTGGAGCCAGTAGCCGTAGGCCCCGCCCACCAGGGCGCCGAAGAAGAGCCCGGGGGTGAACAGCCCGCCCGAGGCGCCGCAGCCCGTGGTGAGCGCCGTGGCGACCAGCTTCGCCAGAGCGAGGCCGAGCAGCAGCAGGACCGTGAGCTCGCCGGGGAGGGCCATCCGGGCCGGCAGCTTGAGCTGGCCTGAGAGGGCCAGGTTGATCGTCTCGGTCCCGCCGCCGAGCACGTGCGGCACCCAGAGGGCCAGGAGTCCCACGAGAGCCATCCCGAGGAGCGGCTTCAGGGGCTTGGGCACGAAGCGGAGAGAGGCGAACAGGCCGCGCCCGGCGCGCACCCCGAGAACGAAGATCACCGAGGCGAGGCCGCCGATCACTCCCAGGCCGACATAGGCCAGGATCTCCCAGCCGCTCACCAGCGCGTACCCAGGCGCGGCGTAGAGCGGCGCGTTGCCCACCAGGGCGCGGGTGATCAGGGTCGAGATGACCGAGGAGACGACGATCGGGCCGAAGATCTCCAGCGCGAAGTTGCCGAGGATGACCTCCATGGCGAACAGCGCGCCGCCGATGGGGATGTTGTAGGCCGCCGCGAGGCCGGCGCCGGCTCCGCAGCCGACCAGGATCTTCAGCCGGTGCGGGGGCATGCCCAGGCGCTGGCCGGCCCAGGACGAGATCATGGCGCCGAGCCGGATCATCGGCCCCTCGCGGCCCAGCGAGCCGCCGCTGCCGACGGTCGCCACCGCGGCCAGCGCGTGGGTCAGCACCGGCTTGGGCGGCACCTTTCCGCCCGAGAGCGCCACCGCCTCGATCAGGGAAGACATCCCGCCGCCGCCGGCCGGCTGCCGGCCGAGCCAGAGGACCAGACCCACCAGAGCGCCGCCGAAGGCCGGAGCGGCCACCACCAGCCAGCGAGGGGCCTCGCGCGCCGCCGCCAGCAGACCGTCGGACGACCGCCAGAGCCCAGCCTGGATCAGCTCGATGAGCCAGTGCACGACGACGCCCTGGAGGCCGGCGATCACCCCGACCAGGGCGATGAGGAAGAAGAACAGGCGGTCCTCGCGCGTGGCGAGGCCGAAGCGGCGGGCCAGAGTGAAGTCGAGAGCGCGCGCCCACTCCCGGACCCGCTGGACCCACGCGGCCGCCGAATCCTCCCTCATGCTCCTAAATGTATCAGGCTCAGCCCTTTGGACCGACCTTCTAAATTCCTCTTCCATAAACATACTGATGGGTGTATGCTTCGATGTGGTCACCCCCCGAGGCGACCGAAGCCTTCCGGGGATCCCCTGGCGGCGTCCGCCGCCGGGCTTGGAATCCCCACGGCGGAAGTTTCGCCCCGCGGTACAACCTTCCGACTCCGCGGCCGAGACTGGGTCGCGCGACCGATTCCTGAGGGACCGGGAAACCGGTCCCTTTGCCTTTTGGCGCGTTTTACCCGACCTGCGCACCCTACTTGTCAGAGGCGCCTCTCCACACGAGCCTTCGCGAGGCTCGGGAACCTGTCTTTCTTTTACAAGGAGATGGTAATGAGTAAGACTGGGAACCGCTCTTTTGCCATAGCGGTCGTCCTCGCTCTCATGGCCGTATCAGCACATGCGGGTGATGCCCTGTTCTCGCCTCTCGACGTCCGCTCCCAAGGAAAGGCGCTGAGCCTGGACCGCTCTTTTAACGCTCTCGCCCAGGACCCCGCCACGGCGTCCCTGCAGGTCGTGCGGGCCAATCCGGACGTACTGGAGAGGAGCACCGCCGCGCTGACTCTGAACCTCGGCGCCGGGCTCGACCTCCGGGCGCACCGCGTCAACTCCTACAGGAACGAATCCGGCTCCCTGGTGTGGTACGGCGTCATCGAGGACCCCGGCTCCGTGAGGGTGCCGTTCTCCGCGGATACGCTCCGTTTCGATCCGATCAACTCGGCCATGCTGGTCAGGAACGGCGACAAGATCACCGGCAACGTCCACTTCGACGGCACGCTGTACAAGATCCGGCCGCTGCGCACCGGCGGCCACGCCATCGCCGAGGTGGACGCGAGCGCCACTCCTCCCGATCATCCGGCCGAGTACGGCGATCTGCCGAACGTCAAGATGCCGAACGAGATCGTCTTCAACGAGTCCGCGGACACCGTGATCCGGGTGATGGTGCACTACACCCCCGCCGCGGCCTCGGCTTCGGGCGACATCAGCGGCCTGATCGATCTCGCCGTGGCGGAGACCAACCAGGGCTACACCAACAGCGGTGTGCTCATCGATCTCATCCTCGCCCACAAGTCGCAGGTCTCCTATACCGAGAGCGGCAGCTTCAGCACCGATCTGAGCCGCTATCGCAGCACCACCGACTCCTACATGAACAGCATCCACACCACGCGCAACTCCGTGGCGGCGGACGTCGGTCTCCTGGTCATCAACAACGGTTCCGCCTGCGGCCTCGCCTCGGGCATCGGCTCGACCGCGAGCACGGCCTTCGCCGCCGCGTATTGGGACTGCATCACCGGCTACTACTCGTTCGCTCACGAGATCGGGCATCTCCAGTCCGCCCGCCACGATCCCGCGACCGACTCGACCAACACGCCCTACGCGTACGGCCACGGCTACCAGTACCTCGGCAGCCCGAAGTGGCGCACGATCATGGCGTACGCCTGCTCGGGCGGCTGCCCGCGGCTGAACTACTGGTCGAACCCGAACAGGCTCTACAACGGCGTGCCGATGGGCACGACGACGCGGAGCGACAACGCCCGCGTGCTGAACAACACGCGCGGCACAGTCGCCGCCTTCCGGTAATCAATCGATCATATTTCCCCCTCTCCCATCGGGAGAGGGGGTCAGGGGGTGAGGGCCTACGCGCCCTTGCGCTCCAGGAGCACGGGCTCAGCGACCTCGGGACGCCGCGGCCCTTTGCGCGGCGAGGCCGTGGCCAGCCTCGCCGTCCGGGTGGGCGCTTCGGCGCGCGTGGCCTCGGCGCGCTTCTGGCCGACGATGCGGGAATAGACCGACAGCGCCTGCGCGACCACCTGGTCCATGTTGTAGTACTTGTAGGTGGCCAGCCGGCCCACGAAGTGGACGTCGGACCGCGACTCGGCGAGCGCCTGGTATTTCTTGTAGATCTCCGCGTTCTCCGGCCGCGGCACGGGATAGTACGGATCCCCTTCGCCCATCGGATACTCGTAGACGAGCGTGCTCTTGCGGTGCTCCTGCCCGGTCAGGTACTTGAACTCCGTGGACCGGGTGTAGAGGTGCTCGTTCGGATAGTTGATCACCGCCGCCGGCTGCACCCACTCCTGATTGACCGTCTCGAAGTCGAACTTGAGCGATCGGTAGGGCAGCTTGCCGAAACGATAATTGAAGAACTCGTCGACCGGACCGGTATAGATCATCTTCTCATAAGGGATGAAGTCGGCGACCTCGCGGTAGTCGCAGTTGAGAAGGACCTTGATGTTGTCGTGGTCGAGCATGTTTTCGAACATCCGGGTGTAGCCGTACAGCGGCATCGCCTGATAGGTGTCCGAGAAGTAACGGTCGTCGCGGTTGGTGCGCACCGGCACGCGCGCGGTCACCGTGGCGTCGAGCTGCGAAGGGTCGAGCCCCCACTGCTTGCGGGTGTAGTTGCGGAAGAACTTCTCATAGAGCTCGCGGCCGACCCTGGCGACGACGACGTCCTCCGAGGTGCGGATCTGCTCGCGCGGCTCGGCCACGGAAGCGAAGAATGTTTCCACCTCCATGCTGGTCAGCTTGAGCCCGTAGAGCTGATTGATCGTGTCGAGGTTGATCGGCATCGGCACGAGCTGGCCGTCGACGCTGGCGCGCACCCGGTGCTCGTAGGGACGCCAGCGGGTGAAGCTCGAAAGGTACTCGAAGACCTCGCGCGAGTTGGTGTGGAAGATGTGGGGTCCGTATTTGTGGATCAGGATCCCTGCCTCGTCGTAACAATCGTAGGCGTTCCCGCCGATGTGCGGACGGCGGTCGACCAGCAGCACCTTCTTGTCCGAGCCGCGCGCCAGGCGCTCCGCCAGAACGCTCCCCGCAAATCCTGCTCCCACAATCAAGTAATCGAACATCGAACCGGCTCCTTTCCAGAAGTCCATCCCAAGAAGCTTAGGAGCGGCTTACCGCATCAAGCCCGCTTCAGGAAGTCAAAGAATGCAAGAGTGAGACCTCAGCGCGACGGCTCGCAACGGGACGCCACGGCGCCGTCGATGAGGTCGGACATCTGCCGCCAGGTGCGGCTCCAAGAGATCTGCGCCAGGAATTCGTCGACGCGCCGCAGCCAGTCCGCCCTCTCCTCTCCGACGAGGGCGAGCCAGCGCTCGGCGGCGGCCACGAAGGCGCCGGCGTCCTCGGCGATCCCGACCAGCCCCATGTCGCCGTAGGGGCGCACCACGTCACGGATCGGCGTGGACACCACCGGCCGCCCTCCGGCCAGGTACTCCGGCGTTTTGGTGGGGCTGATGAAGCGGGTCGATTCGTTGCGCGCGAACGGCATCATCGCCACGTCCCAGCCGGCCAGATAGGCCGGCAGGTCGTCGTACGACTTCATCCCGAGGTAATGGATGTTGGGCCGCCGCGGCAGAATTTCAGGATCGATCTTGACCACCGGGCCGAGCAGGACGAGCTGCCAGCCGGGGCGGGCCTCGGCCACCCCCGCCAGCAGGTCGAGGTCCATGCGCTCGTCGATCACTCCGAAATAGCCGAGGCGAGGCCGCGCAATGCCGGCCTGGTCGGCCGGCTCGGGCAGCGGCGAACGGGCCGCCTGGAAGTGCTGGAGGTCGATGCTGCTCGGGAAGGCGTGGACGCTGGCGTGCCGGTCGCGCTTGGCCTCGTAGAGGCTCTGGCCGCCCGTGAAGACCAGGTCGGCGATGGAGAGCAGCTTGCGCTCCCGCTCGAGCAGGTCGGGAGGCGCGCCGCGGAACAGCGACAGCTCGTCCATACAGTCGTAGACCACCGCCATGGGGTCGAGCCCCTCGGCAAAGGAGACGGCCATCGGGGTGTAGTACCAGAGGACGTAGAGCGATACGCCCTGCTCCTCCAGCAGGCCGCGCAGCAGCTCCGCCTGCGCCGCCTCGGCCTCGGCGGGTTCCATGCCGGCCGGCAGGTGCGGCACCGCGATGCGGACTCCGCCCTGCCTCTCCATGACCTCGATCCGAGGCTCGCTGCTGTCGAAAAACGGCTCCTCGACGAAGAAGACCCGGCGTTCGCGGGCGAAACGGCTCATCAGGTGCTGCGGGCGCTGGTAGACAAAGTCCCAGCGCAGGTGCGAAAGACAGACGAGGTCGGGTTTGGCGCCGAGAGCGGCGCCGGATACCTCGCCGGTCAGACCCCTTTCATCAGAAGGCTGCATGTCGTTCGTTCTCCTCTTCCTCCGGCTCCGGGGCCGGGAATTCATCCAGGACGGCGCGCGCCGCGGGCTCGCGCCGGAAAAGATCCATCTGCCGTTCCATCTCCCGGGCGAGCGGGGCACAGAGGCTCCGCTCCCCGTGCGGGTCCGGAAAGCCCCAGAGCCCGGTCGCGCAGTGACGGTCGTCCTCCCAGCCCGGATAGTCGAGGATCGGATAGAGGCAGATCCCGTGGATAGGGATCCCCTGCCGGAGCGCGGCCCGCACCTCCTCTCCGAGATAGGCCAGCCACGGCGCGCGGTCGTCGTCCTGCGCGCCGGTCTCAGCAATCAGGATCGGCCGGCCATAACGCTCGTGGATCTCGGCCAGGATCTCGCGGAACGGGCGGTAGAGCGAGCTGTTCCGCCCTACGCTCTCTCCCTGGTGGACCCACTGGTTGTAGGGGTAATAGTTGACGCCGAGGACGTCGAGGTAGCGTTCGTCGCCGCCGAGCTGAGGCCAGAGCTGGCCCGCGATCATGTCCCAGGCCTGGTACTGCGCCATGCGGCAGCCCTCGGCCTCGGCGCGCATCTCCGGCTTCTCCGGATTGGGCAGGATGTGGATGGCCGGGTCGGTGTGGAAGATCCGGGCGCGGGAGCTCACGCTCCAGATGGCGTCCACCGCGGCCAGGGAGGCGCGGACGAGCTGCGTCTTCAGCTCGAAGCCGCGGCCCGTCTCGTAAGGGTCCAGGTGAGCGGTGTCCCCGCCTGCCCAGGACCAGAACGAGATCTCGTTGATGGGGGCGAAGAAGGGCGGCTCGTCGGTCTCGTCCGCGATGAGCCGGGCCACCGCGCGGGCGTACTCCGCGAAGCGGTCGATCAGTTGCGGGCGGAAGATGTCGATGTCCTCGGGCCATCCGTAATGACAGAGGTCCCAGATCACCTGCACCCCGGTGTCGCGGGCGGCGCGCACCAGGGGGAGCAGGGAGGAAAAGTCGTAGCGCCCGGGCGAGCGCTCGACCAGATGCCAGCGCACGCCGTCGCGGGCGGTCTCGATCCCCATCCGCCGCAGCCGGGCATAGTCTTTTTGCGCAAACTGGTCGTGACCCGTCGCCGCGATCACGTCGAGACGTCTACCGTCGCGACGCCGGTGACAGGAACATTCAAAACCGGCAATCCAGAAACTTTTCGGTATCACTCACGCCTCTCGACCGAGTTGTTTTGCAAGAGACGGACCAGCCTCGCCGAAGCCTTGGCCTCCCCTTCAAGGAGTGCTCAAGCACTCATTCCTTTAGAGGGCAGGCGTGCGCGGCAAGCCCGCCGCGGTAACGACCTCCCGGAGGAGACCTCCCATGTTGTCCTGTGGAAAAAAACGCGTTTCGCTCGTCCTGGCCCTGCTGTTGATCCTCTCTCTGCTCCCCATCCCCTCGGCGCACGCCGACTCCATCTCATGGCTCCTGAGCCTGGAAAGAGTCACCCGCCTCTTCGAGGGGGCCGGCCTCTTCGCGAAGTTGCTCCGTCCCTCACCGAACTCCGGCGGTGGCATGGACCCGAACGGAAACCCAAAGCCTGGGTCTTCCCCACCCCCACCACCGCGTAACGGCAACTAGAGACAATCTCTGTCCTCGTTTTCGCCCCTGAAGCAACTATCCTTTAGCGGGGGAGCGCTCGCCGAAGGGCCTGGCTCCTCCCGCGGGAGGGATGGTTGAGCGCTGAGTACCACCCGGACCGAGCCACCCTGGACAGCTTCTCCCGCGGCGGGCTCTCCGCGGCCGAGGCGCTGCGGGTCGAGGAGCACCTGCGGTCGGGATGCGCCCTGTGCCAGGGCCGGGTCGACGACCTGCTCCTCTCCAAGGTGGGGCCGGAGCTGGGCTCCGAGGCCACAATGGACGCCGCCTGGGCCAGGATCG
>DASVEF010000009.1:0-5436 GCA_036380715.1 Thermoanaerobaculia bacterium | reverse complement strand
CCCTGGCATTCTAGCGGAAACGACAAACCTCCCGCCCCGGCCTTGCGTACCTCTTCCAGGTGCGAAACCTCCCTCTCTCCGATAGGATGACCTCATGACTCCCACACTCGAATTGCGCGACGTGCGCAAGGCGTACGGCAGCTTCGTCGCCGTGAACGGGGTCTCGATGGCGGTGCCGCCGGGGAGCATCTTCGGCCTCCTTGGGCCGAACGGCGCCGGCAAGACCACCTCGATCCGCATGATCATGGATATCGTCCCGCAGGATTCCGGGCAGGTCCTCGTCTTCGGCCATGAGCGCCGGCCGGAGGACCTGCGGCGGATCGGCTACCTGCCCGAGGAGCGCGGCCTCTACCGCAAGATGACGGTCGCCGACCAGCTCGTCTTCCTCGGCGAGATCCGCGGCCTCAAGCGGCGCGAGCTCATACCCGAGATCGAGCGCTGGCTGGAGCGGGTGGACCTCAAGCAGTGGTCCAAGGCCAAGGTCGAGGAGCTGTCCAAGGGCATGCAGCAGAAGGTCCAGCTCATCGGCACCGTGCTCCACAAGCCGGACCTGCTGATCCTCGACGAGCCGTTCTCCGGCCTCGATCCGATCAACCAGGAGCTGTTCCGGGAGCTGCTGATCGATCACCGGCAGCAGGGCAAGAGCGTCGTGCTCTCGACGCACGGCATGGAGCTGGCCGAGCGGATGTGCGACCACATCTGCCTGATCTCCAATGGCCGCGCGGTCCTCACCGGCGAGCTGCGCGAGATCAAGCGGCAGATGGGCGGCAACAGCTACCGGCTGGTGGCCGACGGCGACCTCGACAAGCTCCACGGCCTCCCCGATGTCGAGCAGGCGGTGGTCCAGAACGGCGCGGTCAAGCTCCTGCTGCGACCGGCCGCCCAGGCCCCCGACATCCTGCGGGAGATGGTGCAGTTCCTGCGCGTCCACGAGTTCCGCTCCGAGGAGCCGGAGCTGGAGCAGATCTTTCTGAAGGCGGTGCGAGATGCGGCTTGAGAACGTCGTCGTCGTCGCGAAGCGCGAGTACCTGCAACGGATCAAGAGCAAGGGGTTCTGGATCGGCACACTGATCCTGCCGCTGTTCGTGCTAGCGGCCACCGTGGTCCCCTCGGTCCTCATGTCGAAGTCGCGGACCAGCCAGACGATCGTCGTGGTCGACGAGACCGGCAGGGTGGCCGGCGAGATCGGCAGGGAGCGGCCCGGGAAGGAGGCGGCGGATGCGGTCCGCAGAGACGCGGACCGCATCGCCCGGTTTGACATCCAGAACGAGAAGGCGGCGGCCGACACCGAGGTGCAGCGGCAGGCCCTGAACCGGCGGGTCCTGGACAAGGAGATCGACGCCTGGGTGTGGATCGGCAACGACGTGTTCGCGGGCAAGCCTGTCGAGTACCACTCGCGGACCGTCTCGAACGTCTTCACCCAGGAGGTCCTGGAGGACGACATCTCGGACGCCGTGCGCCGGGTTCGCCTGACCGCGGCGGGGTTCGACCCGGACCGCGTGGGCGAGCTGTCCGAGGCGGTCGATCTCCAGGCCGTGAAGGTCTCCGAGACGGGGAGCCGCCGGGAGGGAGGGATCGCGGGGGCGGCCTTCTCCTACATCCTCTTCCTGCTGCTCTACATGGTGCTGGCGGTCTGGGGCCAGCAGGTGATGAACGGCGTGCTGGAGGAGAAGAGCTCCCGGGTCGTGGAGGTGGTGATCTCGTCGCTGCGCCCCTTCGAGCTGATGATGGGCAAGCTCAGCGGTATCTGCCTCGTCGGGTTGACCCAGTTCACGATCTGGCTGGGCACGCTGCTCGTCGTGACCATCCCGCAGGTCCTGGGCACGCTGGCGACCCTGCCCGAGGGGGTGACTCTGCCCACGGTGACGGTCGCGATGGTGGTCAACTTCGCGATCCTCTTCGTCCTCGGGTTCTTCCTCTTCTCGACCTTCTACGCGGCGATCGGCGCGGCCTTCAACAACGTGCAGGAGGCGCAGCAGGTGGCGAGCGTGGCGGTCTTCTTCCTGGTCATCCCCGCCTTCCTGATGATGCCGATCATCAACGACCCGAATTCGACCATGGCGGTGGTGACCTCGCTGATCCCGCTCTTCACGCCGCTCCTGATGACGCTGCGGATCTCGCTCGAGATGCCGCCGCTCTGGCAGATCCTGCTCAGCTACGTGCTGACCATCGCCTTCCTGTGGGGGATGATCTGGGTCTGCGCCCGCATCTACCGGATGGGCATCCTCATGTACGGCAAGAAGCCGACGTTCAAGGAGCTGTGGAAGTGGGTGAGATACGCTTGAGGGGGAGGTGAAAGCTTGTACACGCGCCAACCCCAACGGATGAGCTTCGGCGGCTTCGGCTCGGGGCCGGTGCCGCGGGACCTGATCATTCTGCTGGCCGTCGTCTTCGCCACGTTCTCGATGCAGTTCTTCGAGACGACCTACCGGGTGATCGAATTCCTGCGGCTGACTCCGGAGGTCTGGCGGCGCGGCTTCCTCTGGCAGGTGGTGACCTACCCCTTCATCGGGATCGGCGCTCCGAGCGCCTGGATCATCCTGGAGCTGCTGATCCTCTTCTGGTTCGGCCGCGACGTCTATCAGGGGATGCGGCGGCGGAGCTTCTGGCGGCTGGTGCTGACGGCGTCGGTGATCGCGGCGCTGGTCGCTATCCTGGTGGACGTCCTGGCCTCGCTGGGGGGCGGGCTGGGCGGGCCTTCCTTCTACCTGATGCAGGGGCAGTGGATGCTGGCGGCGATCTTCGTGGCCGCCTTCGCGACGGCCAACCAGCAAGCCACGATCCTTCTCTTTTTCATCCTGCCGATCCAGGCCCGCTGGTTCCTGGCGCTGGAGATCCTCTTCGCCTTCATCGGCTTCCTGAGGACGCACGACCTGGCGGGGTTCATCGGGATCTGCACCGCGGTCGGCGTCACCTACAGCTACATCACCTACGGCGCGGGACGGCGCGGGATGCGCGAGATGTGGCTGCGGCTGCAGAAGCGCTGGATCTCCAGCAAGCTGGAAAGGGCGAAACGCAAGCGCGGCGGCATGCGGGTCATCCCCGGCGGCGATCGAGGGGATAAGCCCCGCCGGGGGCCGTGGGTGCATTGAGGGCTTTCGGCAGCAGCATCCGCATCCGGTGGTGAACACGTGGAGGTTCATGCCGGCAGCCAGCTGCAGCGTGCCGCAGACGAAGTCGCCGGCCGGGGTGCCCTCGGCGATCGCACCGAGTCCTCACCCCCCAGCGGACCGAAGTCGTCCACGCCCGGGCGGGGAACCCGGGCGGCGACCTGTTGGCGGGGGGACTAGGCCGGCGGGACGTAGAAGCCCTCAACAACGAGCGTTACGGTAATCGCCGTCGTCGAGCGCGCGGAAAAGTCATTGAAGCAATCCGCGAGAGGAGCGCAGATCCGCACATCGGCGAAGGAGCTGCTGGTTCCAGAGTTGTAGCTCATCACGTTGGCTGAGGGTTGATTGCCGTCATACTCCCAAAGCTTGAGGGTTCCCGTACCGGTCGCGGTGACGTGAATGGCGAAAACGACCGCCGTCGCCTCATCGTAAACGCCGCATACTCCTCGAACGTCAAGGTGGGTGGTCGTATTCGCGGCTAGATTCCCGCTGAAGACCTGGCAGGGGGCGGTGCCGACATGAAGGGACGGCTCGGCGTTTGACTGAGCGCCCACAACAGCCGGCAGGAGGAAGATCAGGCAGATGGCCAGCAGGATCGAGGGGTTCTTCATGGGTTTGCTCCTCTCTAGTAGACAGACCGCGAAATACGGTCCTCTCCTCCTGACATTCTTTAATCAGAATATCATGAATAGTGCCGTTTGGGGAGGGTAGGCGGAGGGACGGCGTCGACGCCGTCTGCCTTTGCGCTCCGAGTGGTCGAGGGAGACTCAGGTGAGCGGCGCGAGGCCGTTTTCAACCGCTATCCCGGCCCGCCAACGGCTAAACGGCCGCGAATAGCCGTCAACTCGTCCGGTTTACCGCTAACCGGCCCGGTTAACGGTTAACTCGGCCGAGATAGCCGTTAACTCGTCGAGTTAGTGGCTAACGCGTCCTGTTAACGGCTAACTCCGACGGGTTGTCGCTATCTCGGACCGTGCACGCCGAAATGCCGCGGTTGCCGGGCCTTACCATGAAGTACCCATTGAAAGCCAGTGAAACCCGGCGAAACCCGGTGTAATACAGTAAAGGCCGGTAATGGCGTAGAGATCATCTGTGCTGATGTAGGCGCCACATCTATTGACAATGATAGAGACCTTCGTTAGGCTTGGTACCAAGCTCCTGGGAGTGGTTCCCCCGGAGAGGAAGCTCAGGCATAACAGGACGTGGCTCTCGAGAACACCCGCAGGCTGTCGGGATCTGCCGGTTTGACGTTCAAGCCTCGTCCAGAACAGGAGGCCGCAATGTGTTGCGCGTCAGCAGCTCGGGGTCCGCCTTCGGGTGAGGAAGACCCGGGGGCAATCCGGAGACCCCAAAACAGAAAACCCTGAATAGGAGAAAGACCATGTCCACGGATACGTTGTCGAAAGAGATCGGCGGCTGGCAGGCAACGGTCACGAACATCAAGGCGCGGCTGCCGGAGCTGCCGCAGTTGGGTGCAACCGTCCAGGAGCTTGAAGGAGTGATCGCCGAGGGCGAGGAGATCCAGAGCCTCCAGGACCTCCAGCGCAGTGAGCTGCGCGAGACGAACCGGCGGAGCCGGGATCTCCGGCGCCGCGGGCGCAGCCTCCGCAACAAGCTGGCCGCCGGCGTGCAGAGCGTCTTTGGGGTCGACAGCATGGCGTTGCTGGCTTTCGGCGTCAAGCCGCGCCTGCCGAAGCCGCGCCGCCGCCTGACGCCGGACGAAAAAATCGTCAAGCTGGAAACGGAGCTCGAGGTGTTGAAGACGGCGAAGGCTGCGGCAGAAAAGAAGAAGGGTTGATCTCCCTGTAGCTCTCTTCCCCGGGGGGCGGGCTCCGTCCGCCCCCGGGGCGTTTCAACGACTCGAAGCCATCAGCCCGCGGACCACAGCAGGGCATTTGACTGAAAATCACGGTGTCGGTGGTTCAATTCCGCCCCTGGGTACCACGCAAGTCACTCCAGTACAGATACTTAGAGGCGGCAGGTGGCTGGCCTTTGGCGCGGCTGCACGGCCTGAGGCCGCACAGGGGCCTCACAGGGAGGGTGGTGGTGAGGGCACAGGGGCGGGTGGAGAGAGGTCGGGGCCAGGGGACGATGGGACGGAGGCGCCAGCCGGCGGACGTCAGGGAGGACAGGAAGCGTCCGACTGGCTGTCTTTTTTGGTGGTTCGGTGGGCGGGAGCAGGGAGGAACTTAGCGCGCTGTCGCGCGCGAACCTTGGTGGCCGGGGGGGGACGTGGCCATGATGGACGCTGGGGGCGGTTGGAGTTGAGGTGACAGCGGCTGGGTAGCGAGATATCGTCGGGCTCTCATGCTTGCGGTCGGCACCG
>DASVEF010000008.1:0-14735 GCA_036380715.1 Thermoanaerobaculia bacterium | reverse complement strand
GCCGGCGTCGCCCGCCGCCGGTTGGATCCACATCTCATCGACAACGCCTTCGCGCAGAATGCGGCCGTTGCCGACGCAATTGAGCGCGACGCCGCCGGCCAGGCAGAGGTCGCCGACGCCGGTCTCGCGGCGCGCGAACCGCGCCATCTTCAGCATCGCTTCTTCGGTGACGTCCTGGACCGACCGCGCCAGATCCATTTCGCGCTGCGTCAGCTTGGCCTCGGGGCGTCGTGGAGGTCCACCAAACAGCTGTTCGAACCGCGATCCCGTCATCGTCAGGCCGTGCGGGTAGGTGAAGAACTCCATATTCATCCACACGCTGCCGTCGTCGCGGATGTCGACGAGGTGATCCTTGATCGCCTGGACGTATCGCGGCTCGCCGTAGGGTGCCAGGCCCATCACCTTGTACTCGCCGGAGTTGACCTTGAAGCCGGTGAAGTAGGTGAAGGCCGAGTAGAGCAGCCCCAGCGAGTGCGGAAAGTCGATGCGCCGGATCAGCCGCAGCCGCTCCCCCTCGCCGACGCCGATCGTGGTGGTGGCCCATTCGCCGACGCCGTCGAGGGTGAGGACCGCCGCCTCCTCGAACGGGGAGGGGTAGAAGGCGCTCGCCGCGTGCGACTCGTGGTGCTCGGTGAAGAAGATCTCCGGCTCCCCCCCAAGGCCGCAGCGCTCCAGGGCCTCCTGAATGTGAGGCGGGATCCACAGCTTCTCGCGCAACCAGAGGGGGACCGCCTGCACGCAGGAGCGCAACCCTTTCGGAGCCACCGCCAGGTAGGTCTCCAGGATGCGGTGGAACTTGAGGAGCGGCTTGTCGTAGAAAACCACTCCGCCGAGGTCCTCCGCCCTTTCGACGCCGCCCTCCGCCAGGCAGTAGCGCACGGCGTTGAAGGGGAAGCCGGCGTCGTGCTTCTTGCGGGTGAAGCGCTCTTCCTGCGCCGCAGCGACGATGCGGCCCTCGTCGATCAGGCAGGCGGCCGAGTCGTGGTAGTAGCAGCTGATGCCGAGGAGCTTCATCTCAGAACTGCTTGCGGTAGGACTCGGGCGTCGGCGTCCGCTCGTTGGCGATCCAGTAGCTCGGGCGCCGCGGGTCGAAGGAGCGGGTGATCCCCAGCCTGCCGCGCGCCCGCAGGACCAGGCCGAGCGGCAGGAAGAGGAGGTAGTAGAGCACGGTCATCAGCACCCAGGTCACCGCGGTGCCCACCCCGTAGGCGAAGCGGTCGAGCGCCCGGGCGACGGTCTTGTGGGCGCCGAGGGGAGACAGCAGGGCGAGCAGGGTGAAGACCAGCGCGATCGCCGCGACCACCGCGGCGGCGGCCGGCTTCTCCCACCAGAAATAGATCAGGGCCGCGGCCGCCAAGCCGATGACGCCCCCGGCCAGGCCGCGCTTGCGGGCGGCGGACGCCTCGCGGTCGCGCGCCTGCGCCGCGCTCGCTTCCCGGTCGCGCCAGCTCCAGACCACGGCGGACGGGGCGGACGGCTCTCGTTGGGACATGGACATCGGAACGTCTCTCTTTCGGCTCCACGACGCTCGCGCGCACTCCTCCAGACGATTTCTTCGAGCTTTCCCGCGAGCGGCAGGGTATCCTAATCGAAATAGGCGAAGAACGGCCAGCGTTCCGGCCGGCCGCTGTTTTTTTCCGCAGGAGACGCAGCACATGATTCGGAAGTCCCTCCTCCTCGGCCTCCTCTCGCTCCTCGCCGCCCTCCCGGCTCTCGCCGGAACGATCTACGTACCGGTCGCCTCCAATATCACGGTCGGCGGGCAGACTTATACGACCCGGCTCTGGCTGTCCAACCCGGGGACGGCCTCACGCCGGTTCACCCTGCTGTTCCTGTCCGCGGGCAGCGACGGCACCTCGCGCACGGGTGTGACGCCCCAGTCGTTCACCCTGGCCGCGGGCGGCACCCTGATCCTCGGCAACCTGGCGCCGGCCGGCTCCCGCGGCCTGCTGGAGGTTACCGGCGCGCCGCAGATCCTGGTCACCGCCCGGCTCGACGCCGTGGACCCGCTGCGCGGCGTGACCGCGAGCGCGCACGTGCCGGCCATCTCCTCGGCCAACCTGATCCGGGCGGGCCAGACCGCCGATCTCCAGGGGCTGGAGCGCTCGGAGACCGGCCCGCGGACGAACCTCGGCGTGGTCAACCTCGGTCACCGGGCCACCCAGTGCACCATTCGTGCGTCGCGGCTCAACGGCGCGGCGCTCGGCGACCCCGCGACGGTCACCCTGCAGCCTCTCTCCCTGCGCCGCTTCGAGGACGCCTTGGCGGCCCTCGGCGCCGGCGCGATCGCCGACGCGCGCGTGGCGGTGAGCTGCGCCGATCCGTTCTGGACCTTCGCCGAGATCCTGAGCCCCGCCGTCCCGTCGGCCGTGCTGGTCACCCCCACGGTCTCGCTCGACTCCACCCTGGCGCCTCCGGGGTCCGGCCCGGCGCCCAACCCGGGGAGCGCCGTGGTCGTCGAGCGGCCGGGCAACTTTTTCACCCCCGTGCCGGGCGCCTCGGCCCTCGACGTCCCCATCCCCCTCGCGTCCGGACAGGCGTACCGGCGGGCGACCATCGAGTTCGACCTGCAGACGAACACCTTCGCACCGGTCTTCGACAGCATCGTCGGCCTCCTCCGCCCCGGCGCCACGATCGCCGACCGCACGCTCTATTTCGGCTTCCATATCCGGGGGCGGCGGAACCGCACCTTCATCGACCTCGGGGTGCCCGTGCTGGAGCCGGCGATCCGGGGCGACTTTCCATGGCGCGAGCAGACCCTCTACCGCATCCGGATCGTCTACGACGTCCAGGCCAGGACCATCACGCTGCAGGCCCTGCAGAACGGGCAGGTGGTGCACACCGTCACCGGCGGCATCTTCAACCTGGACCTGAGCGACAACGGCGCCGGCATGGTGCTCAAATTCGGGCTCCCGGGGATCGCCGACAACGCCTACTTCCCGCCGTTCAACTGGACGTTCTCGAACCTGCGCGCGCAGATCGAGCCGTAAAAAACCCTCAAGTTTGGTCCCCATCCCCCCTCTCCTCCCCGCTTCGGCCGGCCCAAAGGAGAGGGGGATGGCGCCTTCTTTCCTGCAATTGCGGGATCGTAGGATTTCTCTGCCGGAATTCCGGAACAGGTTTTCTTGTTGCGCGCCGCTCATAGAATCCCGTACAATCTCAAAAAAACTGGAAGGAAGGCGGCCAGCGCAGTGTCGGCCAAAGATCCTTGCCACGTCGTAGGAGGTCCGGTTCATGAGAAAGTCGGTGCTCTTCGGCCTGATCGGCGTGCTCGCGAGCCTCGTCCCCGCCTTCGCGGGAGAGGTCTACGTGCCGTATGCCAGCAACAGAAACGTCAACGGCACAACCTACAGGACCAGAGTCTGGGTGACCAACACGGGCGCCGCCGGGCGCCAGTTCAGCGTGCGCTTCCTCGCGCAGGACACCGACGGCACCCAGGCGGGCGCCCCGAACACGCTCAACGTGCCGTCCGGCGGCACGGTCGTGCTGACCAACATCGCTCCCGCCGGACAGAGCGGCATCCTGGAGATCGACGGAGCGCCGCAGCTCGTGGTCAACGCGCGGCTGGAGGCGGTGTCGCCCAACAGCGCCGTGCTCGCGAACGCGCACGTGCCGGTGGTCGCGGTCGATAACGTGATCGCCCCCAATCACACCGCGCACATCCAGGGCCTTGAAAGGTCTCCCGGCGGCGTCCTCACCGACTTCGGCATCCTGAATCTCAACCGCACCGCTTCGCAGTGCTCGCTCAAGGCGTACCGGGCCAACGGCACGCAGATCGCCCAGACCGCGATCGTCACCGTCAAGCCGCTGTCGCTGCGCTACTTCGACGAGTCGCTGGCGAGCCTGGGCGAGACCAGCATCGCCGACGCGCGGCTGGAGGTGAGCTGCGACAAGCAGTTCTTCCCCTTCGCCTCGGTCTACCGGGCCGGCGGCCCCGAGCTGAGCTTCACCGTCCCGTCGCACTCGCTGGCGGGCGACCTGGTCGCGGGTGGCGGCAACCCGGCGGGCTCGGTGGTCTTCGAGGTCCCGGGCACCTTCCTGGCGGCGAGGAACGGCGACTCGTTCAAGCAGTACGACCTGCCGCTCGTCAACGGCGTGCAGTACAAGAAGGCGACCGTCGAGTTCGACCTCTACGTCAACCGCTTCCCGAACGGCATCTTCGCCGGCGTGACCGCGCTACGGCGCAACGACCGCACGCTCTTTTTCGGCATGATGGTCCGCGGCGGCCGGCAGAAGACGATCCTCGACATGGGCGTGGACGATGACGTCGTCTTCGGCAACAACGGCGGCCCCTGGCGCGAGCGGACCAACTACCACCTGGTGTTCGAATACGACACGGACACCAGGAAGCTGACCTTCAGGTGCTTCCGCAACGGCGCTCTCGTCGAGACGCTGACCGGCGACATCAACCACTTCGACCTGTCGCTGAACAGCAGGGTCATGCGCGTCGACTTCGGCCAGACCGGCGTCGCCGACGGCGCCTACTTCCCGCCGATCGGCTGGATCTATTCGAACCTGCGGGTGGTGTTCGAGCCGGAATAGGCCCCGAAGCACAGCGGCGTGTCCAGGCCGGCCCCGGAGCGATCCGGGCCGGCCTTTTCTTTTTAGGCCACGAACACCAGGTTCGCCGCCAGCGCCACCAGCAGCGCCGCCTCGGCGAGGAGGAAGAGGGAGGGCCAGGGGCTGCGCGGGGACCAGCGCTCGGCCGCGGCGCCGGCCGCGAGCAGGCAGGCGAAGGGCATGAGCATCAGCCAGATCCTCCCCACTTCGCCACGCACGCTGCCGGAGACGAGCAGCAGGACGATCAGCCCCCACCATCCCCAGGCCAGCGCCCGATAGCCGGGGGTCCGCTCCGCCCGGGCGCGCAGGGCCGCCGCGGCGAGGCCCAGCGCGACGGGACCCAGCAGCAGCGCGAAGTCGTAGGGATTCCAGACCAGCCAAGTGGAGTAGCCGCGCGGGGTCACGGCGATGGCCCGGTGCTGGACCATGGCGCTGCGGAACGCCTCCCAGAGGTCATAGCCCGAGAAGAGGGCGAGGGCCAGCCAGGGGAGGAGGAAGCCGGCGATCAGCAAGGCCGTCCGAGTGGCCGCGAAGCGCCAGGCGATTCGCGGCCACTCCTCTCCTCCCCTTTCCGCCGTCAGGGCCAGCAGGCCGACCAGCGGCGCCGCGGCCAGGTAGCCGTAGCTGAAGAAGGCGCAGAGCGCGAGGAACAAGCCGGCCAGGACCGCTCGCCACTTCTCTCTTCCCGTGGCCAGCCAGGCGGAGGCGACCAGGAAGGCCGGCAGCGCCTGGTCCAGCGACGGGGTGAACACCGACCGCGCGGGGACCAGGAGCCAGAGGGCCACCGCGAACAGCGCCGCGGCCGGCGTCAGGCCGAGCCGCAGCGACAGCCGGTGGAGCGGCCAGGCAGCCAGGGCCGAGAGCGCCGGCAGCAGCAGGGCGAGGAGCAGCAGCGTCCCGGGCGCGGCCGCTCGCCGCGGAACCGGCCGGCCGCGGATGGCGGCGCGTTCGATCTCGCGGCGCAGGCTGTCGGCGGCCATCGAGACCAGGCCTCCGTCATCCTTCGCGGGCGGGAGACGCCGGCCGATGGCGTCCAGCCCACGCACCGCGAGCAACGGGCCGGGCGGGTGCGTGCGCGCGTGCTGGTTGAGCCCGGCCGTGGCGGCGGGATAGTCGGCGAGCAGCTCCCGGGTGTCAGGGGCGAGTCCCTCGTCGAACACGTAGCCGAAGCTGTGCCGCGAGGCGAGAGATCTCATGATCCGCCGGAACCCCTCGGGCTGGGCGCGCGCCAGGTCGAGCGTGAGAGCCCAGCCGAGGACGACCAGCAGCGGCAGAGCCCACCGCCAGTCCGTGGGGCGGTCCTGGGCCGCGACCCAGGTCAGGATCACCATGAGCGCCGCGGCGGCGATCAGCCCAAGCCCTTCGAGACCGGCCGGCCGGTACGCCCACTCCCACTCCGCCGGCCCGTTGGCGAACGGGAGCTGCCGGGTCACGGCGATCACTAGGCCCAGCGTCAGGAAGAGCAGGAGGAGAGGAAGAAGGAGACGGCGCATGAGCGACGGCTAAGCTAGCACAGGCCCTCGTGCCATCCTGAGCGCGGCTACAATTCCTCGCCATGTACCCTCCCCTCCCTCCAGCGACGCGGCGGCTGGAGATCCCCGGCTTCCGCATCGGCCACGGGTCGGATACGGCCGGCATGACCGGGGTGACGGTGGTCCTCTGCCCGGAGGGGGCGACCGCGGCGGCGGAGGTGCGGGGTTCGGCGACGGGCACCCGGCAGTTCGACTCCCTGGTGGCCGGGCAGCACCTCGCCAGCCGGGCGCACGCGGTGGTCCTGGCCGGAGGGAGCGGCTTCGGCCTCTCCGCGGCGGACGCCGTCACCGACTGGCTGGCCCGGCGAGGACACGGCTTCCAGACCGGCGTGGCCCCGGTGCCCCTCGTCCCGACCGCCATCCTCTTCGACCTCGGTTTCGGAGATCCCGGAGCGCGTCCGACCTACGCCCTGACGGAAGCCGCCCTGGCGTCCGCTGCGCAGGGAGAGGTGCCCGTCGGCAGCATCGGCGCCGGCACGGGAGCGACCGTGGGCAAGGCACTCGGACCCCAGCAGGGGATGAAAGGCGGTTTCGGCTTCGCGGCCCTGGCCGTCCCCGGCGGGCCGACGGTCGCCGCCGCGGTGGCCGTGAACTCTTTCGGAGACGTCCGCCGCTTGGACGGCACGCTCCTCGCCGGCTGCCGGACCGCTCCGGGCTCCCTGGAGCTGGCCGGCGCCGAGCGCGTCCTCGCCTCCCTGCCGCCGGACACTGCGCACGTCTGGGAAGGCAACACTACCCTGGCCGTGGTGATGACCGACGCCGTCCTGACCAAGGCCGGAGCCCTCAAGGTCTGCCAGATGGCCTTCGGAGGCTTCTACCGCACCCTCTCCCCGGCCCTCTCGCTCTACGACGGCGACCTGATCGTCACCCTGTCGAGCGGCGTCCGCCCCGCCCACGTCCACCAGGTCGGCATCCTCGCCGAGCGGGCCGTGGCCGAAGCGATCCTCGTGGCGGTCCAGGAGGCGGACGGGTTCGGGCTGCTGCCTGCGGTACGGGATCTGCGGTAAGCCCGGGGCCATTTGCGGTACCATCGCCGCAGACTCGACCGACCGTGTCCCCTATGAAGCGCACCCGATCGCATCGCGACCTCTGGGCGTCGCTCCTGCCGATCGCCGGGGCCGCTCTGGCCCTCGCGGTCGTCTGGCGGCCGCCGGTCCTCGTCTCGGACGGTCCTTTCACCCAGGCCCTGCTGGTCGTCCTGATCCTCGCGGGCATCGCCGCGGCCTGCCATCGCCCGTTCGTCGCGACCTCCACGGTCGGCCTCGGGGCCTATGTGCTGCCGACCGCGCTCTGGCTCGGGGGAGCGATCACGGCGGCGGGTCTGGCGGCGTCCTCGATCCTGATCGCCGACCTGGCGCTCCGGCGCGTCCGGCGGAGAACCGTCTATGGAGGCGTGCCCGACCGGCGGAGCCCGCTGCGCTCCCTGGAGAGCACCGGGCGCGCCATCCTCGCCGCCCTGGCCGCGGGGGGCGTCTGGGCCGGGCTGCACATGCGATGGGGATTTCCCGCCGGGATCGCCCTGGCGGCCGTGACCTACCTGGCCACCTGGATCACGCTGGAGGCCGCCGACCAGAAGATCCGCCGTCTCGACCAGCCCCTGCGCTGGCAGAGCGTCCTTCCTCCTCTGATCCTGGACGCCTTCGGCTGGGCTCTCGGCGGCGTCCTGGCCGCCACCGGGATCGCCGCGGGATGGACCCTCGCGGGTCTCCTGATCGCCGGAACCGCCGTCCTCGCCCTGGAGGCGGCGCGCAACCGGGTGCTCCACCAGCGCTCCCACTACCGGGCACGCGACATGGAGCGTCTGAGCCGCGCGGCCAAGCGGATCGTCGACAAGGACGAGCGCGAGGTGGCCGACGTGGCGGAGCGTATCCGGGCCGAGTGCGAACGGGTCGTGCGCCCCTTCTGGTTCCAGTTCGAGCTGCTCGCTCCCGGCAGCCAGTTCAAGAGCTGGTGGGCCGGCGTCAGCGGCGAGCTGCAGGAGGGGGTGCCGGAGCCGGACCGTTATCCGCCCCCCCTGCCGGGATTCCACCGCCGTGCCACCTGGAGCATCCTGGAGCGCCAGCTCCGCGTCGAGGGGAGAGTCCTGGCGCGCATCCGCCTCTGGTGCGACCCGCGGCGCCTCGACGCCCAGGGCGTCGAGCTGCTCGACCGGCTCATCCCCCAGGCGACCGCCTCCCTGCAGCGCTGCCTGGCCGGCCGCGAGTCCCGGGAGGACGCCCTCACCGGCGCCGCCCTGCGTCGGGTCCTGGAAGCGAGCCTGCACGAGACCCACGCCCGCTGTCTCGAGGAGGGGAAGGCGATGGCGGTCGTCCTCTGCGACCTCGACCACTTCAAGAAGATCAACGACACCTGGGGCCACGCGGCCGGCGACGCGGCCCTGGTCGCCGCGGCCGGAGTCCTCAAGGCCGCCCGCGAGGGAGCCCTCTGCTGCCGCTATGGCGGCGAGGAGTTCGCCCTGTTGCTGGACGGCGCGAACGGCGAGGAGGCCCTCGCCGTGGCCGAGCGGATCCGGCGGAGCGTGGAGACTCTCCCCTTCGAGTGGGAAGGCCAGCGCGTCCCGCTCACCCTGAGCGCCGGCGCGGCCTCGTTCCCCGAGCTGCACATCAAGACCGCGGCCGAGCTCCTCCTCTTCGCCGACGAAGCCCTCTACGAAGCCAAGCGCCGGGGCCGCAACCGCGTCCTCCTCGACGTCGGCCAAGGCCGCTACCAGGACACCGAAGGCAACCTCCTCCAGGCCGAAGAAACCCACCCGGTCGCCGAGCCTCCGCGGATCTTCGCGTAAATAGGGCCGCCGCGACTCAACATTTTTCCGGAAACGTCCGTCTAAATCATCAAGGGGCGCCACAATCCCCGGTCGGCATAGAAGGACCTCGGGCGCAGACGGCTCGGTTTGAGGTGTCTGCGCCGAGGTCCTGCCGGAATTCATGATTCTCCGAGACGGGCCCTCACCAAGGAAAGTTCCGGAGTACACTGGCCGCAGGGACCAGGCGTGCTCGACCATCTCGACCTTCCGCCGCACGTCCGCGATGCGCTCGACCAGGGAAAGCTCTGGCGTGCGAAAGAGATCCTGCAGGGCCGCATCGGCTCGCAGACCTACGATCCGCTCCTTTACGAGGCGTACGGCGCGGTGCTCCTCGAGATGCAGGATCTGCTGCAGGCCGGCAAATATCTTTTCCTTTCCGGCTCCCGGAGACCCGAATACGCGCAGGCCATCGCCCTGTTTCTGGACCGCCATGGAAGGAGGGGTGGCGGAGTGCTCATCTCCGGATTTCCAAACCGGGCGAAGGCGCTCCCCCTCGATCGGTTGCCCGAGCCCGTCCGCCGCGAGCTGCTCGCCCGCGGTGTGAGCCCGAAGGCCACGCGAAAGTCGCTGGCCTCCCCCACAGCTCCACCCCCGACGAAAGCGGCTCGCTATCTGTCGCTGATCGGTTGTACTCTGGTGGTTCTCTTCCTGGCCGCGTCGACGATGGCAGGCGTTCCCGTCATCACCCGGTGGGTCTCCGAGCTCATCCGGGCGCTCCTGGCACGCTGACATTTCCGCCCTCCAACCCCGCCGGGCACGTTTTCGGCCCTGCCCGTGTCTAAGGAGATGTGCGGGTCCCGGAGATGGGACCGCGCAGATCGATCGGGGAGGAGGAACCATGTCCCGAACCGTTGCGTTCCTTGTCGTGCTGATCCTTGCGATCGTCGGCCTCGCCGCCGGCTTCGCGATTGATACGGCGAGCTCCGGCGATTCCCGGCCCGTCGCGGCCGTCGAATCCCGACCCGCTGCCGCCGTCCGCTTCACTCCGGCCTCGTTCCGGTTCCCGAAGACCTCCGCCGATCAGGAAGAGACCGAGCCGGCCGTGCCGATCCGTCTCACCGCGTCCGACGGCACGGGCCTCTCCCTGGTCGCCCTGGAGGCGAACGGCATCCTCGAGCCGCCTTTCGCCTTCACCGAGCTGCGCCTGACTTTCGAGAACCCCCGCAACGAGGTGATCGAGGGCCGGTTCCGCATCGCTCTGCCGCCGGGCGCGGCCCTGAGCCGCTTCGCCATGAAGATCGGTGATTCCTGGCAGGAAGGCGAGGTCGTGGAGCGCCAGCGCGCCCGCCAGGCTTACGAGGACTTCCTCCACCGCCGGCAGGACCCGGCGCTGCTCGAACAGGAAGCGGGCAACGAGTTCTCGGCCCGCGTCTTCCCGATTCCCGCGCGCAGCCGCAAGGAGCTGATCGTCTCCTACTCGCACGCGCTGGCGCGGTCGGACGAGCCCTACGTCCTCCCCCTCCTCGGCCTCTCGGAGGTCGGCCGGCTCGACGTCCGCGTGCTTCTCGGCGACCGCCCGGCCGCCGGCGCGGAGGCGAGCAACCTCGGCGGCCAGGTCAGCGACCGCCGCGTCGTCGAGCTGCACAAGCGGGCCTGGACCCCCGACCGCGACTTCGAGATCGGCCAGGACCGCATCGCGAGCCGGGCGGGACTGCGTCATGGCAACCTCGCCGTGGCGCGGGTGGCGGCTCCCGTCGAAGCCGTGCCGCAGGAGATCTCCGGCCTCTACGTGCTGGTCGATTCGAGCGCGTCGCGCGCCCTGGGCTACGCCACCCAGGTGCGCCGGCTCGCCGAGCTGGTCGCGGGCTTGCGCGGCGGCGCCGGTGGCGCGACGCCGCTGGGGGTCGCCGTCTTCGACCAGGAGATCGTGCCGGTCTTCGAAGGCACGGCGGCCGGGTTCGGCCAGGAGGAGGTGCGCCGTCTCGGTGCCCGCCGGCCGCTGGGGGCTTCCGATCTGGACCGGGCGCTCGCCTGGCTCGGCGACCGGTTGAGCCAGGAGGGCCGGAAGTATCCGCGGGTCCTGCTGATCACCGACGGCGTGGCCACGGCCGGCGAGACCGAGACGCGGGCGCTCAAGGCCGCGGTGCATGCCCTCGGCGCGCACGGCGTCGAACGCCTCGACGTGCTGGCCGTCGGGGGATTGAGGGACGAGGCGGCGCTGCGCGAGCTGACGACCGGCAACCTGGCGCACGACGGCCAGCGCATCGACGGCGACGCGTCCCTCTCCGAGATCGCCCGCCGGCTGACCCTCGCCTGCCGCTCCGGGATCGCGGTGACCGTCGAAGGGGCGGAGTGGGTCTGGCCCCAGACCCTCGACGGCGTCCAGCCCGGCGACGAAACGCTGGTCTTCGCTGACCTGCCGGCGGGCCGGCCGCTGCGCCTCGCCCTGGACGGACGGCCGGTGCCGCTCGGCGGCGAGCTGGCGTCCGCCGAGCGGCCTCTGCTCGAAAGGGCCTGGGTCCAGGCCCGCATCGAGCGGCTGCTGCACCTTCGCGAGACCGATTTCGCCAGCGACGACGACCTGCGCCGTGCGCTCGGGCACGAAGTCACCGAGCTGAGCGTCCAGCACCGGGTGCTGAGCCCGTTCACCGCTCTGCTGGTCCTCGAGACCGAAGCCGACTACGCGCGGTTCGGCCTCGACCGCCGGGCCCTCGCCGACATCCTGACCGTCGGCCTGGGAGGGCTGGAGGTGCTCGCCCGCTCGCGGCCCGCCCGGTCTCCGGCCGACGCTGTGGCGGCGGTTCCAAAGCGGAGGGCGCGTCCCGATCTCGAAGCCCTCGGCTACGTCGGGAGCCCTGAAGCCGTCCCAGGAGAGCCCGTAGACGCAGAGGCCGAGGGAATTGAAGGTGGCGTGGAAGGCGGTATCTCCGGGGGTGTCATCGGCGGCGTGGTCGGCGGTACACCCGGCGGCGTGGTCAGCGCGGTGCCCGCTCCGCCCCCACCGCCACGCGCCATGCCACAGCTCCAGCAACCGGTCGAGGTGCCGGACGCGGCAGAGCCTGAGGCCGACGACGCGCCTCTCCGGATCGGCTCGCCGCGAGAGCAGGTGGAGGAGACGATCGCCCCGGAAAGCCGGCGAGCCGAGGAGAAAGAGAGGCAGGTCGCGCCCTACACCGGCCGGTTCGCCGAGGTGATGCGTCATCTGGCTGCCGGCCAGATCGCGCCGGCCCGCGCTCTCGCCGAGGCCTGGATCGCCGAGGCGCCGGGCGACGTGCTGGCCCTGCTGGCGCTGGGCGAGGTGTGGGAGGCCGCGGGGGAGACGGCCGCGGCGGCGCGGGCTTACGGCTCGCTCATCGACCTCTACCCGAGCCGCGTCGACCTGCGAAGGCTGGCTGGAGAGCGCCTCGAACGGCTGGGAGACGCGGGGCTCGAGCTGGCGATCGACACCTACCGGAAAGCCGTTCTGGACCGGCCGGACCACCCCACGGGCCACCGGCTCCTCGCCTGGGCCCTGCTGCTCGCCGGCCGCTTCGAAGAGGCCTTCGAGGCGCTCGAAAAGGGCCTTGAGCAGGATTATCCGGGCGGCCGTTTCGCCGGCGCCGACCGGGTCCTGAAGGAAGACCTGGGCCTTCTCGCGGCGGCTTGGCTGCGCGCCGAGCCCGCTCGCCGCGAAGAGGTGCTCGGCCGCCTCGAAACCCAGGGCTCCCAGATCGAGAGCGAGCCCTCTCTGCGCTTCATCCTGACCTGGGAGACCGACGCCAACGACGTCGACCTCCACGTCTACGACCGCCAGGGCGGACACGCCTACTACTCGGAAGCGGCGCTGCCCTCGGGCGGCAACCTGTACGCCGATGTGACCACCGGCTACGGCCCCGAATGCTTCGTGGTGCGCGAGCCCGCGGAAAAAGCCGCCGCGCCCTACCGGCTGCGGGCGCACTACTACAACCGCGGGCCGATGGGCTACGGGATGGGGATCCTGCAGATCGTCGGGCACGACGGCGAAGGCCGGCTCTCGGTCGAGCCGCGGCCGTTCGTGGTGATGGCCGACGGCGCTATGGTGGATCTCGGAGCGGTCGGAGAGAGGAAGACGGCCCGCAAGCTCGGGCGGTAGGCCCTCACCCCCCCTGGCCCCCTCTCCCGTCAACGAGAGAGGGGGAAATTGCAGGCTTAGAGGGTGGGAGGTGGCGCCCCTCTCCCGGTGACGGGAGAGGGGACGGGGGTGAGGGCTTACTCGCAGGGCTCCGCCGGCGCAGCGTTCGAATCGCTGCCCACGCGCCGGTCCATCCAATCCAGCACGATGTCATACGCCTGCTGAGCCTGGAGCTGCAGGTTCAGGTCGTGCCCCGCATCGGCGACGAAGGCTGTCTCCACGCAGGCGTCCGCCGGGAAGAAATTCGCCTCATCGGCGAGGCTGCCGGAAGCCGAGCACGATGGCGCGCCGCAGAACGCCCCGTCGAAATCGCCGACGATCACGAGCACCGGAGCATGGACCGCGCTCGACAGAGCCAGTGCGGGAAAGGCCGTGTCAAGCTCGGCCACGGTGACGGTCTCCTTGGTCTGCTCGTCGATGGCGAGGACCAGAGGGTCCGCGGAAGGCAGATGGTAGAAGATGCCGCGCTGGCCCGGCAGGCTGGTGAGATAGCCGTCCGGAATGTTCCGGTCCGCGAAGAGCGGATCGAGGTTCGCCGGATACAGGTTCGCCAGGGTCTCCCCCAGCACCGGGGTCACCGTGTGCGATACACCGGTCAGCGCCACGCCGTCCACGTCGCCGTAGGTGGCCGCCTCCTGGATCGCGATCACGGACCCGAGCGAGTGGCCGACGAGCGCCACCCGCTCGGCGCGGATGCGGCCGAAGGAGGGGATGACCAGGTCGCCGCCGCGCAGCGCCTGCACGATCTGATGGACCACATACGCATTGGCCCCGATGGTGACCTCCGCCGCCGGCGGATGGTCGCTCTGGCCGATGCCGATCCGGTCGAGGTTGAGGACCGCGTAGCCCGCCGCCGTGGCGCGCCGCACATAGGAGTAGAGCTCGGGCTGGTAGGGCCAGTCCCAGTACAGGTGGCTGTAGGTCGCGCCGTGGAGCGTGATCTGGATCGTCTTGTGCTCGATGCTGCCGCGCGAGCAGAGGACGCCGAAGACGTTGTAGGCCGTGGCATCATTCGGCGAAAGGGTCACGTCGAACGTCAGCTCCTCACAGCGGAACCCACCCTGTTCCGCCGAGGCGCCGGACGGAACGAGGACGGCGAAAGCCAGGAGCAATCCCAGGGCTCCGAAGAATGAACGGGTTTTCATGATTTTTCTCCTTTGCTGGTTGAGAGCAGAGGAGTAAACGGATCGCTGTCGCGAATCCCCTCACTCAAAAGAACAAGTGCGGCTCCCCTCCGTTGAGGAGCCGCACCAGGAGGAATTCGCTTCTCCGCCGGTCAGGAGCCCTGACGGGGAATTCCGATGAGCCGGGCGAAGACCCCGTTTCTGTCGCCGTCGGGTCCGTTCCAGGCGGCAACACCCTTGCCGTTCGGCGCGACGGCGACGGCGGGCGCGTGCTGAGATCCCGTCCGGTTGAGATTGATCCGCACCTCCCGGCCCCGCGGCCTTCCATCCGCCCCGTACACACGGGCGAAGATTCCGTACTCGTCGCCGTCCTGGCCGGCTCCGCTCGCCCAGAGCACGAGGAAGCCGCCGTTCTGGAGCGCGGTGACCGACGCCGCCGTCTGAATCCCGGACAGGAAGGCGTTGACGAAGATCTCCGGCCCCAGGGGAACGCCGTCGGCGGCGTAGAACCGGGCCCCGATGCCGTAGGCGTCCTCAAAGTTGAGGCTCGGATCTCTCGTGGAGTCGGCGGCCCAGTCGGTCCACACGACGGCGAACCTCCCGTCCGCGGCCATGGCGACCTCCGG
>DASVEF010000007.1:0-4420 GCA_036380715.1 Thermoanaerobaculia bacterium | reverse complement strand
GCCTTCCCCCTCTCCCGGGTGGGTGTGAGTGCGGGTGGGAGAGGGGGCCAGGGGGTGAGGGCCCGCGGCGGGGACCGGGCGGTTTCGTGCCGGCGGCGCCTCCGCTATACTGCCGGCAAATGCTGCCAGAGGATGTTCGCGCTGCGCACGCGCAACTGTCGGACGCGTCTCTGCGGTTCGTGGAGCACGCGATCCAGGAGCCGGGAGCCGGCCGCAAGCTCTCCCGGCAGTCGGTCGCGCTGCCGGGATGGCAGGTAAATTACGAGTACGACATCCAGCCGTGGCCGACGTTCGTCGGACCGGGGAAGCTGCGGCAGATCGAGCGGGCCGCGGTCGGCCTGGCCGGCCTGGTCCGCCAGATCCCCACCCGCTTCCTGGGCGGTGATCCGCAGCGGGTGAGGGACTTCTACGGGCTGCCCAGCGAGCTCCATGCCGCCATCATCCTGCAGCCGCCCAACGGCATCGCGGAGTGCCTCGGGCGCCTCGATTTCATCGACGGGCCCGGCGGGTTCAAGTGCCTCGAGCTCAACATGGGCTCCAACCTCGGCGGCTGGTCGGTCCGCTACCTGGAGCCGGTCCTGCGCAACCATCCGCCGGTCGCCCGCTTCCTGGCCCGGGAGGGGATCGCCCCCGGATTTCGCGATCCCCTGAAGGCCTGGTTCTCCCACGTGGCCCGGGACACGATGAGCAAGCTCGGCCTCTGGGAACGGAGGCTGAACATCGGCATGGTCACCCGGCCGGACACTCAGTTCCCTCGCGAGGCGGTGGCCGGGCTGGCCGCCGTCTACCGGAACGTCCTGGAGGAGATCGGCGGCGGCTGGAGCGGCGACGTCGCGGCCTGCACCTATCATGGCGGGCTCTCGGTACGCCAGGGGAAGCTCTACGCCGGAGACACACGGATCCACGCCCTCCTGGAGTACACCTGGGAGGCGACGCCCAGGGACGTCTATCTCTGCTTCAAGGAGGGGTCGATCACCCTCTACAACGGGCCGCTGACGAGGATGTTCTCCGACAAGCGCAACCTCGTCTTCCTCTCCCGGCTCGAAGGCTCGGACGAGCTCTCGGCGGAAGAGCGGTCTCTCATCCGCGATCACGTTCCCTGGAGCCGGGACGTCGCGCCGGGGGAGACGACGTTCCGAGGGGAGGCCGTGTCTCTCCTCGACCATCTGCTCGCCGACCGGGGGGATTTCGTCGTCAAGCCGGCCGACGGGTTCGGGGGCAAAGGCGTCTGCGTGGGGCGGTTCGCCTCGCGGGACGACTGGGAGCGTTGCGTGCAGGCGGCGGCCGGAAAGGGCTGGCTGGTCCAGGAGTACGTCCCCCACCACCCATTCCTGTACCAGCACGGCGAGGAGGGCTATCTCACCCACGACCTGATCTGGGGGCTCTTCTGCTTCGGCGGCGCGTTCGGCGGCGCGTTCCTGCGGGTGATGCCGCGGGACCAGGGCTCCGGCGTCGTCAACTCCGCCCAGGGCGCCTCCGAGGGGCTCATCTTCGAGGTTTGAATGCTGCCAGAAGAGATCCGTGCGGCGCACGAGAAGCTGTCTGACGTGTCTCTGCGCTTCGTGGAGCACGCAACTCGCGAGCCGGGTTGCGCCCGCAAGCTCTTTCCCAGGTCGGCCGCCCTGCCCGTCTGGGGCATGCCCTACAGCTTCGATCTCCAGTCGTGGCCGACTTTCCTCGGCCGGGAGAACCTGCGGCAGCTCGAGCGCGCCTCGATCGGGCTGGCCGACCTGGTGCGGCAGATCCCCACCCGCTTCCTGGGCGGTGATCCGAAGCGGGTGCGGGATTTCTACGGGCTGGCCAGCGAGCAGAACGCCGCCACCATCCTGCGTCCGCCGAACGGCTTCGCGGCGTGCCTCGGGCGCCTCGATTTCGTCAACGGGCCGGGCGGGTTCAAATGCCTGGAGCTCAACATGGCCTCCAACCTCGGCGGCTGGCAGGTCCGCTACATCGAGCCGCTCCTCCGCAAGCACCCGCCGATGGCCCGCTTCTTTTCCCAGGAGGCGACCGCCGCGGTCTATCGCGACTCCCTGCGGATCCTGCTCTCGCATGTGGCCCGCGACGCGATGCGCCAGCTCGACCTCCCGGAGCGCAAGCTGAACCTCGGCATGGTCCTGCCACCGACCACTCCATTCCCGCCCACCGCTCTCGCCGACATGGCCGCCGTCTACCGGAGCATCCTGGGCGAGATCGGCGGCGGATGGACCGGCGACGTCCTGGCCTGCCACTACCAGGGCGCGCTCTCCATACGCCAGGAGAAAGTCTACGCCGGGACCGAGAGGGTCCACGCCCTGCTGGAATACACGCCGGACCGGACTCCCGCGGACGTCTACACCCGCTTCAAGCAAGGAGCGGTCGCCCTCTACAACGGGCCGCTGACGAGGTTGTTCTGCACCAAGCGCAATCTCGTCCTCCTCTCCCAACTGGAGGACTCGGACGAGCTCTCCGCGGAAGAGCGGTCGCTCATCCGCGATCACCTCCCGTGGAGCCGCGACGTCGCGCCGGGGGAGACGACGTTCCGGGGAGAGGTGGTGTCTCTCCTCGACCATCTGCTCGCTCACCGCGGGGAGTTCATCATCAAGCCGGCCCGCGAGCTCGGAGGCCGAGGCGTCTGCATCGGACGGTTCGCGTCGCAGGACGACTGGGAACGCCACGTGCGGGAGGCGGCGGCCGGGAAGGACTGGCTGGCCCAGGAGTACGTCCGCGGCTATCCCTACCTGTACCAGCACGGCGAGGAGGGCTATCGCCCCCACGACGTAGTCTGGGGGGCCTTCTGCTTCGGCAGCTCCTACGGCGGCACGTTCGTGCGGGTGATGCCCAGAGACACGGGAGGCGGAGTGGTCAACTCCACCCAGGGGGCCGCCGAAGGGGTGGTGTTCGAGGTCTAAGTCAACCGGCAAAAAAAGCCGGGGGCGCGCCCGCCCGCCCCCGGATGGACTTCATCAGTACTTCGATTGTCAAAGAACCAGACTGCGCGAGCTCACCTGCCCGATCGACCTGCTGCTCGGGCTAGGTGGTCCGCTTCTTCTTCTCTTCCGCCGGCTCGGCCGGCTTCGCCTTGCGCGAGCGCTGGCGCAGCGGCGCCATGTTGAACTCCACCAGCTTCTCGCTGCGCGGCCCGATGTCGAAGCGCACGGCCGTCCGCAGGTGCAACATCAGGTCCTTGATGCGGCGCACCGCCGCCTTCAGGTCCTGCGTCACCTTCTGCTTGTCGGCCCTGAGCGTCTGCTGCCGGACCCGCAGCTCCTTGACCACCGCCACGGCCTCCACGAGCGGGTCGCGGTGCTTCGCGACGCTCGGGAGCTGATCCGCATTGGCCGCGGTGGCGGCGAGGAGCTGATCGGCGTCCAGAATCGTGTCGGCAAAGGACGCGTTCTGAGGCATGCTCTCTCTCCTTTCTCCGGGGATGTCCGACGTCTAAGCGCGGTGGTCCCGGTCACCGCGCCACGGGTTGATGGAAGGCCAGAGGCGCAAAGCCTCCGGCCGGCGATGGACGACGTGCTGCCTGCTCATCTCGAACCTCCGTTGCTGCGTTGCCCCGACGCCTCCATGGCGCCGGGCTGTCGAGAGCCGCCGGACGGGCGGCTCCTCGAACCCTCGAGCCGTACGCTCTCCCCCCCGCCGGGACCGTTGCCGCCCCCGGCGGGGCCATGACCATCCCGGCCGGGGCCGTCACTCCCCTCGCCGGGGCCGTCGCGATCCCCGCCGGGGCCGTTCCCATCCCCGCGGGGGCCGATATTATCCCCGCCGGAGCCGATATCATCCCCGCGGGGGACATTGCGGCCCCGGCCAGGAAAGTCAGCGCCGCCACCAGCGGCGATCCTGCAGCCGGCACAGCGGACCTGGACGTTTTCACAGTGGGAACTATGTTTCAGAGGAACGTGACGCCCTAGTCAATGTGTATCGTAATGTGGTCTCCGAAGCTTGTCAAGGGGGTCTGCGCAGAAAATTTACCAAGGCCGAGAGGATGTGATTCACATTTTCATCCATCCGCAAATTCTTTTCTCCATGGAAAGGGCGTCTGCGGACTGGCCGGGGAGAGCGGATCTGGCTTCCGGGGAAGGCAAGGACGGACAGCCTGCACCCGCCTCTTGCCACCCAACGGCAATGTGGGTACAATGCACTAAGCCGCCGAGGATGTCAAGCGGCTGACCCGAGGAAATCGAAGGCCGCCGTGCCGAGCGACAACCTTGGAGATGGGCCCGGCGCAGGCAGTCGCTTGCGCCGGCGGTTCTTTGAAAACTGACGTACCGGGCCGGAGCCCTCCTGGGCGGGGGGAGGCCTCCGGCCCACCTTCAGGGGTCGGTTCCGGCGCACCCGGCCTGCTCTCCGGCGCACATCTCGCGAACCTGCGCCACCCTGGAAGAGGGGAAACTTCCCGCGGCCGGCCACGGAGGCCGGAGCCGCAATCCCTTCCCCA
>DASVEF010000006.1:0-2301 GCA_036380715.1 Thermoanaerobaculia bacterium | reverse complement strand
TGCCAGGGCTGAGAGTCTCCGGAGCGGGGAACCGGCCGGCCGCGATTTCCCGCCGCAACGTGGACCGGGACAGGCTTGACCAACTGATCACCTCGGGCCAGGTCATGAACCGGGGGAGCACCTCACGAACGTTGGACACGGTGTCCCGATTCGGTAATGGCGGCTTCGTTCTGCTGAGCTTTCTCATCGGTTTTCCTTAGCTGGTTTGGCGAATCTCTCGCCGGTAGCGGTCGAGGATCACGTGCACCCGGCCTGGATCGACACGGGAAAGAAGCTCGCGGGCTTGGTCGGAGCAGAAGCGCATCAGGACCTCTCCTGTCTGGGCGCTCATCGGGTCTTCCGCCTCAACCGGACGTCGGTGCCGCCGGTGCGGATGTGGAGGCCGGAGAGCCAGCGCGAGAGCAGGGGCGGCGGCGTGGCCCCGGTGGGATTGCGCAGCAGCTCGGGAAGGAGCTGGCTGGTGATGATCGTGGGAAGACAGCTCTCGTCGCGGGTGCGGGTGATGAGGAGGACGCGCTCCATGTACCAGTCGGTGGCGGCGCCGGTGAGGGGCTCGTCGAAAACGAGGAGCGAGGTCACGAGGAGGGGGGCGAGGATGTCCTCCGCCGCGGCGAAGTCGCGCTGGAGGCGGTGGGACAGCTCGGGGCCGGAGATCCAGCGTCCGCGGCGGCCGGTGCGGAGGTGCTCGGCGAGCAGGACGGTGGCCAGGGCGGTCTTGCCGGTGCCGGTGGGACCCCAGATCGCGACCCAGTCGGGGGTTCCGGTCCAGCTCTCCAGGGCCTCGGGCCAGGGACGCCGGAAGAACGCGGACCAGCTCTCGCGGGTGAGGCCGCGGAAGAGCTTGGGGATGCCGGCGTCCTCTTGGGTGAAGGCGTTCGCGGCGCGTTGGGCGTCGTGGCAGGTGTGGCACAGGAGGTCTGCGGGGAGCGGACCGAAGGCGACCTGGTCTTCGCCGCAGCGGCTGCAGATCCAGAGCACCAGCCCCTGGCCTCTCGGACGCGGCGCGGTGGTTTCGTCGTGGGACAGGATCATGACTCCTCCGTGTTGGCGATGATTTCGAGGGCTTGCTGCCAGCGGATCTCGTCGGCGCCTGCGGCCCGCAGGAGCTCCCGGCCAGCTCGGGCGTCGAGGGGCCGCGCCGGCTCAGGCCGCTCGGCGCGCTCCTGGACGACGCGGTGGATGTAGGCGGCGGGGTTCTTCTTGGTGGCGAGGCCGGCCTGGATGAGCCGGCGAAGCAGATCAAGGAGGGGCTCGATACCGCCGATCGTCTTCGACCACAGGCCAATCTGGGCAGGGGTTGGCAGCGGAACGCCTGCTTCTTCGAGCAGGAGATTGACTCGAAAGGTGGCGCTCTGCGGCCCCGACAGGGGCCGGAGACCGCAGGTCTCCTGTGGTTGTTTTTCGGGGGGATTAAGGGGGATTAGGGGGTCTGGGGGAAAAGGGGGACAAGGGGGGCCAGAAAAGGCGTACTGGGCTTCGCCTTTTTCGGCCGAAAAGGCGCACTGGGCTTCGCCTTTTTCCGATAAAGGCGCACTGGGCTGCGCCTTTTCTGGAGCCGGGGCGCCGACCAGCAGACGGAAGGTGGATTTCTTGCCGCGGCCTTCGCCCGGGATGACCGCCAGCTCGCCCACGGCGACCAGCTCGTCGAGGAGCTGCTGGACGCGCCGCCGGCCGAGGCGGGCGCGGCGCTGCAAGGTGGCTTGATCGGCGATCCACTCGCCGCGCTGGTCGGAGTAGCTCGCCACGACGAGGAGGATCACGAGGTGGGAGCCCCCCTTGCGGGAGTGATCGAGGACGGCGGCCAGGTGCTCAATCCCCAAGGGTGGCCCCCAGCTTGGAGAGCGCCGCCCGGAGCACCGGGCGCGGGTCGTAGGCCGCGGCCGGGTCTGCCCAGAGGCTCCAATCTTTGCGGCCTGCAAAGCTGGACACCAGGCGGCCGGAATGGAACGCCTGGAGAAGCTCGCGCCGGTAGGCCTCGTCCTCACAGGCCGAGAAGGACGGGGCCAGCGGCGACGAAGCGCCGGGCGAGACATCGAGAGCCCCGGACGGGGCGGCACCCGGGACGGCACCCGGGACGAAGCGGACTGTGATGCCCTGCAAGGGTGCCGAATCCGCGTTTTTATCGTTCTCCGGCTTGATGCGCTGGTTTGAACCGTGGGTGTGAGGAGACCCCAGGCGCCAGAGCCACGAGGCGGATTCCGGGGCGTCGTCGCCGGGAGCGAACCTCTCGCTTTCGATGGCAAGGCCTGCCTCGCGAAGATCGCGGAGGCGCCGGTCTCCCGCGGAGCCGCCCGCCCAAGG
>DASVEF010000005.1:0-5677 GCA_036380715.1 Thermoanaerobaculia bacterium | reverse complement strand
TCCGGCCGGGCGATGGCATGGAGGCCCTGCCCGTAGGAGAATCCGGGAGCAGGCGAGGCGCCGTCCAGAGCTGCGCCCCGGAGAGCCGCTGGAGTGCTCTCCGCACGGGCCGGGCTCCTGAGCGGGCTCAACGGCCGGCTCGGTGCTCCCCGGCAAGCTGCCTTGTTGACACTTTGTTACCCCCTAGTGACCCGGGAGCACTAGTGAAAAGTGAAGTATCTGAAAACAAGTCACTTACACGTTGCACCCGGGTCTGGGGGAACCCTGCTAAAAACTGACTTGTTTTTCTCCCCCTCTCCCGGGGGAAGGGAGTGCGGGTGGGAGAGGGGGCCGGGGGGTGAGGGCCCACGGCTGATACACTGCTCCCGCCTATACGGAGGAGACGACGTGCCCAAGCTCACCAGACGCCTCGCGCTGCTGTTGCTCGCCCTCGCGCCGCTCGCGGTCCACTCTCAGCAGACCGCCTCCCAGCAGACGCAGCAGAACGCTCCAGAGGACCTTTCGGGCTGCCTCTCGTCGGGTCCCATGCTCGGCCCGGCGGAGCTGACCGGGACGACTGTCTGGCTGCAGACCCGCCGCCCGTGCCGTGTCCAGGTCCGCTACTGGCAGCAGGGCAAACCGGAGACCGCCCGCCTGAGCGACGAGGTGCGGACCGACGCCGCCGGCGACCACATCGCCCGCTTCCGGCTCTCGGGGCTCGACTTCGGCGCCCGCTATGACTACGAGATCTATCTGGAGGGGTTGCGGGTGGCCCGGTCCTATCCGCTGACCTTCCAGGCGCAGCCGATGTGGCGCTACCGCACGGATCCGCCGACCTTCCGCGCCGCGATCGGCTCGTGCGCGTACATCAACGACCCGGCCTTCGACCGGCCGGGCGAACCCTACGGCGGCAACTACGAGATCTTCCAGTCGATCGCCGCGGCGCGCCCCGACTTCATGGTCTGGCTGGGCGACAACATCTACTACCGCGAAGGGGACTGGAGCGACGAGGCGTCCATGCGGCGCCGCTGGACCCACGACCGGGCCTTGCCCGAGATGCAGCCGCTCCTCGGCGCGGTCCACCACTACGCCATCTGGGACGACCATGACTACGGCTCGAACGACGCGGACCGCTCGTTCCGTTTGCGCGAGACGAGCCTGCGCGTCTTCCAGGACTACTGGGCCAACCCCAGCTACGGCGAAGCCGAGACCCCCGGCGTCTTCACCCGCTTCGACTGGAGCGACGTCGAATTCTTCCTGCTCGATGACCGCTACCACCGCTCGGCGAACGAGCTGCCCATCGGCCCGGACAAGCGGATGTACGGCGAGGCCCAGATCCAATGGCTCAAGAACGCGCTCACCGGCAGCCGGGCGACGTTCAAGATCGTGGCGGGCGGCAGCCAGTTCTGGAATCCCCTGACCTTCTACGAGGCGTTCGGAAAGTTTCCGACCGAGCAGCAGGAGCTGCTCGACTTCCTGCGCCAGACGCGCATCGAAGGGGTCGTCTTCCTCTCGGGAGACCGCCACCACACCGAGCTGCTGAAGCGCCAGGAGCCCGGGATCTACCCCCTCTACGAATTCACTTCCAGCCCGCTGACCTCGGGCGGCTCGCGCCTCGAGAAGGAGGCGGAGAACCCGGCGCGAGTCCCCGGCACCTGGGTCACCGGCATCCGCAACTTCGGCCTGATCGAGGTCTCCGGCAAGCCCGACGACCGCGTCCTGACCCTGCGGACGCTCGACTTCAACGGCAAGGAGCTGTGGAAGCGGGAGATCCGGGCGGCGGAGCTGAGGTTCCCGAAGTAGGGGGCCGGGAGAGGGGGAAATGCCTGGTGATCAGCCGTTGTCTCGTGCGTCGAGAATCGCCTGAAATAACCCTTTAAGCTTAGGCAGCTCGTTCTCTACGACGGACCAGATGATGTCGGTGTCGATTTCAAAATACTGATGGACCAGGACGTTTCGCATGCCAACAATAGAGGCCCAGGGAATCTCGGGGTGGCTCTGCTGGAGCTCTGGTCTCAGGGCGTTAACGGCCTCGCCAAGAATCTGGAGGTGGTGGAGAATCCATACCTGGACCAGCTCGTTCTGCTCGAATTCTTCCCTGCCGCCGTACCCGTACTTCTCGATGCGCTCTATGGCTTCAAGGATGTCGAGAACACGCTCCCGGCTGTCCCTCACAACGGTACTGCTTCCCGTAAGACTCGGTCCCTGATGCGAGATTTCAGGCCACGCTCAGTAACGACATCGACCGGGTGGCTCAGGAGCTCTCGAAGATCCTCAAGAAGTCCTCCCAGGTCGAGCAGGCTTCGGCCGCTCCTCATGTCGACCAGAAAGTCGACATCGCTCCGCTCGTCCGCTTCACCGCGTGCTACGGAGCCGAAAACCCGAACGTTGGTGGCGCCGTGAAGAGCGGCCAGCCGGAGGATCTCGGCCCGTCGCCCCCGCAGCTCCTCGATTTTCATACTCGTATTCTCTCAAGGCCGGGGCTGGAACGCCACCTCGAACATCTTCGGCCAGTGCTTGCCGGTGATCAGGAACGTCTCCGTCTCCGGCATCCAGGCGATGCCGTTCAGCACCTCGGCGGTCTGCCGCTCTTGCGGAGTGAGCAGGCCGGAGGCGTCGACGACGGCGGTGACCTGGCCGCTGGCGGGATCGATGCGCACGATGTCGTCGGTCTGCCAGATGTTGGCCCAGACCACCCCGTCCACGCACTCCAGCTCGTTCAAGTTGAGGACCGGCTGGCCGCCGAACGTGACGTTGACGCCGCCCTGGGGCTCAAAGGTGGCCGGATCGCGGAAGGTCAGCCGGTCCGAGCCGTCGCTCATCACGAGGCGGCGTCCGTCGTGGCAGAGCCCCCATCCCTCGCCGCTGTACGGAAACTGCCCGCGCTCCTCGAAAGTCGCGAGACTGTAGACGAAGGCCACACCTTCTTGCCAGGTGAGCTGGATCAGCCGGTCGTCCACCCGCGCCAGACCTTCGGCGAAGTACTGCTGCGGGACCGGCCGCAAGCGCCGTGCTTCGCCGGTCTTGGGATCGACCTCCCGCAGGCTGGAGGAGCCGTAGTTGCCGGTGCTCTCGTAGAGCTTCCCCTCGTGCCAGACCAGCCCTTGGGTGTAGGCCTGGGGATCGTGGGGCCGGGTCGACAGGACCTGGACCCGCAGCCGCTCGGGCGCTTTTTCCGGAGCAGGGACCGGAGCGGCGGCCGGAACGGCGGGATCCGCTCGGGGCTCCGGAGAGGAGGGCGCTGGCGGCCGGGCCTGGCAGGAGCCGGCGAGCAGCGCGATCGCGAGGAGGGCGGCCCAGGGCATCCTCAATCTCCCCACGAGCAGCCGGCCAGCCCCAGGGGAGCGGAGCCGGGGGGCGCGGAGCCGATGGGCGCGGAGCCGATGGGCTGACCGGGCGGCGGCTGGGGCGGCAGCGGACGGTCGTCCGTCTTCCCCTCGGGACGCTCCAGGTAGCGCTCGATCTCGGCCGCCAGGAAGGCCCGGCTCGCCGTTTCGGGGTCGTTCCCGTTGCCGGCTTCCCGCGCGGGCGCCAGCTTCCGGCGCAGGTCGCGCAGCTCCCCCTCCACCTGAGCGCGCACCGCGGGCGAGGCGTTCGGATTGTCCGAAAGGTCGATCAGCCGCCGCACCACGACCCACTGGACGGTCCGCCGCAGCTCCGCCTGCCGCGAGTCCTTGGGCGATGCGCCGAACGCCTTGGCCGTGAGCTCGTTCAGCACCTCCTGGAGCCCCGGGAGCTTCGGGTCGCGCCGGTGGAAGTCGACCAGCCGGGCGGCCCGCTCGGGCTGCAGCAGCCCTTGCACAGTCATATCGGCCATGGCCGCGGCCGCGCCCAGGGGATCGAAGGCGGGCGCGGTGAAGCCGCGGATCATCTCCGGATTCGGGTTGTAGCCCGCGGGGCGCGGGAGCAGCAGGCCGAGGACCGGCTCCGGGAGGTCCAGCGCCTCGGGCGAGAGCGTCTCCAGGACCGAGGCCAGGGCCTTGCGCTGCCGGTCGCCGCTCACCGGCCGGGCCGGTGGCTGCGCATCGCCGCGCAGGGCGTAGGTGTACTCCAGGCCGCCGACCACCTTGAGGGCGCCGTCGAGCTGGTAGCGATGGTGGAAGTAGAGCGGGGCCAGCACCTCCTGGAGGAGCGCCAGCGGCCGGCCCGGCGCGATGTTCCGCTCGCCGAAGCGGGAGAGGGCGATGCGCCGCACCGCCAGGGCCTGTTGCAGAGAGTCGACCGCGTCGGCGCCGTTGTCCCACAGGATAGCGAGCGGATTGGCCGCTCCGGCGGGCCTTGCGTCCTCGTCGGTCAGGAAGATCAGACCGCGGCCGATCGCCTCGCGGACCATGGCGTCCAGCGCCGCCCGCTCGTCGGTTCCCGCGGGAAACTGCGCGTAGGCCCAACGGATGGCGAAGAGGTCCCAGACGCCCATCCCCGTGGCGTAGGCGGACGAGAGGTCGAGGTCCCCCTGCGGCGTGACCCGCACCAGCGGCGCCGGGTAGTCCATGACCGAGGCGCGGCCGTAGGTGCTCGCCGCGAAGTTGTGCGACAGGCCCAGGCTGTGCCCCACCTCGTGAGCCGCGAGCTGCCGGATGCGCGCCAGCGAGAGCACGACCGGATCGTCCGGCGCGCCGCTGCCCGTCTTCTCCGTGCCGGCCAGCCCCTCGAAGAGCAGACGGTCCTGCCGCACGCGCAGCGAGCCGAGGGTGACGTGCCCCTTGAGCATCTCCCCCGTGCGCGGATCGATGATGCCGCCGCCGTAGGACCAGCCGCGGGTTGAGCGATGGACCCACTGAATCACATTGAAGCGCGCGTCCAGAGGGTGCGCGCCGGGCGGCAGCAGCTCCACACGGTAGGCGTCGATGAACCCGGCCCTATCGAACGCCTCTTTCCACCAACTCGCTCCTTCGACCAGGGCGCTGCGCACCGGCTCCGGCGTGCCGGGATCGACGTAGAAGACGATCGGCTCCTTGACCGTCGAGCGCTCGGCCGTGGGATCGGTCTTCTCCAGCCGGTGGCGGACGATCCAGCGGGTCTCGATGGGAGCGGCGAGCGGCGCCGCGTAGTTCTGGAAATCCACCGCGAACGAGCCCGCCCTTGGATCGAACGGCCGCGGCTCATAGCCCGGACCGGGCAGACGCAGCAGCGAGTGGTGCTGCACCAGGGTGACCGCCGTCGGCGTGGGCGCCGTCTGCCGGATCAGCTCGCCGGGATCGCCGGACTGATAGGTCAGGATGGCTTCGAATTCCAGGTTCTCGGGGAAGGCCAGGCAATTCTCGAAGTCGACCACGCTGCGCGCCGCGTCGAACGACCAGCTCCCCTGCCCGCTCTGGCGGAAGCGAGCGACCACGTCGTGCGCGTCGCGCACCAGAAAGCTCGTGAAGTCGACGAGGACCCGGCCGTCCGGATCGCTGGCCGCGATCTCGCCGGCCCACAACACCGAGGTGGCGAACGACTCGCGCACAGCCTGGACCTCGGCCGGGTCTTCCGACAGGGCGCGGAACCGCAGGTTCGGCTGCTCCACCAGGAGCCGTCCGCCCACGCGCCGGAACGTCACCACCCGGGTGTCGCCGATCTGCCCGCGGTCGAGACCGACGGGGTTCGAGCCGAGGCCGGTCAGCAGACTCTCCACATAGATGTAGCTCCCCACCTCCCCGCCCGGCCCCGAGGCCTTCGGCACCTCCAGCCAGACCTTGCCGGCCTTGCGGTCCAC
>DASVEF010000004.1:0-4258 GCA_036380715.1 Thermoanaerobaculia bacterium | reverse complement strand
ACCTGCCGCGACACCCGCGCCGCCATCAAGCGCCGGCTCCTCTTCGCCACCGAGCGCTGGGGCGGCAGCGGGACCCTGTTCGCCTGGGACCTCTGGAACGAGATCCACCCGGCCTTCGGCGGCAACGATCCCGGCTGTTTCACCGACTTCATCGAGGACGTGGGCGAATCGCTGCGCCGCCGGGAGATCGAGCTCTACGGCCGGTCCCACCCGCAGACCGTGTCGGTCTTCGGTCCCCTGATCCTCGAGCGGCCCGAGACCGCCGCGACGGCCTTCCGCCACCCGAGCCTCGATTTCCACAGCATCCACTTCTACGAGGACGGCACGATCGACTTCCCCCGCAACACGGTCGACGCCGCGGTCAGCGTCGGCCGCCTGGTGCGCGAAGCTCTGGCGGAAGTCCCCGGAGACCGCCCCTTCTTCGACAGCGAGCACGGCCCCATCCACACCTTCAAGGACCGCCGCCGCACCCTGCCGGAGCCGTTCGACGACGAGTATTTCCGCCACATCCAGTGGGCCCACTTCGCCTCCGGCGGCGCGGGTGGCGGCATGCGCTGGCCGAACCGCTACCCCCACGTCCTGACCCGCGGGATGCACGGCGCCCAGAAAGCGCTCGCCGGCTTCACCCCGCTCGTGGACTGGACCCGGTTCCGCCGCAGGAACCTCAACGCAGAGATGGAGATCGCGGGCGGCAACTGCGCCGGATTCGCCTGCGGCGACGAGGAGCAGGCGGTCGCCTACGTCCTGAGGCGGGACTCCCTGGACCGCTCGGGCATGCTGCGGAAGAACGCCGAACCCGTGAGCCCTGTCGTGACGATCCCCGGGCTCGGCCAGGGAACCGTCAACGGGACCTACCAGGTCACCTTCTGGAACACCCTGGAGGGGCTCCCCGCGGGAGACCTCGAAGTCCGCCGCTCGGAAGACGGAAAGCTCCGCATCCCCCTGCCCCCGCTGCGCACCGACCTGGCCCTCGCGGTGAGGGGCGCTAACTTTGACCTCAAAGCGCCCTTGGCCCGCTGGAGATCCTCTCCACTGTAGAGACGCCCCGCGGGGCGTCTCCTGCCGCAGCGTCATCCATCCAGAAATCCGCGCGATGCCGCGGACACCTCCAGAGGAGGAGACGCCCCACGGGGCGTCTCTACAGTGGAGGATGCCCGATGGAGGGGGTCAGGGGGTGAGGGCCTCGTTGTGACGCACCTCGGCAACCTTGCGCGTCGTGCCCAGATGATTGTCGTCGATGTACGAGGCCTTGATGAGGAACGGCACCTTGACGCCGCCGACGTCGCGGTAATCCTCGAAATCGATCTGCTCGGGGTCGGGTCCCAGCACGGTCGGCCGGTTGACGACCTGCCGGCGCAAGAGGCCGGTGCCGGCGTCGAAATAGAAGAGCTGAGAGGCGCCGTCGTCCCCCGTCATGCGGACGACGAGCGCGTCCTTGCCGTCGATCGTCTCGCGGCCGACGACCCGCGCCTTGTCGGCCCGGTCGCGGAGCTTGAGCTCCTTGCGCAGATCGGTCTGCTCCGCCAGGCGGGCGACCTCCTCCGGCGTCATCGGTCGCTCGCCGCGGGGCGTCTTGAGCGTCCCGGAGCCGCCCTCCAGGCGCTGCATCACCTGCTGCGAAGGCGGACCCACGGTCACCGTGACCCGGCCGGGGGCCTGCTGGACGATCTCGAACGGGTCCTCCTGGCCGCGGTTGACCGCCCGCGCCTTCGGCGTACCCGAGCCGACCACCTTCATGCGCAGCAGCGTCCCGCGGGAGACGCGGCTCTTCACCCCTTCGAGAGCGGCGCGCCCGCCGAGCGCCTGGATGTAGCGGTCGAGCACCTCGGCCGCCGACGGGAGCGGCTCGCGCGCCGCGTGGTGGTCGGCGCCGTGGGTCGTGTCGTCGAACTGCGCCTGGCCGATCGCCGGCACGCGGACCGGGTGCTCATCCCCGCGGTGGCAGGTGTTGCAGGTGACCACAGTCCGCCCCTCGAAGAAATCCTTGTTGATGGAGAGGACCATGCGGATCATCTCGCGGGCCCTCTCCTTCTCCTTCTTGGTGTCGAGCTCGTACCGGTTCCCCTCGGCGACGTGGCAGAAGTCGCACCGCGTGCCCAGCGCCGCCCGCATGAGGTGCATGACCGGCAGCAACTGCGACGCCGGCATGTCCTTCAAGACCTTGATGTTCTTGTACGCCTGCTCCGCCGTCTTCTCCGCCCCGGCCGCCGCCTGCGGAGAAGCGGCCGGCTTCGGAGTCTGCGGAGTCTCAGCGGCCGCCATACCGGCCGCCACGATCGTCGCCAGGAGCATCGCCGGCACGCCGGCTTTCCGGAAACGGAAGGGCTGCGCAGGATTCGAGCAAGGCTTCATGTCGAGATCCTAGCAAACAAAGGGGTCCGCCCAGGCCGCCCTCCCAGGCGGACCCCCGAAGATTCAGTTGTCAAAGAGCGACAGCCGGGGAACGTCTCATTCCCCCGGCTGCGGCTCACATTCCCCGGAGGGAATGAGAGCCTGAACACGGGGAATGCCATCCGATCGAGAGGGAATGACTCGTTCCCTCTCTTTCGAATCGCATTCCCCGCGATTCTTCCGATCCGACAAGCGGGGAATGCCTCACGAAAGAGGGGGAATGCCGCATTCCCCGTTCCTCGGGAGATCCGAAAAGCTCTCCGCAAGGCATTCCCCACGCTGTCCGTCATTCCACAAACCTTCCGCGGGCCATTCCCCGCGGGGAATGAGGCATTCCCTCCTCTCCGGATCGCATTCCCCAGGATCGTCAAGATCCAACAAGCGGGGAATGCCTCGCGAAAGCCGGGGAATGGCGCATTCCCCGTTCATCGGAAGATCCGAAGAGCTCTCCGCAAGCCATTCCCTCGGGGGAATGAAGTCCGGCAAGGAGGGAAAGAGCCATTCCCCGTTTCCCCTGAGCCGCTCCCCATTGGAACTGCATACAAGGAAGAGCTAGCGAGCCGGCGGACCTGGATAATGCTCGCCATAGCACCGCATGACTCATCCAACAGCCTTGCCATTATAGAGGATAGCTCCTGAATGTCAACCGCATAACAGCGATCCATCCAAAAATAGAGACTTGACAGGACATGCGGTCTTGTTGTTTCATATGCGCCATCTAAGTGCTGTAGCCCCGGCGGCCGGCCAGCTCTGGAATCAGGAACCCATTGAGCCGACGGGATTTGGAGAGGGTTTCACCGGCGCCAATTCCGGCGTCGTTAACCGGGGGTCCAAAGGGCTCCCATCGAGGAGAAGAAGTATGGCTAGAGAACCGAAGTACGGACTGACGTTGAACGGCTGGGAACGGCTCGACAGGAAGCTGGAGCAGTACATGGCGGACTTCCCGCATCTGGAAGCGCCGCATCTCCGGCTCCGCGAGATGATCGGGCTGGGGGCGGAGCTGGTGGCCCAGCAGGCCCTCCACACGGCGGGCAAGCAGGAGGCGACGCAGCGTCTTCAGGAGCTGCTCGCCGAGGGACGCAAGTTGGTGACCTTCTTGCGCACAGGCGTCAAGCAGCACTACGGCAACCGTTCGGAGAAGCTGGCGGAGTTCGACCTCCAGCCCTTCCGCGGCCGGAAGAGCCCGGCGACGCCGCCGCTCGAGAAACGCACCGACAAGCCACCCGATCCTGAGAAGGCCGAGTAATCCAAGGCCGGGAGCGTGCTCCGGCGCGCTCCCGGCTCCCCTTTGAAGCATGGTTCTTTGAAAACTGATGTGCCGGGCCGGAGCCCTCCTGGGCGGGGGGAGGCCTCCGGCCCACCTTTAGGGGTCTGCTCGCGCTCTGCGGCTCCGAGGCACGTTGGCCCCCAAATAGGTTCCCAAATAGGTTCCAGGTGATTCTGAGAAATCGGCATGTGCTTTTGCCCAGCGCGCGATATTTCGATCATGCCTGGCCGGCAGCTCTGGGGCAATTCGGTAAGCGAAATTCTGAGATGGGCGGTTAGAAGCGATTCTCGCTCCTGATGGACACCACCTTTGGCACCTTTGCTGCTCTGCCAGGAAGCCGAAGACAGACCTCGGCTCCTTTGGCGCCGGGCGGCCCCGGCCCCATGGGGTCTTGGCAAACTGCAAGCTTCTGGTCAGGGTTTCCCGGATCTAGCCAGCGGGAGAGAGGATCAAGGGAAGGTCTCGGACAAACGGTAGGCCCCAAATAGGTTCCAGGTGATTCTGAGAAATCGGCATGTGCTTTTGCCCAGCGCGCGATATTTCGATCATGCCTGGCCGGCAGCTCTGGGGCAATTCGGTAAGCGAAATTCTGAGATGGGC
>DASVEF010000003.1:0-35074 GCA_036380715.1 Thermoanaerobaculia bacterium | reverse complement strand
CGCCGCGTCCCGGCCTTCCGCATCCTGACCGACCGCGCGGTCGTCGCCCTGGCCGCCGCACGACCTCGAACCGAAGTGGATCTGCTGAACGTCTCGGGGATCGGGCCGACAATCGTGGCGAAGTATGCGAAGGAGATCCTGGGGATCGTAGGCGAGAGCCCTACCTCGTGATCCCCTCCGGCGACCAGGCGTCGACCGCCCGCGCCGTCTCCTCCATCTCCCGCTCCCATCTCCTCGCGTTCCACCCCATCTCCTCTCGGAGCAGCGGTTCCAGCCTGGGTACCAGCTCTCGGGCGAGATCCGGGCTCCACATCCCTACCCGGGCGCGGCGGAGGAGGAGGTCTTCGAGGCGGATCACGGCGCCGTAGCGAAGGTGGGCTCGGGCCTCGGCCGCGCAGAGGTCGGTGCCTTCCAGGAGAGGCCGGAGCTCGGACGGGTCCCGCGTTTCCTGGCAGGCCGCCCAGGCGAGACCGCCGAGCCTCCGCGCCATGCCGGCGGCCACGTCCGGCTCCAGGCCGCGGGCCGCGCGCAGCCGCTGAGGCAGGTCGAGAGGAGCGAGGGCTCCGACAGGGGTGCCGGCCGTGGCGCCCGGCGCGGCGGCCCGTGCTCTTTCGATGGGCAGCAGCCTCAGCACGCGGTCCACGACCTCTTCAGCCATGGGACGCCAGGTGGTGAGCTTGCCTCCGGCGACCGAGAGGAGGCCCTGCTCCTCCCAGACCGCCTCCTCCCGGCTCGCCGCGGACGGATTCGCGGCTCCCGCGTCCACGATCGGCCGCACGCCCGCGAAGGCGCCGCGGACGTCCGCCTCCGAGATCCCCCGTCCGGGAAAGGCCTTCTGGACGGCGCGCAGCAGGTAGGCGGCTTCGGCCGCGCTGGGACGCGGGTCGTCGAGGCCCCCTTCATGGAAGAGGTCGGTGGTGCCGGCGAGGACCCCCTCCGGGTGCGGGATGAAGAAGACCGGCCGCCGGTCGTCGGGAGAGGGGAGGGTCACGGCCGCGGTGATCGGCAGCTTCTCGCGCGGGAAGATCAGATGGCTGCCGCGCGAGGGACGGACTCGGCGATCGGGAAATCCCAGCCGGTGGCGCAGCTCGTCCACCCAGGCGCCGGTGGCGTTCACCACCAGCCGTGCTTCGGCCGTGTGGACCTCACCAGTCTCCAGGTCGCGGATCTCGAGCCCCCGGATCCTCCCCGTCGCGTCCCGGACCGCCTCCTCGGGCGCTGCACGCGTCAGGACCAGACCGCCGTAGGCGAAGCCGGTGCCGGCTACGGCGAGCGTCAGGAGGGCGTCGTCGGTGAGCGCGTCGCGGTAGACCAGCGCGCGGTCGATTCCCTCCGCGGGGGTCCCGGGAGCCAGCCGTTCCACCTCGTCGGGGTCGGCCTGCCGGTGCGGCTCGCCTGCGGTCATCCGGTCGTACACCCGCAACCCCAAATCCACCTGCCAGCCGGCGGGACGGTCGCCGCGGTAGATCGGATAGAGGAAGAGGACCGGCCGCACCAGGTGGGGCGAGAGGGAGAGCATGCGGTCCCGCTCGCGGCAGGCCTGGCGGGTGAGGTGCAGGCGCATCTGCTTGAGATAGCGCAGGCCGCCGTGGATCAGCTTGGAGGAGCGCGAAGAGGTCCCTGAGGCGAGGTCCCCCTTCTCGATGAGGAGCACCCGCAGGCCGCGCTGGGCCGCGTCCATCAGGACGCCGCAGCCGGTGATCCCGCCACCGACCACGATCAGGTCGAACGGCTCCCCGAGACCGGCGAGCGCGCGCGACCTCCAGCCTGGATGGAACACGTCAGACCTCCAGCCGGTCGGCCGGATCGAGGAGGACGTGCGGGTTGAGGACCCCCTGCGGATCGAGCTCCCGCGCCGCGGCGGCGAGCACGCGGAGACCGGCATCGCCGGCCTCCTTCGGATACCAGGGCGCGTGCCAGGAGCCGACGCCGTGGTGGTGGCTGATGGTCCCCCGGGTCCGGACGATCGCCTCCGTCGCCGCCCGCTTGAGGACTGCCCAGCGCTCGATCGCCTCCTCCGGGTCACTGGGGCAGGGGAAGAAGAAGGTGAAGTAGAGGGAGGCGCCGTCCCGGTAGGCGTGGGAGACGTGACAGAGGACCGGCGCCTCTTCTCCCTCCCCCTCCTCATCACTGAGCCCGCTGGCGATCGCCTCGCGCACCGCCCGGTAGAGCTTGGGGAGGACCGACCACGGAGCCGCGGTCTCCAGGGTTTCGGTGGCGATCCCGAGGTCGAAGAGGCCGTCGCGCAGGTAGGGGTGGCGGAAGCGGTCGGCGAGCCAGCGGCGGCCGGGACTCTCTCCCAGAGAGATCGCGCCCTGGCGTTTGAGGCGCAGGCGGGTTCTCTCCAGGGTCCGCTTCACCTTGGCCTCCTCCCCCACCGCTCCGCAGAGCAGGAGGCAGGAGCCCTGGCCGACTCCGCGCAGGCGCAGCCAGCCCTTGGCGAGCGGTCCCCAGGCGTGGCCGCCGAGCCCCACGGCGAGGGCCACCTGGGTCTCGCTCGGGTCGGAGAGGCGGATCATGTGGAGGGGCGTGCCGCGCAGGACCAGGTCGCGCACCCCGTCGATGCCGTCCTCCCAGGAAGGGAGGATCAGGGCCTCGACCGAGCGCCCGGCAGGCCGGGGCGAGGTCCGGACCGTCACCTCGGTGATCACTCCCAGGCGCCCTTCGCTGCCCAGGACGAGCTGCCGCAGGTCCGGCCCGGCGGCCGAGGCCGGCAGGGCGGGCAGGCAGAGGCGCCCGCCGGGAGCCACCAGCTCGAGCCCGGCGACCATGTCCTCGATGCGGCCGTAGCCGAGCGACTCCTGCCCCGAGGAGCGGGTGGCCGCCCAGCCGCCGAGCGTCGAGAGCTCCCACGACTGCGGGAAGTGGCCGAGCGTCAATCCGTGATCCGCGAGCGCCGCTTCGAGGGCGGGGCCGAGGATACCGGCCCCAAAGCTCGCAAGGCCCGACCGGGTGTCCAGGTGGCTCAGCTTCGACAGCCGCGCCAGATCGAGGACGACCACTGGCTCCGGCCCGGGCAGGGTGTTGACCCCGCCGGTCACCGAGGTACCGCCGCCCCAGGGGATCACCCGCACCCCTTCCCGGCTGCAGATCCCGAGGACCGCCTCCACCTCGGCCGCGTCGGCCGGCCGGACCACGGCGTCCGGCAGGGCCGGCAGGGTCCCGGTCCGCAGCCGGACGAGATCGGAGAACCCCCGGCCGCGGGAGTGGAGCAAGCGGTCCTCCCTGCCGCGCGACACCGGTCCCGGCAGCTCCGGAACCGGCCGGGGTTCCGGCGCCTTGATCTTCGCCGGATCGACCGGCTCCCGAGGTTCCGCCTCGCCCAGCCGCTCCTCCAGCCACGTGCGCATAGGCTTGGGGGGAGGAAAAGACTCGCCCTCGAAGCCCCAGGCGTTGATCCGGCGTTTCATCGTCCGTCAGTGTAGACGAAAAGGCCGCCTCGCCCGGAGGCGAGACGGCCTGGGGTGTACCGGTGGAGGACCGGCTCAGTTGTTGACGTGCGCCGCCCAGTAGACCGTCTGCGAACCGGTCGGGACGGAGTAGCCGTAGATGCGGAGGATCCAGGTTCCGGGCGTGAGGGCGCCGGCCGCGCGGGCGCGCTCGAAGACGCCCGGGATCGCAACGCTGTAGGCGACCAGGGAGCCGAACGGATCGATGAGGTGGAGGTCCACGTCGTTGTGGCTCTGCGACACGGTCTCGGGCCACCACAGCGCCGCGTCGAAGTTGCTCGCGTTCGCCGGGACGCTGATCGGAATGTCGACGAACTGGCCCGGGCCGAGGGTGACGCTGCCCCGCCAGAAGGTGCCGCCGTTCGGCATGGTCAGAAGGCCGGCGCCGTTGTCGTTGTCGAAGCTGGTCCGCTGGCCGGACAGGATCATGTGCACGTAGATCTCGCCGGGAGTGGCGGCCGAGCCCTGGCTGCCCAGCCAGTTGCGGAACAGCATGGCGGCGGCCGCCGCGTACGGGGTCGCGCCGCTGGTGCCCGTGAAGACCTGGAGGGCGGTGTCGGAGGCGTTGCTGGCCGTCTCCGTGTTCGTGGGGGCCTGGATGTCCGGCTTGATGCGGCCGTCCGGAGCCGGGCCGCGGCCCTGATAGTTCATGAGGCCCAGGGTCTGGACGTCGACCGCGCCGACGCCGATCGCCTTGTGGGCGTTGGCGGGCGAGCGGACGGTGCTGGCGTTCGGGCCGAAGTTGCCGTTGGCCGCGATCACGGCCGAGCCGGCGTCGAAGGCGTTGTCGGCCGCGACCGAGATCGAGCTCGCATCGTCGCCGGTGGCCTGGATCTCCGCCACGATCACGCGGTCGAGAGCATTCACCGCCGCCTGGAACCCGCGCACCGCGGCCGCGGTGTCCAGGCCGGAGCAGTTGTAGACCTTGTAGCTGTCCAGGGTGATCGCCGTCACGCCGCGGTAGGCGTCGCCCAGGTTGCCGTTGCCCGTGAGGATGCCGGCGGTCGACGTGCCGTGGTTCCAGCAGTTGTCGGTCGGGTTGAGGGTGAAATAGCCGGAGGTGCAGTTGTTCCAGAGGCCGTTGACGCAGTCGCGCCGGAAGTCGATGCGCGCCGGGTTGGTGAACAGGGTGTGGGTGAAGCGCACGCCGGTGTCGAGCAGGCCGATCCAGCCCCAGGTCTGGTTCAGGTTGAAGAACCAGTCGCTGGCGATGCGTCCGCGCCCGTCGTCGACGTCGTCCAGGGAGGCCTGCGGCGGCTCCTCGCCGGTGTGCTGGGGCTCGACATAGAGGACGTCCGCACGCTCGGACAGGGCCTTGACGGCGCCCAGGGGCAGGCGGAGCACCATGGCGTCCACCAGCCAGAAGGTTTCGAGGACCTCGGCGCCGTGCCTCTGCGCCAGCTCCCGTCCCCTCTGCTCATGGACCGGCGCGCGGCGGGCCTTGATCTCCTGGACCATCCGGTCGCTCTGCGCCATGGCCGCCTGGTTGATCATCGAGGAGCGGCGCTCGCTGGTCACCGGCTCCGGGAAGCGCGGGATCCGGATCGAGTCCCGGAAGTTGACCACCACCAGCTCCTTCTCCTGGGGATCGCGGCGCTCCACCCACTCCTTGAGCAGGGGGTGGATCTTCTCGGGCGGACCCGCGGGAACGAAGTCCTCCTCCGTCGTCTTGGGCAGCGGGGCCTCGAAGGAGAAGGACTCCTCCGGGATCGGCTGGCGCGTCACGCTGACGGTCTTTCCATCCTTCACGACCGCCGTCACGACCTGGTTGTGATCTTCGCTCCGGCCCTGGGCAAAGCCGGGCGCCGACGAAAGCAGAAGGATCGCCGCGAGCGGCAGGGCGATCCAGGAACGCAAACGAGCACGGTTGGACTCCATGACCAGATACCTCCTGATGTCTGACAGGTCCGGCTTTTGATGCCGGGCCGCGTTTTTGGGTAGCTTCAAGTCGATCCCGAAAAGCTGTCCTTGGGAATCGACGTACGGGCGATGGAACGAACGCGGCTTCGCGTTCCCCTCACCCCGAAGACCGGCGCAGCCGTCCTGGCCGAAGTACAATCCATCCGCCGAGACGCCGATGCCCCTGTTCCCCACGCCTTCGCCTGCTGAAGCCAGGGCCTTCCTGGCCTCGACCCACCTGTTCAAGGGTCTGGACGACGCCGCCCTCGACGAGGTGCTGGCCCAGCTCGAATGGCTGCTCGTTCCCGGAGGGTCTTGCGTCTGCCGGGAGGGAGAAGAAGGGGACAGCCTCTATCTGGTCGTGACCGGACGCCTGGCGATCCTGCGCGAGCTGGAGAACGCGGAGGACCTCCTCCTCGCCGAGGTGGGACGGGGGGAGAGCTTCGGCGAGATCTCGATCCTGACCGGCAAGCCCAGGTCGGCCACTGTGCGCGCCCTGCGCGACTCGGTCCTCGCGCGGCTTCCCAGGGAGCGGGGGGAGATCCTGCTGCGCCGGAACCCTGGATTCACCCTGGCGCTGACCCGGACCCTGGTCCGCTGGCTGGAGCCTCCCCGGCCAGCGGAATCCACGGGCTGCGTCGCGGTCGCCCTGGCCGGCACGGCCGGCGCGCCTCTGGCGGACTTCGTCGTTCCGCTGGTCCAGGCGCTGTCGGCGATCGGGCCGACCCTGCTCCTGAGCTGCGAGGGGATCGACAGGGAGCTTGGTGCCGGCACGGGGTCGTGCCTCGATGGGAGCGCCGGGCACAGCCGGATGGTCTCCTGGCTCTACGAGCAGGAGGCCCGCCACGCCTTCCTGCTCTACCAGGCGGACCCGGATCCCTCGGGCTGGACGCGCCGCTGTCTGCGCCAGGCGGACCGCATTCTCGTGGCCGCTCCGGCCGGAGCCGAGCCGGACCTCGGCCCTCTCGGACAGGAGTTGGCGCGGCTGGAGCAGGACGACGCCAAGCCGCGCGAGGAGCTCGTGCTGCTGCACGGCGATCCGGATGCGCGCCCGCAGGGGACGAAGAAGTGGCTGGGCCTGCGCCGCTTCGCGCGCCATCATCATGTGCGGCTCTTCCATCCGGGCGATGTCCAGCGCCTCGCGCGCTTCGTCGCCGGCCGGGAGGTCGGTCTGGTCCTGGGCGGCGGCGGCGCGCGCGGCTTCGCGCACATCGGCGTCATCCGCGCGCTGGAAGAGGCGGGAATCCCGATCGACCGCGTCGGCGGCACGAGCATGGGGGCGCTGATCGGCGCCCTGCACGCGCACGGCTACGACTGGCAGTCCATCGTGGAGCTCAATCGCTGGGGGTGGGTCCAGGGCCAGCCGCACAAGGTCTACACCCTGCCGCTGATCTCCCTGCTCTCACCGGTCAAGGCCGAAACGATGCTGGAGAGGATGTATGGCGACGACCAGATCGAGGATCTCTGGCTGAGCTTCTTCTGCGTATCGGCCAACATCACGCGCGCCGAGGTGGTGGTGCACCGGGAAGGCCTGTTGCGGAAGTGGGTGGGAACGAGCATACGGATCCCAGGCGTCGTGCCTCCCGTCGTCCAGGACGGAGAGCTCCTGGTCGACGGAGGCGTGCTCAACAACCTGCCGGCCGACGTGATGCGGCGGCTCGGCGAGGGCCCTGTCATCGCGGTGGACGTCTCCGCGAAGTTCGACGTCCGCGCGGACGCGAGCTACCGCGAGACCCCCAGCCCGTGGCAGCTCCTGGCGGCCCGCCTCCGTTTCCAGAAGCCCAAGCCGTTCCCGAACATCCTCCGCCTCATCCACCGCTCGGCGCTCCTCGCGAGCGACGTCTACGCCAAGAGCACCAAGAGCGAGGTAGACCTCTACCTCGACCTGCCGGTGGACGGCTTCGACATGTTCGGCGTGGAGGCGATCGACGAGCTCGTGGACCTCGGCTACCGCTTCACCGCCGAGAAGCTCGCCGCGACGGCCTGGAAACCGGAACCCGGAAAACGGCTGGCGCTGTAGCCGCCATCCCGCTCCGCCAGCGTCTGCGCCACCAGCCCGAAAGTCATCCGGGCGTTGATCTCTCCCAGCGGATGGAAGGCGATCCCGCCGTCCGGCCGCCGGTAGCTCCAGGCATCAATCCCGAACGGGCCGGCGTACCCCTCCCTGCAGAGCGCTCGCGCGACTCCCTCCACGACCTCGTCCATGCGCTCGCGATCGGGCGCGGGCAGATCGAAGCCTTCCAGGTCGATCCCCGAGAATTGTCCCTTGAGGTCTACGCGCTGGCTGTGGAGGCTGGCGATCCGCATCCCGGCCTCCGTCAGCAGGACCGCGCAGCCGTAGTCCGCAATCCGGTCCAGCCAGGGCTCGAAGAGGAGAGGGCCGTGACGCTCGAAGAGGCGCTCGACCGTGTGGCGGGACTTCGGTTCGGCAAGGTGGGGTCCGTTCCTTTCGATATAGCGCTCGCGGCCGGAGGCGGAGAGGGGGGCCTTCACGACCCAGCTCGCCGGAGCCTCGGAGGAGGAGAGCGTCCGGTCCAGCTCGCCCAGCGAATCCACCATTCGCGCTCCGGGCAGGGCGCAGCCCAGCTCCTCGGCGATCTGGAGATGGAAGGCGCGGTGGTGGACCCGGGCGACCACGGAAGGCGGAGCGGTCGGAAGGCGCCAGAGGATCTCCTGGAGGGGAGCGTCCCAGGGGACGCCGGGATCGCGGGGCCGGGTCCGCAACGCAGCCGCCGCGGGCGTCTCGCACCAGGCGAGGACCTCCTCCGCGGGCTCGATCCTTTCGAGGGGACCGGATTCGAGGATCGGGATCGGGACTCCGGGGACCTGCGGCAGCTCCTCGGGGTCAACCGGAGCCGGCGTCCAGAGACGGTCGCCCTCGCGGGCGAAGGCGCGGAGGAACGTGGCGAGGCGGGAGGCGGTCCGCAGGACGGTCTGGGAGGGGGGACGCTCGCGCCGGCGCCGGGGGTCTCCGGCATGGAGGAGCCGCGCGAGGTCGTCCTCGCCGAGAAGGTTGCCGACGAGAAGACGGGAGCCGGTCACCCCTCTTTGAGCCGCCGGATGAACTCGGGATCGAGCCCGGCGGCCTCGCGCCCCTGGCGGTGGAAGCTGGGACCCCGGGCCCGCGCGGGGCGGAGGGGCCAGGCGAGGCTCCGCCGGTAGGCCTCCCAGGCGGACTCGTCCTCCTCCTTGAAGACCTGGAGCCAGGTCCAGCCGAAGCGCACGTGCTCGACCTCGTCGCGGTGCACCTGCTCGATGACCGTCGCGGTCTTGGGATCGCCTGCCCGCCGCGCCGCCTCGGCGTAGTCGATCGTGTGATCGAGGTTCGCGTTCTCGAAGGTCAACGACATGGCGCAGATGAAGTCGAGGGGCGAGCGGATGCTCTCCGCCTTCTTCCAGAAGTAGCCGTTGACCGGGTAGTCGCCGAACCGGGCACCCGAATCCGCGAGCCGCGCGATGTACATCCGCGTGTGGCGCTGCTCATCCAGAAGGATGCGGGCGAGCCCCTGCCGGAACGCCGGAGGCGCGTCCGGGAAGGCGAGGAGCGCCCAGGCGAACAGCTCGGCCGCCTGCAGCTCGTGATTGGCCAGGCCATGGAGGATGCGCGGCCTCTGCGCCGGGTCGGGCATTCCCTCGAAGGAGGGGACGTCCGCCTTCGCGAACCGCAGGTGGGCCGGCCGGCCCGGTCCCTCTGCCCGGAATGCCAGCCCCGGCCGCTCGTCCGTCAGCTCCTCCCGAGGCGGAGCGAGCTTGACGTCGAGGTCCTCGGACTGGAGGACGGCCAGGGCGAAGTTGCGGAGCTCCATGGCGGGTTCACTGTAACGCAACCAGGAACGGGGGCGTTCGCGAGCTGCCCGTAGAGTGTGCCTGTGATATACCTACGCCCTATTTACGAGCCCCCGGAGGTGGCCCATGCCCGCTCCCAAGCCTGACCTTCGACTCAACCTCGATCGCGCGCGGCAGGTCTTTCTGGCCGCGCAGGGATTCCCCGCCCGCGCGGAGTCTTCGGAGCGGATCCTGGAGGAGACCGGGTTCGTGCGGACCCTCGGCGGAGTTGACGTCTATATCGCTGTGAGGGCGCGCCGGCCGGGGATGCGGCGGGCCGATCTCGACGAGGCGGTCGAGGAGCGCGCCGCCCAGGTGGTCCCCTCAGTGCGCGGCTGCATGTACCTGGTGCCGCGGCGGGATGTCCCGCTGGCCCTGCGCGCCGCTGACCTCCTCTCGCGGGGCCGGGCCGAGAAGGATCAGCAGAAGGCCGGCATCCTGCCGGGCGAGGTCGAGGTGGTCGCCAAGGCCGTGATCCAGGTGCTCGCCGAGAAGGGGCCTCTGACTACGGACGCCCTGCGCCGGGCCATGCCGGCCGGCTCGGTCCGCAGCCTCGGCGAGCTGGGCAAGAAGGTCGGGATCTCCTCGCCCCTGCCGCCGGCCCTGCGCCGGCTGGAGTTCGAGGGCCGGGTGGAGCGCAAGGTCGAAAGCGGCCGGCTCGATTCGGAGCGCTATCTCTGGCGAGCCACCGCGCGCAGCCCCTTCGACGGCGCCGGCCTCCCGGACGATCCGATCGAGATCTACGCCCGTCTCGCCCGGATCTTCTTCCACTGTGCCGGGCTCGGCACCCAGAAGGACTTCGCCGCCTGGGCCGGCATCGCCCAGCGCGACGCCAAGGCGGCGATCGAGAAGACGCCGGTCCTGCCGGTGGCGATCGAAGGGGTGGACGACGCGCACTACCTCCTGGAGGACCGGCGGGATCTGCTCGAGAAGGCGGAAGAGGCCTCCCAGGCCGTGGCGCTCCTCCCTTTCGAGGACAACGTCCTGGCCCTGCACGGCGGACCGTTCCTCATGGTGGATCCGCAGCACCACGCCACGCCCGTGCCGTCCTGGGGCTCGTCCAAGGAGTCCACCCTGGGGGACTCCCGCCACATGGCCATGCGGTCGGTGGCGGCGGAGGGGCGCGTCGTTGGATTCTGGGAGTACGACCCCGACCCGAGGGAGGTCGTCGTGGGCTACTTCGAGCCGATCCCGAAGGAGGCCCGCGCGCGGATCGAAGCCGAAGCCGCGGACCTCACCCGCTTCCTCAACGAGGATCTGGGCCACGGTCGGAGCTTTTCGCTCGACACGGACGACGACCTGCGCCAGCGCTCGGGGTTCGTGCGGAAGATGTAGCCCCCTCCCCTGAACCCTCACCCCCTGGCCCCCTCTCCCATCCGCACTCACACCCACCCGGGAGAGGGGGAACCTCCCTCTGGGTTTGAGCCTTTGGGTGGTGGCGCCCCTCTCCCGGGTGGCGGGAGTGCGGATGGGAGAGGGGACGGGGGTGAGGGTCCCGGCGAAGCCGGCCGTTGTCCGCAGTGGGCGAAAGACGATGGCAAGGTCAGGGGGTGAGGGGCCCCTTGTACACCTCCCCCGCCTTCATCACGAACACCACCCGTTCGAGGGCCCCGATGTCCTTCAGAGGATCGCCCTCGACCGCGATGATGTCGGCGTACTTGCCGGGCTCGACCGTGCCGATCAGCTTCTCCATGCGCAGCAGCTCGGCTCCGCGCACCGTGGCCGAACGGATGGCGTCGAGGGGCGGCATGCCGTAGTCGACCATCCGCCGGAATTCGCGGACGCTGGTGCCGTGCTCGAAGGCGCCGACGTCCGTGCCGAAGGCGATCTTCACCCCCTTCTTCATCGCCTTCTGGAAGACCTCCTTGTGATGGGCCACGATGCGGCGCCGCAACTCGGTGTCCTCCTCGGGCGAGCCGGGGATGTAGACCGACAGGGTCGGGCACCACCAGGTGCCGTGCTTCACCATCAGGTCGATCGTCTCGTCGTCCATCAGCATGCCGTGCTCGATCGAGCGCACGCCGGCTCGGATGGCGTTGTTCGCCCCCTCGCCGCCGTAGGCGTGGGCGGCCACGTCCCTGCCCCATCGCCGGGCCTCCTCGACCAGGGCGCGCAGGTCCTCCTCCGAAAACTGGCTCAGCGACTCCAGGGTGACCGGGTTCACGTGGCGCAGCGTGCCGGTGGCGTAGACCTTGATCCAGTCGGCCCCGTATTTCACCTCCCGGCGCACCTCGGCGATCATGGCGTCCCGCGAATCGGTCAGGGTCGCCGGATCGGGGATCTCGACGTCCGGATTGAGCCCGTGAGTGTTCATGTGGCCGCCGGTGATGGTCAGCGCGTAGGTCGAGACCAACAGGCGCGGCCCGGGGACGATCCCTCTGTTGATGGCGTCGCGGATCGCCACGTCCGCGAACTCCGCCCCCTCGCTGTCCACATCGCGCATCGTGGTGAATCCCGCTTCGAGGTCCTTCTTCGCCGCCGCCACGCCCTGGACGGTCCGGAATGCCAGCGACTTGGTGACGACCGGCGGCGGACCCACCTCGTCCTCGGGCTGCAGCAGGACGTGCGTGTGGCTGTCGATCAGCCCGGGCAGGCAGGTGTGGCCCGACAGGTCGATCACCCTGGTCCCGGCCGGGACCGCGACCCCGGCACCGGCCCTCTCGACGCGGTCGCCGCGCACGAGGACCACGGCGTTGGCGGCCATGGAGCCATCGGCCGGGTTCAGCAACCGGCCGCAGCGGATCGCGGTCGCCGCCTCCGGCGCCGCGGATGCAGGGAGGGACGACAAAGAGAGCGACAGGACGGCGAGAGCGAGAACTCTGCGGCTCAACGTGCTCATCGACAGGGCTCCTTACCAGATCGCCTGCAATCCGAGCCCGGCGTAGACCCCTTCGTCCTGGGGCGTGCCAGGGAAGAAACCTTCCGACTTCGCTCCGGCCTTCGCCGAGAAGCCCCAGCGGCCGAAGAGGACGCCGATCTCGCCGCTGACGTTCCAGCCGTCTTCGCCAGCGGGATAGAAGACCTCCAGCGACTCGGGCTGCCCCCACCAGTCGGCCTGGAGCCCGAGGTCGAACCGCTCGGACAGACGCAGCCCGTGGATCGCCGCGCCGATCCCGTACTCCCGGTCGATCGAGGAGTCGAGGTCCCGGATATAGAAGGCCAGGATCCCCTCGGGTGTGACCGCGTAGAGGTCGAGGAAGCGCGAGACCTCTTGGGGACCGAGGACGCCGCGAGTGCCGAGGGTCAGGCCGAGCCCGTCCGTGATCTGCAGGACCGGCGGGCGGACCCTCGTCCGGCCGCCGATCACATGATCCCGGAAGTAGGAGAACACCGCCGACATGAGCGACGGATCGAGGGCGTTCCAGATCGCCGTGACCTGGGCGTCGTCCCACATCTCTTCGAGCGCCGGGTCGCCGGTGTTGACCAGATAGAGGCCGTTCCAGACGTCCGCCGGATCTTCGCCGGCCCGCACCGCCTGCCGCGTCGCGAGATAGAAGGCGACGTCGTTGCCGTCCCGGTACGCCTCCGCGAAGTCGTCGCCGTCGTCCGGCTCAGGCGTACCCAGGACGTACATCGTGACGTCGAGCTTGCCCATCATGGCCAGGGGGATCTTGGCGCCATCGACTCCCTCGGGCCGCAGGGCGTCGAGCAGGATGCGGTGCGCCATGACCCCGTCGGCCTCGGCGCCGCCGACGGCGAGCAAGGCGTTCTCCTCGTTGGTCTCCGGCGGGCGCTCCGTGGTGGTGTAGCCGGAGAAGTCGAAGCCGAAGCCGTAGCTCGGGCTCAGCCCGAATTCCCGCCCCCGGCCGCCATGCCCGCCCACCTCGTGCTGGACGAGGATCAGGAACGCGGCGAGCGGAAACTCCCAGGCGGGAGCGAGAGCCGGATGGCTCCGCAGACCGGGGATGGACGAGAAGGCGCGGCTCCCCAGGCTCTGGAACGACGCGACCGTGCGCCCCCCGAAGCCCATCCCCGGCTCTGTCTCATAGCCGAAGAAGAGCGGGTCGAAGCCCGCCGCCTCCTCCGGGACAGGATCGTCCTGAGCGGAGACCGGGAGGGCCAAGAAGAGAGACAGGACGGCAAGGCCGAGGAACGGCAGGACGCAAAGCTTGGGGATCATGGGGGTACTCTATCGCGCAGCGCCACTGTAGAGACGCCCCGTGGGGCGTCTCCTCCGGTCCGCGGACCCCGGAGGGTTGCGGGAAATTCCGCCGCTGCGGAGACGCCCCACGGGGCGTCTCTACAGTGGGAGGTGAGCCCTGCAGAAGCATGGGGGTTCCCGCCTTCCGATGCGATATCATCCCCATCCATGCCGATCACCGTCGCCACCTGGAACGTCAACGGCATCCGCGCACGGCAGGAGCAGTTCCTCGAATGGGTCGGCCGCGACCGCCCGGACGTCATCTGCCTGCAGGAGATCAAGGCCTCGCCGGCCCAGCTCGCCGAGACTCTCTGCAACCTGGAGGGCTACTGGTGCTTCTGGCACGGAGCCGGCGGCTACTCCGGCGTGAGCCTGAACCTGCGCAAGGACCTCTTCCCGCACGAGCCGGCCTTCGACCATCCGGGCTTCGACCGCGAAACGCGCATCGTCACCGCCGACGTGGGGGACTTCGTCGTCGCCTCCGTCTACGTCCCGAACGGTGGCAAGGATCTCGGGGCCAAGATGGAGTTCCTGGAGGCCATGGAAGACTATGCCGCCGGCCTCCACCGCGCGGGCCGGCGCCTCCTCCTCTGCGGCGACATGAACGTCACCCGCACCGACCAGGACGTCCATCCCAAGGAGCGCAAGCCCGGAGCCATCGGCCAGCTCCCCCAGGAGCGGGAGCTGTTCGGCCAGATCCTCCGGCAAGGGCTCGTCGACGTCGGCCGGACCCTGGACCCGGACAACGACGGCCTCTTCACCTGGTGGGCCCCGTGGCGCAACATGCGGCAGCGCAACATCGGCTGGCGCATCGACTACATCCTGGCCAGCGAGCCCGTCGCGGCCATGGCGACCACCTCCCGCGTCCTCGCCGACGTCGGCACGAGCGACCATGCGCCGGTGATGGCGACGTTCGACCTCACCTCCTGAGCCTTGGCGATTTTCGTGCGTTTGCTTTAGAGTGCGCTTCCTTGCGGAGGTTGCACCATGGCTCGAAATTCCAGACTGACTCTCCCCTTCACCTTCCTGCTGCTCGCTTCGGGCGCCCTGACCGCCCAGGCTCCGACCCAGAATCCGGCGCCGGCTCCGCCGGCTCCAGTGGTTCCCCGGGTCGAGATAGAGCCGTACCCGTTCCGGGCCGCGGACGGCAAGACGGTGGAGGCCGAGCGGGGCGTGCTGACCGTCCCTGAAAACCGGAAAAAGCCGGGGGGGCGGACGATCAGGCTCGCTTTCGTGCGCTTCAAGGCGACGGGACAGAAGCCGGGGCCGCCGATCGTCTACCTGGCGGGCGGACCCGGCGGCTCCGGCATCGGGGCGGCCACCGGCGCCCGCTTCCCGCTCTTCACGGCCATGCGGGAATTCGGCGACGTCATCGCCTTTGACCAGCGGGGGACGGGGAGCTCGGAGCCGGCGATGCTCTGCCCCGAGAGCGGCGCCCTGCCGCTGGGCCGCCCGGGCGCGCCGGAGGACATGATCGCCGTCTGGGGCACCGCGGCCAACGACTGCGCCGAGGAGCTGCGCCGGAAGGGAATCGACCTCGCCGCCTACAACACCGAGGAGAGCGCCGACGACCTGAACGACCTGCGGCAGGCGCTCGGGGCCGAGAAGATCTCCCTCTGGGGGATCAGCTACGGCACCCATCTCGCGCTCGCCACCATCAAGCGGCACGGCCCTCACGTCCACCGGGCCATCCTGGCGGGAATCGAAGGCCCCGACCAGACCGAAAAGCCGCCGCGCCAGCAGCAGGAGCTGCTCGAGAGGATCTCCGCCCTGGCCAAGAAGGACCCGGAGGTGGGACCGGCGGTGCCGGACCTCCTGGGCCTGATGCGCACGGTCCTGACCCGGCTCGAAAAAGAGCCGGCCACCGTCAACATCGCCGATCCGAAGACCGGTCAGGCCATCCCCATGAAGCTCTCGAAGTTCGACCTGCAGCTCGCCACCGCCAACCTCCTCGTCGGTCCCGAGACTTTCGCCGTCCTGCCGGACCTCTACTCGCGCCTGGCCGCCGGCGACTGGCTGGCGCTGGCCTACCAGGTGATCCCCCAGCGCGCCGCGGGCCGGCGGTCCGCCATGACCTTCGCCATGGACTGCGCCTCCGGAGCGACCGCGACGCGCCGGAAGCGGATCGCGGACGAAGCGAAGACCACCCTTCTCGGCGACGTCATCAACTTCCCCTTCCCGGGGATCTGCACCTTCTGGAACGTGCCGGACCTCGGCGATGGCTTTCGCGCCAACCCGGTGTCGGACGTCCCGGTCCTCTTCATCAGCGGCACCCTGGACGGCCGGACCCCGCCCGAGAACGCGGTCGAGCTCCTCCGCGGCTTCAAGAACGGGGTCCACCTGGTGATCGAAGGCGCCGGCCACAGCGATCCGCTCTTCCTCTCCTCGCCGAAGATCCTCCAATCCATGCAGGCCTTCCTGAGAGGCCAGCCGCTGCCGGCGGCCCGGATCGAGCTCCCGCCGCCCGACTTCCTCGCGCCGCGGAAGGTGGCGACGGTGAGCCGCGAGGTCCTGTCCCGGTACGTGGGCACCTACCGGATCGCGGAAAACGACGAGCGCAAGGTCTTCCTCGTCGGAGACCAGCTCTTCACCCAGCGCACCAACGGCGCTCCGCAGCCGCTCCGCCCGCAGTCCGAGACCGAGTTCTTCTACGAGGGCACCCCGACGCGCCTCCGGTTCGCCGTGACACCCGAGGGGAAGGTGACGCACATGGTGTTCGTGCAGGGCGGAAAAGAGGAGAAGGTGCCGAAGGCGGGGTGAGCCCCGTATAAGATCCCTGAACCATGGTGCCGACCGTCGCCGCCACGCGGTATGTGACTCCCCTGCGGGAAGGCGGCTCTCTTCCCGGGATCGTCGAAGCGAGCGACCTTGGGCTCTACGTGCTCAAGTTCCGGGGCGCGGGACAGGGCACGCTGGCGTTGGTGGCCGAGCTCATCGCCGCGGAGATCGGACGGGCTCTCGGACTCAAGGTACCTGACGTGGCGCTGATGGAAGTGGACCCGGCGCTCGGACGCAACGAGGCCGACCCGGAGATCCGCGATCTGCTGCGGGCGAGCGTAGGAGTGAACCTGGGCGTCGACTACCTGCCGGGTTCCCTGACCTTCGACCCGGCCGCCGGCGATGCCGTCGAGGCGGACCTCGCCTCGGCCATCGTCTGGTTCGACGCGTTCGTCACCAACGTCGACCGGACGCCGCGCAACCCCAATCTCCTGTGGTGGCACAAGACCCTCTATCTGATCGATCACGGGGCCGCGCTCTACTTCCACCACAACTGGCAGAATGTGGAGCAGATGGCCCGCAGCCGGTTTCCCGCCGTTCGTGACCACGTCCTGCTGCCCTGGGCGGAGCGCATCGAAGAGGCCGATCTCCGCCTGCGCCCGCGGCTCGACGAGGCCCTGTTCGCCGGCGTGATCGATCAGGTTCCGGAGGATTGGCTCGTGCCCGAGCCCGGCCTCTCCACCCACGCCGAACGGCGCGCGGGATATCTGGAGTTCCTGACCCGGAGGCTCGCGGCGGCGTCGGAATTCGTCGAGGAGGCGGTGCGTGCCCGCGCTCAGCTCGTTTGACTACGCCACCATCCGGGTGGTGCCGCGCGTCGAGCGCGGAGAGCTCCTCAACGCCGGCGTCCTTCTCTTCTGCCTCGAACGGGACTTCCTCGCCGCCCGGGTCGAGGTGAACGAGCCGCGGCTCCGCGCGCTCTGGCCCGAGACCGACGTCGGGCTGGTCCACCAGCACCTCGCGGCGATCCCCAGGATCTGCGCCGGAAGCCCGGACGGCGGACCCATCGCCCGGCTCTCGCTGCGGGAGCGCTTCCACTGGCTCGTCGCTCCCCGCAGCACGATCATCCAGGTCTCACCCGTCCACGCCGGCCTCTGCGAGTCGCCGGAGCGCGCGCTCGACGAGCTGTTCCGCCAGATGGTCCTTGTTCCGTAAGCTCCACACTACGCGCCTGAACGTACCCGGAAATACTTAGGAATCAATAACTTACCGTTGACAGTGGGCGCGCTGCGGCCTAAGATCATCATAACTCTGCGGTAAGTCGTCATCTGTTTGTCCGGTTTTGTGTTCCTCGCTCTCGCGGAGCAGGGATCTCCGCCGCCGCATCGGTGGAGAGACTGCGAGGGGCGCCTATCTCTGCGGAAGGAGAGACCGTCAATGAGCAAGCGATGCCTGGCGATGGGAGCCGCCCTTCTCGGCCTCGGCGCCCTCCTCGCTCTGCCCGCCGCCGCCGACGAGATCTGGATCGCCCCGGCCGAAACGGGCGACGTGGCGGTGGGGGACTGGGGGGTCACCCCCTCCGGCGAGGCCCACTTCACCTTCGCCGTGCCCGATTCCCTGGACCGCTTCACCGGCGCCCAAGTGATGGTGATCGGCAAGAAGGACGGGCCGGTCACCTACGAGCTGCACCTGTCGGTCTCCCGGGACGGCGAGAGCCGGAACGCCTTCACCGCCGACGCCACCGGCCTGCCCGCCATGCTGGACACGAACGAGCTGACGGCGCTCGACGCCTCCTCTCTCTTCCCGGCGTTGGAGGCCGGAGGGGACGTGGTGGCCCTCCACTTCCTGGCCTCGCCGCGGGGTGACCTGCGGGTGGTGGGCCTGCGCTTCGAGTTCGAGCGCTTCCCGGACCAGGCCGGTCTCGCTTGCGGCCCGCGGCAGGTGCTGGTGGGGTTCACGGCCGGGACCGGCGCCCCCATCTGCATCAGCCGGGACCTTTTGCTCGAGGGTCTCCTCTGCCCGCCGAAGCAGTTCCTCATCGGCTTCGATCCGGTCACCGGCCAGAGGCGGTGCGGCGACAAGCGGGTGCTGCTGGCCGGCCTCTCCTGCCCCCCCGGCCGGTTCCTGGTGGGCTTCGACGACTTCACCGGCGACCCCGTCTGCAAGACCCTCCAAGAGGTCGCCGGAGGAGGGGGTGGAGGTGAGGAGCTGCTCCTCGGGATCAACAACGTGGAGCTGCCGGAAGGCAACGCGGGCACCAGGTCCTTCGTCTTCACCGTCACGCTGTCGGAGTCGAGCGCCGGACCGGTGACGGTCGGCTTCAGCACCCGCAACGGCACCGCCCAAGCCGGGAGCGACTACATCGCCACCTCCGGAACCCTCACCTTCGCGCCGGGAGAGGTGACGAAGCAGATCACCGTCCTGGTGAACGGCGACACCGGGCAGGAGGAAATCGAGGTGTTCTTCGTCGACCTCGCAAACGCCAGCGGGGCGGCCATCGGCGACGGCGAGGGCCTGGGACGCATCTTCACCGACGACGCCCCCGGAGATCCCGGCGGCGGCCGCGACTGAGCCGCCCGCCATCAGCAAGGGTGAAAAGAGGGGGCTGTCAGCCCCCTCTCCCCAAGCTCTGGACCCAGATCACGCGGTAGCCTCCGGGAGCCGCGTCGTAGCCCGCGCCCACGGCGAGCCCCAGGCCCACTTCGCGGCAACCCGGGTCGAGGATGTTCCTGCGGTGGTCCGGGCTGCGCAGCCAGGCATCTAGCGCTTCCTCAGCGGAGAAGCGCTGCTCGACGATGTTCTCGCCGATGCCGGAGCGGTAGCCGCTAGCCCGCGCCCGGTCGGAAGGGCCCAGGCCCTCGGGCGTCCGATGGCCGGAATAGGAGCGCGTCAACATGTCCTCGGCGTGCTCCTGGGACACCCGGTCGAGGAGACGATTGGGCGCGAGCGGCAACAGCCCCTCCCGCCGGCGGACGTCGTTGACCCGCGAAAGCATGTCGGCCGCGATCCGCCCCTTATCGCCGAGCCTGGCCGTGGCGCTGGCGAAGTAGTCTCCCTGGTGCCAGCCGAAGAGAAAGACGTGGAGCGTGACGCCGTCGGCCACGGCGGTGCCGACGCCCAGGTCCCGGAAGCGCCCGTCCAGGGCCGCCCGGAAGCTCGCCCCCCGGCGCATGGCGGCGGGCACGGCTTCGGGAGCCGCGTCGGAGAGCGCGAAGCCCTCGCGCCAGTCGTGGGCCGAGTATCCCACCCGCCGCAGCCGCTCCGAGATTACCTCGGCCGAAGGAGACCGGAGCCGTCGGCCGCCCCTGGCCATCTCCTCCGCCTGTTGCTGGGCCACCTGGGTCAGGACCGGCGAAAGAAGGAGCGGCGGCGCTCCGGCTCGCGCCCGTTCCCGGTTGAAACGGGACAGCCACTCGTCCTGCCAAGCCATCATCGTCTGCGCACGGGCGGCGCACAGGCCGAGGGCCAGCACCAAAGCGAAGACCGACCAGCGGATCCACGTCGTCACGACCAGAGCCTCGCGTCCAGAAGCAGTTGGGCACTACGATACTCCAATATAGATGAGGATGCATATATCCGCCACAAGACCTTCGCGGCTTAGAGCCGCAGCGGCCTCACATAGCGGGCGCGTCGCCCGGCCCGGTATTCCCGGGTCAACCGGCCGGGCCTGAAGAGCAGGGGGATCGTCCGCAACAGTCGGGTATCCAGGTTGAGGACGTTGTCCAGGAAGTCCGAGGTCAGCTCGCGCAGGGGGCGGTGGAGATCGGCCGCCTCCTGACCGCATTGCGAGCAGAAGTTCCCCAGGAGCTTCTCGCCGCAGTTGAGGCAAGCGGAAGGGATCTCCTCCCTCAGGCTCAGGCTTGGCGTGGGGCCGGAGAGATCATCGCATGGAGGTCCTCTACGGGGGCGCATATCATGGCGGAATGAATCCTCATCGCCTGCTGCTGCCCCTGATCTTTGTTGTCGCGCCTGTCGCAATGGCCCAGGATGTGCCGCGAGTGGACTTCACGTCCTACCAGACAGCCAACGGGATGCGCGTGCTGCTGGCTCCGGACAGGAGCTCTCCCACGGTGGCCCTCAGCATCACCTACGACTTCGGCTCGCGCAATGAGCGTCCCGGCCAGACCGGAGTCGCCAATCTGCTCCACGCGATGCAACTGCGGGACTTGCGGCGCGGGTGCAAGGACAGGCTGCTCATTCCCGACGCGGAGAGGGACGAGGCCTGCCGCGGCTCCAACAACCAAGAGCGCACCAGCTACTCTCTGTCCGTCCCCGCGGATCGACTGGAGACCGCCCTGTCTCTGCTCGCCGGGCAGATGCGCGCCCTCGACCTGGACCCGGCGAAACTGGACAGCCGGCGAGCGGAAATCCTGGAGCAGCGCCGGTCGGCTGACGACGCGTCCGCCAAGGCCGCGGAGACGCTGCTCGAACTGAGCTTCACGAGCTTCGCCTACAAACATGGCGTGGGTGGCTCGGAAGCCGACCTGAAAGCCCTCACCGCCGCGGACGTACGGCGCGTCTTCCAGGCGTACTTCGCTCCGGACCACGCGGCCCTGGCCCTGGTGGGCCCTTTCAACGCGGCGGAGGCGAGGCGCGCGATCGAGAAGCATTTCGGCCCGATTCCGCGCCGCGGCCCCTCCCCTCCGGTGGACATGGCGGAGGCGGCTCCGGCCGGGGAGCGGCGCACGGTCCTCCAGGATGCTCGCGCGACAAATCCCCAATACCTGGCCGCCTACAAAACGGTGCCGAGCGATCATCCGGACTGGTTCGCGCTCAACCTGCTCGCCGACATCCTGGGGCAAGGAGAGACATCGCGGCTGCATCGGGCGCTGCTCGCGACCCGGCTGGTGCTCGACGTCGCGGAAGGGATGTCCGAGTTGCGTGGCCCGAGCCTCTTCAGGATCCGGGTCAACCTGCCGCCTGAGGGGGATGTCAAGAAAGTCGAAGACGTCATCGACGGGGAGATCGCGCGCATTCAGCGGGAGGGGGTGACGGAGGCTGAGCTGGCTCTGGCCAAATCACAGGAGCGCAACTATTGGAAACAGGTCCTCGCCACCCCTCAGGGCAAGGCGGAGACGCTGGCGCGCTTCGCCGTCTACTACCAGGACCCGGAACGTATCAACGGCGAATTGAAAAGGATTCTGGGGATGACCGCTGGGGATGTCCAACGCGTCGCCCGGAAGTACATGAACCGGGACCATCGCGCCGTCGTCATCACGCTCCCGGCGCCGGCCTCCCCACCAGGCCCCCCAACGCTGGGGAACGCGTCTCCTGGATCCCGAAAGCACGTCGAAATGGATCGCCAGGATACCTGTCGTCTCGCCCGGCTATGGAGAAGCCAGGGGACTCTTCCCCGCCACGAGATCGATCATCCCGTTCGTCACGGCGTCGCGGACGATCTCCAGGCCCGCGGCCCGCAATCGGTCGATCAGCCAGGCTTTGCCGAGGCGAAGCTTGCGATAGGAGCTGACCGCGAGGGACCAGCGTCCATCCTCGCGGCGGTGGAGGATGTCGTGGACCTCGACGAAGCCCTCGTGGTATTCGAGGAAGCAGGTGAGGATCTGATTCTCGTCGCCGCGGACCGGGATGAACCGGGCGTTCCCTCGCAGCTCCGAGGAGACGTAGTCGCGGAAGGTCAGGGCCAGGAGACCGCCGGGAGCCAGCCGGCGCGCGGACTCGGCGATCAGCTCCTCCACCGTCGCGAGGGAATCGAGGTGCGTCAGCGTGTCGCCCATGCAGACGACCACGTCCGCTGGGTCCGTGCAGCGCTGCAGGAAGCTCAGCAGATCCTCGTGAACGGTCCGGATGGGCAGGGCTCCCGCTTTCTCTTGCAACTCAACGAGGAGCGGAGCGCAGAGGTCCACCGCGGTCACCGCGAAGCCGAGCTCGGCCAGCGGGATCGACTGCAGGCCGTTGCCGGCGCCCAGGTCGATCGCGGAGCCCGCCGGTCCGGGCTGTAGCCCGAGCCGGCGGAAGTACTCGCGGTTACGGTCCAGGGCGGCGCTCTCGTCGCCGATCATCCAGCCGTAGATCGGCCCCAGGTGGTTGTCGTAATGATCGGCGGCCGTGGCCATCGGTATGACGAAGATACCATCCCGGTCCGAACCTGCTCCCACCCTCTATTCGATCGTGACCAGCGCGCGCTGGAGACCGCAACCGCTGCGGCTCGGGTAGTCGCCGACCACGCGGTTGAGGCCCAGGTAGATGAAGTAGCCTTCCGCGGGATTGATCGTATCGGGCAAGGCGAAGAGCTTCTTGGTATTCGGGGTCTCCATCACGTTGTACGGCGGGCCCCAACTGATCGACTGGTTTTTCACCACGAACTTCATCGCTCCATAGTTCAGGGCCATGTTCTCCTGAGCCAGCTCGTTGTCATTGCCGCCGGGCGTCCGGTTGCTCGCCACCCAGAGGATCTGCTGATTGATCCAGAGCTCGGCATTGTTCAGCGTCGTTCCCGCATCCCCACCGTAGGCTTCGCTGGTCGGCGAGTCGGCGATGTGCAACGTAAACGCAGTCGGCTTGAAGTACTCGACGGCAATCTCCGCCTCGTGGCAGGGCGGGCTGAGATCCAGCCGGATCGCAGCGGAGTACCAGCCTGAGCAGTACGGATTCACCGAAGGCGCGAGCGATAAGAGAGTCATGCGCTCCGGAAGCGCTGCCGGCATCGTTGTTCCGTGCTCCAGATCGACGAATAAAGTTCCCGATGGGCATTGCGCGGAGACGGCTGCGGTGTTGAGGAGGCAGAAAGCGAAGATGAGGAGAGACAGGAAACGGAGATGCAATCCACGAATGATGCGGTGGGCCATGATAGGTCCTCCTTTCTGTTTCTTTTAGAATAGCACAGAAAGTTTCAACAATTGTGAAAGAGCGCCGCAGAGGTGAGATTGAGGCTGAGGCAAAGCTGGCAGCCGACGCGAAGCACGCCGGCTGCCAGTGAGGGATCGACTACAGACCGAAGACCCTGGACCGCCGGAGTTGCAGGGCGGAGGTGATCCGCTCTTTCAGGAATTCCAGGGAGGCGGTCCGGGAGCGGCCGGTGAAGGCATCGGTCCCAGTGGGGAGCGGCAGGGTGGGCAGGAAGCGCGGCTTGCGCCGGGCGTGGGACGCCTGCTCGTAGGAATGGGCCAGCTTGATGAGCGTGGGCTCGCTGAAGGCCGTGCCCATGAAGCTGATCCCCACCGGCAGCCCGAAGGCATGCCCCGCCGGAACGTTGATGATCGGGTATCCGGCCATGGCCGCCGGCGACGAGCTGGCGCCCAGGAAGTGGTCGCCGTTGACGAGGTCGATCGGCCAGGCGGGCGAGCCGGTCGGCGCCACCAGGGCGTCGAGATTGTTCGCCTCCAGGGCCGCGTCGATGCCCTGCTCCCGCGACAGGCTGTGGCTGCGCGCCAGGGCCTCGATGTAATCCTGCTCGCTGAAGACCTCGTCCTGGGCGAGCTCGAAGATCTCCTGTCCGAAATACTTCAGCTCCTCTTCCGCGTGCGCGAGGTTGAAGGCGATGGCGTCGGCCAGCGAGTGGATCGGCACGCCCGTGCGGGTGGCCAGGTAGGCATTGAGGTCGCGCTTGAACTCGTAGATGAGGACGATGATCTCCGCCGGGTCAGCGATAATCTGGTCGATGGACGGGATGTCCGCCGGATCGACGATCACCGCTCCGGCGTCCCGCATGACCTCGATCGCCTCCTCGATGATGGCGTCGGTCTCCGGGCTGTAGCCGAAGAAGTACTGGTTGCGGGCGACGCCGATGCGCGCGCCGTTCAGGCCGTCCGGGTCGAGGAACTGGGTGTAGTCGGTGGGGAACTGGCCCACGCCCGGCAGGGTGGCGGGATCGCGCGGGTCCGCCCCCGTCAGGATTCCGAGCACGGCGGCCGCGTCGGCCACGGTGCGGGCGTGCGGGCCGACCGTGTCCTGCGAGTGCGAGATGGGCACGACGCCGGCGCGGCTCGTCAGGCCGACCGTCGGCTTGATGCCCACGACCCCGGTGAGAGACGAGGGGCAGACGATCGACCCGTCGGTCTCGGTGCCCAGGGCAACGGAGGTGAAGTTGGCCGAGACGGCCGCGGCCGAGCCCGAGCTGGAGCCGCAGGGGTTGCGGTCGAGGACGTACGGGTTGCGCGTCTGCCCGCCGCGTCCGCTCCAGCCGCTGGACGACTGGAAGCCCCGGAAGTTGGCCCACTCGCTGAGGTTGGCTTTGCCGAGGATGATCGCGCCCGCCTCGCGGAGCTTGCGGGCCACCGTGGCGTCACGCGGAGCCGGCGCGCCGACCAGGGCCAGAGAGCCGGCGGTGGTCATCATGCGGTCGCGGGTGTCGATGTTGTCCTTGAGCAGGACCGGGATGCCGTGCAGCGGGCCGCGAGGGCCGTCCGACCGGCGCTCCCGGTCGCGTGCCCGGGCGATGGCGAGGGCCTGCGGGTTGACCTCGATGACCGAGTTGACGTTCGGCCCGCTCTGGTCGAGCCTTTCGATGCGCGACAGGTAGAACTGGACGAGCTCGGCCGACGAGAGGTCGCCCGCGGCCATGGCGGCCTGCAGCTCGGCGATGGTGGCCTCCTCGAGCTCGCTCGGAGCGAGAGCGGGAGCTTCTTGGGCGGTGTCCCCGGCAGCAGCCGCAGCGGTCCCGATGCCCGCCAGAGACGCGCCGGCGCCTGCCAGCGCACCCCAGCGGAGGAAGGTCCTCCGGCTCAACTCCACCGGCGAAGTCTGCTCGTTGTCGTTGTCGATCTCTTCAGGTGGACGATTCGGCGCCATGGACGTCTCTCCTTTCGAGATGGAGAAGGTGGGAAAAGCCTCCAAGAGATAGGATGTCACGTCCGGGAGGAAACGTGACAGACCCTCACCCCCTGGCCCCCTCTCCCATCCGCACTCACACCCACCCGGGAGAGGGGGAAGAGGCAAGGGGCTGGCAGTTGGAAAAAAGGCGGGGACCGGGAGAAGGGGCGGTCTTTCGTACCCCTTGGAGGCGAGGAGCCCGGTCCCCGCCAAAAAGATGAGGTTCGTAAGGAGGTGGAAAAAGTGGGGCCGGGTGGGGGTCGGTCGGTCCTTCCCCTCCTGGCGCCGGTTGAAGCCCGGCCCCGTCATTCCTTTAGACGGACTTTCCGCGGATTTTGTTCAGGCGATCAGGAAGTCCGGTTGAATTTCCGCATCAGGTCCGCCAGAGACGCCTCCGGCTTCGGCGGCTTCGCGGGAGGTTTGGCGCTGCCGGTTGCGGGCCGGCCGGTGGCCGGAGGCTGCTGGAGGGCCTTGATCGACAGGCTGATCCGCTCCCGCTGCCGGTCCACCTCCAGGACTTTCACCTTGACGATCTCGCCGACCTTCACCGCTTCGCGGGGATCGGCCACCCAGCGGTGGGTCAGCTCGGAGACGTGCACCAGGCCGTCGCGGTGGACCCCGATGTCCACGAAGGCGCCGAAGTTGGTCACGTTGGAGACCCGGCCTTCGAGCACCATGCCCGGCTGGAGGTCCTTGACGCTGGTCACATCCTGCCGCCACTCGGGAGTCTTGAACTCCGGGCGCGGATCGCGGCCCGGCCGCAGCAGCTCGGCGCGGATGTCCTCCAGAGTGAAGGAGCCGAGCCCGCGCTCCTCGTCGGCGAAACGGCCGACGTCGAGCTTCGAGACCACGTCGCGGTTCCCCACCAGATCCTGGAGCGGCACGCCGGCCGCCTTGGCCATCTGCTCGACCACGGGATAGCGCTCCGGATGCACGGCCGTGTTGTCGAGCGGATGGCCGCCGCCGCGAACGCGCAGGAAGCCGGCCGCCAGCTCGAACGTCTTCGGGCCGAAGCCGGTGACCTCGCGCAGCGCCTGGCGCGAGGAGAAGGGGCCTTTGGAGTCGCGGTGCTCGACGATGGCCCGGGCCAGCCTCTCGGACAACCCCGAGACCCGCCGCAGCAGGGGGGCGGAGGCGGTGTTCAGCTCCACGCCGACCCGGTTGACCGCTCCCTCGACCGCGGTGTCCAGCTCGCGCTCCAGCGACCGCTGGTCGACGTCGTGCTGGTACTGGCCGACGCCGAGTGAGCGCGGCTCGATCTTGACGAGCTCGGCCAGGGGATCCTGGAGGCGGCGGGCGATCGACACGGCGCCGCGCAGCGACACGTCGAGGGCCGGCAGCTCCTCGCGCGCCACGGCGGAGGCCGAGTAGACAGAGGCGCCGGTCTCGGGCACGATGGCCACGACCACCTTGCGCAGCTTCTCGGAGGAGGTCTCCTGTACGGCCTTGCGCACGAAGGCCTCGGTCTCGCGGCTCGCGGTGCCGTTGCCGATGGCCACGGCGTGGACGCCGTGCCTTTCCACGAGCCGGAGGACCGTCGCCGCCGCGCCGGCCTCGTCGGCGTGCGGCGGGGTGGGATGGATGACGTCGGTCGCCACGACCCGGCCGGTGCCGTCCACCACGGCGAGCTTGCAGCCGGTGCGGAACCCCGGGTCGAGCCCCATGACCGTCAACTGGCCGAGGGGAGCCTGGAGGAGCAGGGCTTCCAGGTTGGCGCGGAAGACGGCGATCGCCTGGGCCTCGGCCCGCTCGCGCATCTCGGAACGCACCTCGTTGGTGATCGACGGCCGGAGGAGCCGCTTGTAGCTGTCCGCCGTGGCCTCGGCGATCTGCCGGCCGCAGGGGGTGTCGAGAGGCGCGCCCCAGGAGCGGCCGAGGCGCTCGACCTCGCGCTCATCGTCGACTTTCAGGTCGGAGAGGAGGAACCCCTCGCGCTCGCCGCGCAGGACGGCGAGCAGGCGATGGGATGGGATGTCCCGGCCCGGCTCGTCGTGCTCGAAGTAGTCGCGGTAGACGGCGGCCTCCGGGTCTGTCTCCTTGCCGGGAAGGACGCGCACGCGAAGAACCCCCTCGCCGGCCAGCACGCGGCGCAGCTCGGCCCGTTGCTCGGCGTTCTCCGCCAGGCGCTCCGCCAGGATGTCGCGCGCCCCGGCCAGCGCCGCGGCGGCGTCCTCGACCCCTTTCTCCGCGTCGACGAACGGCTTCGCCAATTCCTCGGGCAGCTCGCGGCCGCGGGCTGCCCCGAGCAGGGCGTCGGCCAGAGGCTCGAGCCCCTTCTCGCGGGCGATCTGCGCGCGGGTGCGCCGCTTGGGCTTGTAGGGGAGATAGAGGTCCTCCAGCTCCTGCTTGGTCACGGCGGCGCGGATGGCGGCCTCCAGCTCGCCGGTGAGCTTGCCCTGCTCCCCGATGCTCTCCAGGATCGCGTCGCGGCGCTCCGCCAGCTCCAGGAAGTACTCCCGCCGCTTGGCGATCGTCTCGAGCTGCAGGTCCTCCAGGCCGCCCGTCACCTCTTTGCGGTAGCGGGCCACGAAGGGGACGGTCGCCCCCTCGGCGAACAGCGCGGAGGCGGCCTCGACCTGCGGCGGCCGGCAGCCCACCTCCGACGCGATGATCTCCACGAAACGCGATTCCAGAACAGCCGTCTTGCTCATCCAGGGTCTCCTTCGTGCGGGAGCCATATCCTCTCAGATTCGTCCCGGTTTTTCTCCCCCACGGAATCAAGGACGACAAGGACAGCAGGGACTTCAAGGACGATGAACACGTCGTCCCCCCGCGTCCTTGGCGTCCTTGCTGTCCTTGTCGTCCTTGATTCCACTGCCGCTCCCGGGAACCTTTCCTCCGGATCGGCGTTATTGTGGGTGGAGATGAGTATGAGCGAAGCCCAAGGGCAGGAGCTTCCGAGCGACGCCGAGCTGATGGAGCGGGTCCGGAGCGGAGACCGCGACGCCTTCACGGACGTGGTCGACCGGCACAAGGACGCAGTGGTGAATTACCTCACCCGTTTGACCGGCAACCGGGACCGCGCCGAGGACCTGGCGCAGGAGACCTTCCTCCGCCTCTTCCGGTCGGCCTCCAGCTACACCGAGCAGGGCCTCCTCCGCGCCTACCTCTACCGCATCGCCACCAACCTGGTGCGGTCGGAGGAGAGGCGGGAGCGGCGGCTGCGGGTGCTGCTGCCGTTCCTGGGAGGCCGGGAGCATACGGAGCCGGCGGCGCCATCCGGCCTGCTGCTCCAGGAGCTCCACCGCGAGGTGACCGGCGCGGTCGCAGCCCTGCCGCTGCGCTACCGGGTGCCGCTCGTGCTCCACGAGATCGAGGGCTGGTCCTACGCGGACATCGCCGAGGAGCTGAGCTGCCGGGAAGGGACCGTCAAGTCCCGCATCCACCGCGGCCGCCAGCACCTGAGGCAGAAACTCGAGCCCTACTGGACCGGAGGTGCAGCATGCAAGACCAGCGCGTGACCGAAATCCTGCGCGAATTGCCGCGCGAGCAGGCCCGTCCGGGCTTCACCACGCGCGTCCTGGCGAGGCTCGACGAGCCGCAGACGCGGTGGCGATGGCAGCCCCGGCTCGCTGTCGCAGCGTTCGCCGCGCTGCTCGTCCTCACGCTCGGCGTCGCCTGGCAACAGCAGCGCGAGCAGGCGCTGCGCAAGGCCGAGGCGAAGAGGTTGCTGGAGGAGCTGCGCGCCGAGCACAGCCAGCTCGAACAGGAGCTGCGGGAGATCGCGGAGCCGCCGGTGATTTATCTGGGCGGCGACGAGGACGTGGACCTGGTCGTGGACATGGGCCGCGTGCAGGACGCGGACGGGATCGAGCCCGCCTCATTGCGCTACGACACGTTTTGACTCCGGGGCTCCAACCCGGACAGGAGGATATGGAAATGCGGAAGTCGTCGAAATTCGGAGCCTGGATCGCCGCCGGATTGCTGGTCCTGACCGGCGCGAGCGCCTGGGCCCAGCCCGGGAATGACAAGGACAAGAAGGAGAGGCGCAGGATCGTGGTCGTCAACGAGAACGGCAAGGAGCGGGTCATCGAAGGCGAAGGCCTGATGGTCCGCCGCGGCTACCTCGGCGTGGGCCTCACCGAGCTGACGTCCGAGCTGCGCACCCACTTCGGAGCGCCGGAGGACGCCGGCGTGATGGTTTCCCGCGTAGAGCCCGGAAGCCCGGCCGAAAAGGCCGGCGTAAAGGTGGGGGACATCCTCACGTCCGTGGACGGCAAGGAGGTCAAATCAAGCTGGGACATCCTGGCCCAGATGCGCGGTCAGGAGGACGGAGCCCAGGTGCCGCTGGAGGTGTGGCGTGACGGCAGGGCGCAGACCCTGTCCGCGGCCGTCGAGCTGCGCGAGAGGTCGGAGCTGGACATGGCTCCCATGCTCCTGCGGGACGGCGACGGTGACCTCCTCTTCCGCTTCGACGGCGAGGGCAGACCGGGCGCCGTGCCGTTCCGCATCGAGCGGCCCGAGGGCGGCCCTGCCCCGGGGAGACCGCGGGTGCAGGTGCACCGCCTGAACACCCCGCGCGAGGCCGAGCTCGAAACGAAGCTCAAGGCGCTGGAGAAGCGGATCGCCGATCTCGAAAAGCAGCTCGAGCGGCAGCAGCGGTAAGAGCCCCCTCACCCCCCCGGCCCCCCTCTCCCATCCGCACTCACGCCCACCCGGGAGAGGGGGAGACTGTATTTGTTTCTATGTAGTGTTTCCCCCTCTCCCGGAAGGTTGGGAGGGGGATGGGAGAGGGGGCTAGGGGGTGAGGGGCCTCAGAACTTCAACAGCGCCCGAGCCTCCGCCACCACCTTCTCCCGGCTCGGCAGCAGCGCGTTCTCCAGAACCCTGGCGTAGGGTACCGGGCGGTCCGGGTAGGTGACGCGGCGGATCGGTGCGTCGAGCCAGGGGAAGGCGGCGTCGGCCAGGCGGGCGGCGATCTCGGCTCCGAAGCCCAGGGTCTGCTGCGCCTCGTGGACGATCAGCGCGCGGCCCGTCTTCTTCACCGAAGCGAGCACCGTCTCCTCGTCGTAAGGGACCAGCGTGCGCAGGTCGATCACCTCCGCTTCGACCCCCTCCTTCGCCAGCTCCTCGGCGGCCTCCATGCAGGTCCAGGTCGAAGCGCCGTAGCCGATCAGGGTCAGGCGGTTGCCCGGCCGCATCACCCGCGCCTCGCCGAGAATCCCGAGATCGTCCCCCTCGGGCAGCGCCTCCTTGATCCGCCGGTAGAGGAACTTGTGCTCGAAGACCATCACCGGGTTGGGATCGCGGATCGCCGCCTTGAGCAGCCGGCGCGCGTCGGCCGCGGTGGCCGGGCAGACCACCTTGATGCCGGCGGTGTGCGCGAACCATCCTTCCGGGTTCTGCGAGTGGAACGGCCCGGCCCCGACGCCGCCGCCCGAAGGGAGGCGGATCACGATCGGACAGGGGACCTGCCAGCGGTAGTAGAGCTTGGCCGCGACGTTGACGAGCTGGTTGAAGCCGCAGGAGACGAAGTCGCCGAACTGCATCTCGACCACCGGCCGGTAACCCAGGATGGCGGCGCCGATGGCGATGCCGATCGTGCCGCTCTCCGCGATCGGCGTGTCGAGGACGCGGCTCGGCCATCGGGAATGGAGCCCCTTGGTGGTGCGGAACGGACCCTCGAAGGCGCCGATGTCCTGTCCCATGAGGACCACCGACTCGTCGCGCTCCATCTCCTCGCGGAGCGCCTGGTTGATGGCGTCGACGTATGTCGTCTCCTTGCCGTCCTTTACGCCCCTTGGGTCCTTTAGGTCCCTTTCTCCCTTCTCCACCGGCGCGAACACGGGCCGGAAGGCGATCGCGGGATCGGGCGGCGCGGCGTCGAGGGCGCTGGTGATGGCGCGCTCGACCAGCTCGGCGATGCGGGCGTGCAGACGGTCGCGCGCGGCGGCGTCCATCACCCCCTCCTCCTCCAGCCGCCGCGCGTAGGCCGGCACCGGATCGGCGGCCAGATAGCCGGCGAGCTCGTCGGGCGGCACGACCTTGAGCGAGTCGTCCCCCTCGCTGTGCCCGCGCATGCGGCCGAGCATCGCCTCGATCAGCGTCGGCCCCCGGCCGGAGCGGGCGCGCGCCACGGCGCGGCCGAAGGCCTCGGCCATGGCGTCCGCATCGTTGCCGTCGACCGTCTCGCCGGCCATGCCGTAGCCGATCGCCCGGTCGCTCAGTCGCTCGGCCGCGTACTGCAGGTGGGCCGGCGTCGAGAAGGCGTAGCGGTTGTTCTCGATGACCAGGATCAAGGGGAGCTTCCACACGGCGGCCATGTTGAGCCCCTCGTGGAAGTCGCCCACCGAGGTCGAGCCGTCGCCGATGAAGTTGATCGCGATGCGGTCGCTGCCGGATTGGCGGAAGGCGAAGGCGCAGCCGGCCGCCACCGGGATCATCGAGCCCAGATGGCTGATCATGCCGACGTGCAGGATGCCGTGCTCCGGCGCAAGATAGCCGTAGTGGAAGGAGCGCTCGACCCCTTGGGAGAAGCCCTCGCCCTTGCCCAGGAGCTGGCAGGCCAGCCGGCGCAGGATCCGCTCCGGCTCCGGCCGGCGGCCGTCGGGCTCGCCGAAGCCGAGCCCCGGGAAGGCGCGGGCGGGGTCGAGGTAGACGGCGAGGATCGCGCCGAGGTCGCGGTGCAGCGTGCACAGCGCGTCGCCCGGCCCGAGCGCCAGCCCGGCCGGAATCGTGGTGGCCTCGTTGCCCACCTCGCTGTACCACTTGGAGACGCGGCCCGTCAGCAGCAGGGCCTCGAAGCGCGAGTCGAAATCCCGCGCCAGCTTCATGAACGCGTATCGCAACAGCCGCTCCGAGGCGCCTTGCGGAGCGGTGAGAGCTGCCATGTCGAGAGGGGAATGGAGGGTCATGGGCCGGGAGTCTATCAGCGGCCGGTTCCTACCTCGGCAGCGCTCTGACCTGCTTCTCCAGCCGCTTGCGGTGGCGGTTCTCCGGATCCATCTGGGTCAGGATCTTGAGCGCCAGCTCGGCCTTGGCGGCGTCCCCCTGCTCGACGAAGGCCTCGACCTGCCGCACCCCCTGCTCGACGGCCAGCTCCCTGCGGTGCTCCGTCTCCAGGCGCTCGACCTCGGCGAACATCTCGGTGGCGCGCGCGCTCCCCGGGAAGACCTGCCCCATCTCGACCGCCGCGTCGCGGGCGCGGAACCAGTCGCGGTCCTGCAGGTGCTTGCGGTAGAGCCACTCCAGGCGCGAGGCCTTCTCCTGCTGCTCGTTGAGAGAGCGGGCCTCGGCCACACGCTGGCGATAGAAATCGAGCGTCACGCGAGGGAGGTCGAGCTTCGCGACCTCGGCCAGATCGCGCTCGGCGTCGGCCACGCGGTGCTCGGCCAGAGCCTTTTCCAGGCGGCGGACGATCTCCTCGGCCTCGGCCTCCTGCCTGGCCTCCCTCTCCGCGGCCTCCAGCTCTTCGCTGAAGGTCCCGGCCCGCTTGCCCGACGGATCGCTGCGGGCGATGCTCTCCAACTCGCGGCGGGCGGCTTTCAGGTCCTTGCGCGCGAGCGCCGCCCGGCCGGCCGCCAGCGCCGTCTCGGCGCGCTTGTCCCGCTCCACCTCGTCGGCAAGGGTGCCGAGCCAACCTTCGTAGTGCGCCCGCTTCGGGTGCGCGGGGCTCAGCTCGCAGAGGGTCTCCAGCGCGAGGCGGGCGAGAGGGAGCTGCTTGCGCTGGAGGTACTGGTTCAGCACCTGCTCGGTCTCCAGGACGCGGTGCTGCTGGCTGAGCGACTCCTGCATCGCGGCGAGCCGTTCCTTGACGCGGTCGAGCCCCGGGGCGCGCGGATTGGAGGCCTCGAGCTGCGCGACCATCTTCTCCGCCTCCTCGATCTTCCCCGTGCTCAGGGCCGCCTCGATGCGGGACACCTCGCCCCCTCCGGCATTCTCCTGGGTCCGCCGGGCGGCGCGCTCGATCTGGGCGAGCAGCTCGCTGCGCTCCGCCTTCGACAGCTCCGAGGAGGTCTTCTGGCGGGGGGGCGGCGTCACCGGCGGAGGCGCGGCCGGCGTGGGCACAGGCGCAGCTTCACCCGTCCAGAGGGGGATCTCCCGCGTCTCGGCGGCGTTCAGGCTCCGGCCCACGTGCTCCAGGGCCTGGATGAAGCTCGCCGCGTCGGGATAGCGCCGCTCGCGGTCGCGCTCCAGGGCCTTGCGGACCACCCGGTCCAGCTCCACCGGCACCTCGACGCCCGGATTGCGGCCGATCAGCGGCAGCGGGTCCTCGGAGAGGCGCTTGAAGATGAAGCCGGCCTGGTTCTCGGAGTCGAAAGGCGGGCGCCCGGTGATCATCTCGTAGAGCACCTGGCCGAGGGAGTAGATGTCGCTGCGCGCGTCGAGCGGCTGTCCGCTGGAGGAAGCCCCGGCCTGCTCCGGCGAGCAGTACTGGAGCTTGCCCATGAACATGCCCACCTGGGTGATCTCGTAGTTGGCGTCCGCCTCCAGGGTCCTCGCCAGGCCCAGGTCGATGATCTTGAGCGTCGGCTGCCCGCGCCGGTCCTCCATGATCATGAGGTTGTCGGGGGACAGGTCGCGGTGGATGACGCCGCTGGCGTGGATCGCCTCCAGCCCGCGCAACGCCTGAATACCGAGCTGGACGGCCACGGGCACCGGGAAGGGGCCGGCGCGGCGCAGCCGGTCGCCGACCTCCTCCCCCTGGATGTGCTCCCAGACCATGTAGAAGCTGCCGTCGTCCAGCCGGGAGAAGTCGTAGAGGATGGCGACGTTCGGGTGCTTGATTTGCGTAGCGAGCCGCGCCTCGCGCATGAACCGCTTCTGGAGCGACTGATCGGCCGCGAGGTCCTGGCGCAGGATCTTGATGACCCGCGTCTCCTGGAGATGGAGGTGGCGGACCAGATAGACCTCTCCCATCCCGCCACTGCCCAGAGGCTGGACGATCTCGAACTTGCCGTCGAGGACGGACCCCGTTTCCCGGACGTTCAAAAGCTGCACCTCCGACGGATGAGCGCTTATTGTACCTGGACCCTCACCCCCTGGCCCCATAGGCGCTAACTTTGCCGCCCAGCGATTGCCGCATCCCCACTGTAGAGACGCCCCGTGGGGCGTCTCCTCCTCCGGAGGTGCGCGGCATCGCGTGGATTCCCAGAAATAAATGCCGCCGCCGCAGGAGACGCCCCACGGGGCGTCTCTACAGTGGGGAGGATCTCCAGCGGGCCGATATGCCCCCTGGCCCCTCTCCCGGTGATGGGAGAGGCCCAGGGGGTGAGGGCCCTACTCGCCGACCTTGGTCCCGCAGGACGGGCAGAAGCGCGAGCCGGGCGAGAGCTTCTGCCCGCAGTTGTGGCAGAAGGCCGGGGTGGCTCCGGGAGCCGCGGCCGCTCCTCCGCCCGCGGCCGGTGCCGGCGTGGGAGGCGCCTGGCCCCCCTGAGGAGAGCTCCCCTGGGCCGGCGCGGCCGGAGCCCCTCCTCCCTGCATGGCATCGCGCATCATCCCGGGGATCATGGCGCCGAGGCCGACCCCGAGGCCGGCGCCGATCGTCGAGCCGGCGACGCCTCCGGGCTGCTGCGCGGCGTCACCGACCGCGCGGGCGGTCTTGAACTTGAGATAGGCGTTCATGTCGCCGATCGCGCCCATGCCGGTCCGCTCGTCGATCAGCTTCTGCACCTCCTCGGGCGGCGTGATGGCGCCCAGGAAGAGGTCGACCAGCTCGATACCGTACTTGGCGAAGTCGTCGGCCACCCGGGCTTTCAGGCCCATGGCCAGCTCGTCGTAGAGCCGGGGGAGGTCGAAGATCGTGGTCAGGTTCTCGCCCAGCACGTCGGTCAGCCGGGCCACGATGGCGTCGCGGAACCAGTCCTCGGCCCCTTCGGTGGTGTAGAGTCCCATGGTCCCGACCACGCTGTTGACGAACTGCTGGGCGTTGGCCACGCGCACGGCGTACTTGCCGAAGGCGCGCAGGCGGACCATGGCCAGCTCCTTGTCGCGGAAGACCACCGGCTCCTTGGTCCCCCATTTGAGGTCCAGGAAGGTCTTGGTGGAGACGAAGACCACCGCCGCCTGGAAGGGGGACTCGCCGCCGAACGGGATCCCGAACACGCTCGCCAGGATCGGGATGTTCTGGGTGGCCAGGGTGTGGCGGCCCGGCCCGAAGGTGTCCAGGGCCTTGCCGTCGCGGAAGAAGACCGCCTGCTGGCTCTCCTCGACGATGAGCTGGCTGCCGAGCCGGATGGCCGACGTGCCGTCGCGCGGCACCCGCGCGACCATGGTACGACCCGTCGGGTCGTGGAATTCGATGACTTGCATGCTCGGATCTCCTCAGATGACT
>DASVEF010000002.1:0-3885 GCA_036380715.1 Thermoanaerobaculia bacterium | reverse complement strand
CAACTCCCAATCTCCTTGGCGCGCCGCGTCTACGAGATCTGGAAAACCACCAAGACCGGCTAGAGCTCATCCTGGGAAGCCTACCCCCGCCCACCCAAAAACTCCCCAAGCTCCCCCAAAATCCCCTCCATCACCGGCCGTACCGCCACCGCCTTCCCCCGCCTCCGCCGCCCCTCCAACGGACTCGCCCGCACCAACACTCTCGCCAACCGCCCCACATCCGCATGCAGGTACTTCTCCGTCGTGGCGATCGAGCGATGCCTCATCAAGAGCTGCACCTCCCGGATGTCCAACCCCGCATCCAACAGGTGGGTGGCGATGCTATGCCGCAGCACATGAGGCGAAATCCGCCGCCCACCCGCCACAATCCCGACCTCCTCACACCGCCGGTGCAAGATCTTTCGCACCGCCCCCCGCGTCAGCGCGCGCCCCCACAGGAAGCGCCCGGCCGGTCTCGCCGCCAACCAGGCCCCGAGCATCCGGGACACCGGCCGGTCCAGAGGCAGCCGCACGTCCTGACCCGCCCCTTTCCCCTTCCTCACCAGCACACTGAACGTCTGAGTCGCCTCGTGCCAGACCACCCCCTCCGCCTCCAGAGGCCCGATCTCGGACGCCCGTAGCCCCGCCACATAGGCCACGCCCAGCAACACCCGGTCGCGCATTGCCAGCAGATCGCGCGGCAGCGCGCCTGGCGTGTCTCCCCACAGCAGCCGCGACACTTCACCAACCGTCAGCACCTTGATCTCCCGCCGGTAAGGCCGCGGCCCCGACAGGGACGCGCCCGGATTGGCCTCGACCATCCCATGTGCCAGACACCACTCGCCCAGGGAGCGGACCGCCACGACAACTCCCTGCCGGACAGACTCCCCCCGCCCGGCCAGGTGCAGCCGCCGCAGATGCCTCTCGACGTCCTCCCGGCTCAGCTCCGCGAACGGCTTTCCAACGTCCTCCAGAAGCCGCTCGACCAGTCGCCGATACCTCCGCACCGTCCCCTCCGTTCGGCCCCGGACGCTGATCAAGAACGATGTCCATCCATCGAGGATGTCACAGTTACTGTGACAGTTTCCCGCCCCGCCGGAAGCCTCTATCTCCTGTTCTTTCATGTGTTTATCACCTGTTTCCAGGGCTTTGTCGATTTGGGCTCTTGCGCTCATGGAATCAACCTGCTCGCGAACGACGAGCGCTGTCAAGATGCCGAAACGAGACCCAAAGACGCGCAAGGAAAAGGGCGGCCGGCCCAAGGGCAAGCCCTTGTCCGCGAAAGAACGCGCCCAGCGCCGCGCGGCCGCGGTGAAGACCGGCGAATACGCCACCACCGCGCTCGCCCAGGCGCTGCCGCCCTGCAAGCCCGCCGTCTGTCCGAACGACGGCACCGGCACCTGTGACGTCAAACAAGCCGTCGAATCGCGCGGCGCCGGCCTCTCCGCCTGCCTGGTCTCCCTCGGCCATCAGGACGTCATGCAGGCCTATCTCGCCGCCATCCAGACCGGCGACCTCAAAGGCCTGGCCGAGCTGACCGCCACCTCCCTGGGAGGCCAGCTCGCGCTCGCCCACAGCGAGCTCGCCGCGCTTTTGCGGGAAGGCCTCGTCGTCAACGTCCCTATCGTCGGCCGCAACGCCGAGGGCGACCTCGAAGTCGTCGCCGAGCGCCCGATCGAGAACCCGCGAGCGGCAAACACCTTCCAACTCCTGCGGCATCTCGGCCACACCGCCGCCGACCAAGCCATCACTCCGAAGGCCACCGGCGAGCGCGAAAGAGATCACGGACTCGGCCTGGCCGGCCGTGCCGCCTGGGTGAGCCAGATGCGGAAAGGCCTGGCAGATGAGGGAGAAGACTCGGATGCATAGCATCGAGCTTCTTCATCCCGATCTCCCGGAGCTGATCGACGCATTGCTGTGGCGCAACCGCTGGTCCTGGCAGGCGCTTGAGCGCGGCGACGTCCAGCTCGGCGACCAGGTCCTCGACGTCGATCGCCTCCAGTGGTGGCTCATCAACGCCGACCCCGTCCTCTGGGTCGAGACCAATCTGGTCAACAAGCCGGAGGATGGCGGAGGCCTCTGGCAGCTTTTCCCCTATCAGAAACCCTCCCTCCGCTTCCGCGGCCACACCGTCCACCAGGACGGAGCGGAGGTCGGCAAGAGCCGCGAGATCGTCGGCCTCCTCCTCTGGGGATGCCTCGCCGTCGAGCGCGGCAGCGTGCTCGTCGGCTCGGCCCTCGACGGCGACCTCGACGAGATCTGGGAAGAGGTCGAATGGCAGCTCAGCGCCAACCCCTATCTCAACCGCTCCCTGCGCAACAGCACTACGAAGCCCTACCGGCGGCTGACTTGGCACAACGGCCTGCGAGCCCTGTTTCGCCCGGCCGGCCACGACGGCCGCGCCTACCGTGGCATCCACGTCCGCGGCTTCCTACTGCACGACGAGGCCGCCAAAGTAACCAATCCGCGAAGCTGGGCCGAATTCTGGCGCGCCGCCAAGCCCGGCTGCGAGATCCGCATCTACTCCGTGCCCACAGGCGACCGCGAATGCACCTTCCAACGCATTGCGGACAACGCCTTCCCGGCGGAATCGATCATCTTCCCGGACGCGCCACGCCTCCTCATTGACCAGCTCCTGCGGCCCACCGGGGCGGCCACCCCGGAAGGCGTACGCGCCCTGGCCCGCGACCTGGGCGGCCGGATCTGGGTCCGCTTCCACTGGCCCAAGACCATCATGCCCGCCCCGTTCTGGTGCGAAGAGCGGCGCCAGGAATTCATCGGCTTCTACGGCGGCCCGGACGAGCCAGGCTACATCCACAACGTCCTCGGCCTCCCCGGCGATCCCGAGTACTCCCTCTTCCCCGAGCGCCTCCTCAAGCCCGCCCTCACTTGGATCCCCGACTACCTCTCCCTCTCCTTCCGCTGGGACAGCCGGGCCGGCCACCTCGACGCCCTCTCCCGCCGCCTCAACCCCTCCTATCCCTGGGGTGAGGACACCGAGAGGCCCGCGGCGGAAGGGCGGAGCGAGGACGGAGCGCAACTGTCTGAGCGCGCAGCGCGAGTTGGTGAGCACCGCCCGGAGCCCGCCCTCCGCCGCGGGCCGGCGGAGTCCGACGACGACGAAGAGACCGAAGGAGACACCCCCCTCCAGCCTTTCCTGACTGTCCTGCAGGACACCCTCGACGTCTCAGGCTGGGATCGCTGGACCGCCGATCGCCGCCGCGAAGCCATCACCGACCTCGCCAAGTTCTTCGTCCGCCCGATCCCCGGCGACCTCACCGCCGGCGTGGACGTCGGCTCGGCCACCGTTACGGAAATCCTCTTCCAACGCCGCAACGGCCTTGCCGATACCTTGGCGCTCCGCCTCCACCTCACCGGCTGGAACTGGTACGCCCAACGCGATTTCATCCTCGCCCTCGACGCCATCCTGCGCCCGGCCGGCGGCTGGGGCTTCGACGCCACCGGCGTCGGCCGCGTCCTGGTCGATCTCCTCACCCCGGAGCTCGGCGACCGCCTCTCCGGCTACGTCTTCAACCGCGCCACGCCGGCGATCGATCCCACGACCGGCGAACCGCAGCTCGACCCGACCTCCGGCCGCGAAATCCTCATCTCCTACAAGGAGCTGGGCACCCAGCTCATCGAGCGCCGCCTCCACGGCCGCGGCCTCGAGCTGCCCTTCGACCCGGAAGTCCGCCACCTCCTCGCGAATCACACCTACTCGCAATCCGGCGAAACCCGCCGCTTCTCCAAGCTCAACGACCACCTCGTCGATGCCCTGCGCGTCGCCGAGCTGCGCAAGCTCACCGCCGATTGGGTGGACGTTGCTCCGCCCCTCCGGCACGCAACCCCAGCCGGGAGCGCCATCGACTCCCTGCAAATCTTGAGAGGGATGTGATCGATCATGAG
>DASVEF010000001.1:0-6269 GCA_036380715.1 Thermoanaerobaculia bacterium | reverse complement strand
GGAGCGCTAGTAAAAAGTGAAGTATCTGAAAACAAAACACTTACACGTTGTAACCGGGTCTGGGGGAACCTGGATCAGCCCTCTCCGAAGTCATTCTGAGCGGAGCGAAGAATCTGGGTGGGGGTATTCAAGGCCGCCATCCTCCAGATCCTTCGCTGCGCTCAGGATGACATCCGGAGAGTCTTCCCCCTCTCCCGGGCGGGCGTGAGTGCGGGTGGGAGAGGGGGGCCGGGGGGTGAGGGGCGGGCGGGGGAAGCTTTTCGGGTCCTGGACCGTTTAAGAGGTCTGATAGGGTGTTGTCTGCCCGCATTGGGGTATGTCCGCCCTCAGGAATCGACCATGAAACCCCTCTTCGCCACCCTGCTCCTCGCCGTCTTCCTCCTCGGCAACGCCCCGGCGCCCGCGCCTCTGGGGCAGTTCCGGTTCGAGCGGCTCAACCGCGACTACAGCGAGGTGACGCCGGAGATCCTGCCGGTGGCCGAGGGGCCGATCACGATCCAGCTTTCGTCGCCGCGCAACAACGTGACCGTGCGCAATCACCTGCTTCGGCTGGAGCCCGGGGCCGGCGGCAGCCACAGCGCGGACCTGCGGATCGAATTCTCGGGCCAGGGATGGCTGGTGGCCGACGTGGACGTGGGCGGCATGGGGACGCGGCTCCAGGACAAGGTCGTGGTGCCGCCGCAGGCCGCCAACGTGCAGGGGCGGGTCCGCCTTCAGAAGGTGAAGGAAGGATACCTGGTCACCCCCGAGCAGCTCCCGAAGCGGGTCGGCATCAAGATCCAGAGCGGCGTGGGGCGGCAGATCGTCGGCTTCTGCGACGGGCTGTCGGCGATCCCCCTGACCTCCTTCGACTGCTCCGGCCTCGAACGCTCGCTGTCGCGGGTCGTGGTGCCGCTGCCGGAGCCCGGGGAACCGTTCCTGCTGGAGAGCTCCGACCTCACGACCGAGGAGCGGCAGCGCCTCGACAGCTATCTGGGGAACGCCGGCTAGGCGCTCTTGATCCCGATGCTCCTCGGCCGGCGCACGCCCGTCACGACTCTCCTGTTGATCGCCATCGCCCTGGTCTTCCTTCTGGAGACCCTGCGCGGCGGCTCGACCGACGAGAGGGTGCTCCTGGAGATGGGCGCCAACTACCCGCCGCTGGTGTGGGAGGCGGGGCAGTGGTGGCGGCTGCTGGCGAGCGTCTTCCTCCACATCGGAATCGCTCACCTGTTGCTGAACGGGTGGGCGCTGTACCAGCTCGGCGCGCTCTTCGAGCTCTGGCTGGGGTCGGTGCCGCTGCTCATCGTTTTCCTGCTCAGCGGCGCCGGCGGCTCGCTGACCAGCCTGCTGTGGACCCGCGGGCTGAGCGCGGGCGCTTCGGGCGCGATCTTCGGCCTGCTCGGCGCCCTGGTCGCGTTCCTGCTGCGCCACCGCGACGTCCTGAACCCGTTCGCCAAATCGCTGCTCGGCCAGCTTCTGTTGTGGGCCGGCATCAACGTCGTCTTCGGCTTCAGCATGCCGGGGATCGACAACGCCGCGCACCTGGGAGGGTGCGCGGTCGGCTTCCTGTTGGGGCTCGTCCTGGGAGGGCGGCGGCAGCTTCGCCCCCACGTCCAGGTGATCGAGACCTGATTTGCTAGAATAAACGTCTTACCTGACGACAAAGAATTCCGGAGGTTGCCTGATGGCAGCACGACGCATGATGAACCGTCTGTACTACTTCACGATCGAGGATGAGAGCATCCTCGCCGAGTCGTTTTCCGCCATTGAGAAGGACACCTACGCCATCACCTACAAGGTGGTCGGCACCGAGGACGTCTTCGTGACCACCAGTGATACCAAGGACGCGATGGACCGCAACGACGTCCCGTACAACCTGCTGGCCGAAGAGGACGGCTCGCGCATCTCCGTCTACCACTCGCCGCTGTCGCGCGAAGAGCTGGGAGACTACGAGGACGCGATCCGCGCCCTGGCCCTCGCCTGGCGCGCCATCGCCGTCGCCTGCGTGGGCGTCAACGGCGAGAGCAACCTCGGCTTCGACCTGAGCGGCGGCGCGAAGAGCTACACCTACTTCACCGCCCCGGCCGGCCACACCTTCATCTGGCGGCTCTTCCGCGAGCGCGACGAGGCCGTCGACTTCCTGGGCAAGCTGACCGGCGGCGACCGGAAGGCCGTGGAGTGGGCGGAGTCGATCCCGCTCGGCACATCCAAGGAGCTGAAGTCCTATCACTGAGAGGATGTCTCGAATGCGCGGAGGCGCTCCGTCGAGCCCTCACCCCCTGACCCCCTCTCCCGGGGGGAGAGGGGGAAAAAGCATCGCAACGCTCTACCTTTCGGTTTTTCCCGGAGCTCACCCCTCTCTCTCCGGGAGAGGGGCCGGGGGTGAGGGCCCCATCGTGGACCGGTATGGCTCCTGAGTCGCTCCCGCTCTTCGAGCCCACCTACAGCGTCTCCCGGCTGTGCGGGGAGATCCGCGACTTCCTGGACGAAGCTTTCTCCTCCGTCTGGGTGGCGGGCGAGGCGCAGCGCGTCCGCCCGAGCGCGCGGGGCCACCTCTACTTCGAGCTGGTCGAGAAGGGGGAACGCGACGAGATCGTCGGCAAGCTCGAAGCGGTGATCTGGAAGGGGGACTTCCTCAGGCTCCGCCGGATGCTCGACATGGCCGGCCAGCGGCTCGCGGACGGCATGCAGATCCGCGTCCGCGGCAGCATCGACTTCTACGGCCCCGGCGGCCGGCTGCAGCTCTGCGTGCGCGAGGTCGATCCGACCTTCACCCTGGGGATGCTGGAGCTGCGCCGGCGCGAGACCCTGGCGGCGCTGACCGCGGCCGGGCTCCTGGAGCGCAACCGCGGCCTCCCCCTGTGCGAGCTGCCGCTGACGATCGCCCTGATCACCTCGCACGAGAGCGCCGCCTATCACGACTTCCTCTCCGGCTTGGCGGAGAGCGGCTACGGCTTCCGGGTGATCTTCGTCCACGCTTCGGTGCAGGGGCGGGAGTCCGAGCGCGAAGTGGTCTCGGCGCTGCGCTCGCTGGCCGGGCTGTCCATCGACTGCGCCGTGCTGATCCGCGGCGGCGGCTCGCGCAGCGACCTCGCGGTGTTCGACAGCCGCGCCATCGCCGAAGCGATCGCCCTCGCCCCGTTCCCGGTGCTCGCCGGGCTCGGCCACGAGATCGACCGCTCGATCGCCGACATGGTGGCCCACACCGCCTTCAAGACTCCGACCAAAGTGGCCGAGTTCCTGGTCGAGCGGATCGCCCTCCAGGAACAGGCCCTGGCCGACCTGCGCGGCCGGCTGCTGCGCGAAGCCCTGGAGCCGCTGCGCGCCGGCCGCGAAGCGCTGGGCCGGGCGGAGCGCGGCGTGAGCCTCGCCCGCATGCGCCTCGCCGCCGCCGGCCAGAGGATCGAAGAGCACGCCCGCGCCCTCGGCCGTCTCGGGCGGAGCGGCCTGCGCCAAGCGGAGCGACGCCAGGACGGGCTGCGGGACCGCCTGACCGTGCTGGCGCCGCGCCTCCTGGAGAGCGGAGAGCGCGACCGCGTCCGCCTGGGAGAGCGCGTGGCCGCCGCCGCGCGGGGCCACCTGCGGGAGACCACCGCGAAGCTCCAGGGCATCGAGCGGCTCTGCGTCCAGCTCGCCCCCGAAAGGACCCTGGAGCGCGGCTTCAGCCTCACGCGGGACGGGGCGGGCGCGCTCCTCCGGCGCCCGGACCAGGTCGGAGCCGGCGACCTCATCACCACGCAGATTTCCGGCGGAAGCCTCAAGAGCCGAGTGGAGGGAGCATGAACGAGACCACCCAGAACGCCGAAACGCCGAGCTTCCGCGCTGCCATGGAAGAGCTCGAGGGGATCCTCGAGCGGATCGAAGGCGAAGAGGTCGACATCGACCGCCTCGCCGAAGAGCTCCGCCGCGCCGCCCAGCTCCTCGACCTCTGCCGCGGCAAGATCCGCCGCGCCGAGATCGAAGTCACCCAGATCGTCCAGAGCCTGGAGCAGGAAGAGGACGGGAACGAGGAGTAGGCGGTAAGCTCCCGGCCGCACCGCTCCTCCACCTGCGGCCCGCAAGAACAATGTTCCGGCGGCTTGAAACGTCCTCGCGCCGGCTTTCCTCATGGCTCGGGCGCTCTGAAGATGGTTCCGGCGACGTCGAACATTGTGAAAGGCCGATCCGGGTCCGTCACGCGCGCTCCAACAATGCTCCACGCCGGCCGTCGGCGAGAAAACCGCCGGAGCCAATGTTCTTGCCCGCCGATCGCTGAAAAACACCGTTGCGGACGGGAAAAGCCCGGGTCGAGGGCAATACCCGGCGATCCGCGCGAAAAAAAAGCCGGGTAGGGGACCGTACCCGCCGTTCTGCGCGAGAAAAAGCCGGGTAGGGGGGTGTACCTCGATTTTGGCGCCGTTTTTCTTCGGGTACGGGGGTGTACCCGAAAGGTACAGGGGTGTACCTCTAAAGTACGGGGGGGTACCTGACGTCCCTCGCAAAAATTTTACAGGTACTGCGGCCTACCTCAAAGGTACAGGGGGGTACCCGAAAGGTACGGGGGGGTACCTGACCTTCCCTGCATTTTTTTGACGGGTACGGGGGTGTACCCGGCCTTTTTGCGCGGCAGAAGGCCCGGGAAGGGCTCTACCGGAACGAAAACGAGGTCAAAAGGGTCTGGATGGAGCGCCGCCGGCGGATCACCCCTCCGGCAGCATTCCCGGAAGCCGCCGGAGTCCTCCTCGTTGTTGAGCGGCCGGGGGGTTGGTGCTTCGAAGTCCGCGAGCAGTCCAAGTAAACATCGTCATCATGCCGCCTTGCGCCCGACTGAGGGGCGCTCGATCGCAGGGGCAGCTTCCGGTGAACCAGGACCTCCCCTTGTGACATTAGAGGCTCCGGGCGTGGAGATCGATACCGCAGTAGTGAACATGTTGTCAGTGTAGAATCTACGAGGCCTCAGGCGCCGCCGGTGAGGGGCATTCCCGTTAGGCGGCTGCGCTGAAGTTGCAACCAGGAAGGTGAGGTCCGTCAATGTTTCACCCTTCGATCTCCAGAATAACGGCGACGACAGCGCTGCTCGTAGCCTCGGTGCTACCGTCGTTGCCGGAGCAGGCGTTCGCGCAGACTGCCCGGCCGGCGAAGGTGGTGGTGGGCGACGTGGAGCTGCACTACATCGAGCAAGGGCAGGGCGAGCCGGTGATTCTGCTTCATGGGGGGCAGGGCGACTACCGCGCGTGGCAGTCACTGATGGAAGCTCTGGTTCCGCGACATCGCGTCATCTCATACAGTCGTCGCTACCACTGGCCCAATGCAAACCCGCTCACTGCCGCGAATCATTCTGCCCTCATCGATGCGGACGACCTCGCCGGCCTGATCGCGGCGCTCAGACTGGGGGCTGTCCACCTGGTCGGGACGTCCTACGGTGCCTTCACAGCCTTGGCGTTGGCGATCAAACATCCCGAGCTGGTCCGCAGCATGGTTCTCGCCGAGCCGCCGGTTCACTCATGGGTCACGGGCACCGCGCGAGGCGCGACGCTCTATCGAGAGCGCGTGGCGACCGTTCATGAACCTGCCAGAAGGGCGTTTGCGGCAGGAAATGATGAAGCTGCCATGCGGCTCTTCATCGACACGTTCGACGGCCCAGGGACGTTCGATGGACTTCCCGCCGAGCGTCGCACCTCCATCCTGCAGAACGCGCGGTTCTTCAAGGCGATCACCTCGTCGTCGGATCCGTTCCCGAACTTGCCGAAAGATGCCATACGTGGATTGCGGATGCCCGTTTTGATCGTCAGGGGTGCGGATACGGACGAGCTACACAGGATGGTCACCGAGGAACTCGGCCGCCTTCTGCCCAAGGCCGATCGACTAACGGTTCCACGGGCCGGACACGGCTCTCCGCGTCAGAACCCGCGAGTGTTCAACGCAGCGGTGCTTGAATTCCTCGATTGTCGCAAATAGCCGGCCTGCACTTAGCTATACCGGCTTATTCGCTTGAGGCGGAAGTGAGGACCTTCGATGAAGATGTCGGCCCAGAAGCGCGCAATTGATAAAATCTATAAGCGGCGCGATCGCTATGAGATTCCGGACTGGCAGCGAACAAAGGTTTGGAGCAGGCCGAAGAAGCAGCGGCTTATAGACTCCATTCTGAAGGACTGGAAGCTTCCGAAGTTCTACTTTCTCCGTACATCGAAAGAGCCGGAGGAGTTCGAGGTCGTAGACGGGCAACAGCGCCTGCAAGCGATTTTCGAGTTCTTCGACAACGAGCTTCCCCTGAGCAAGGAATCCCAAGCGACGTTTGGTAGCGAATA